>JAQUYQ010000108.1 GCA_028691795.1 Herbinix sp.
AGAACACCAATAACAAATCCAACTGTTGCCCCTACACCAAAACCATGCTGAATCATGCTGATAAAACATGGAATAATGATGAATAGTGTCCACCAACCAGGAAAGAACAGCTGAAAATCCCAGTCAAATAAAACATTTCCAGCAAAACCAACACCTATAATTATAAAAAATAATCCCCACAAAGCATTTGATAATTTATTTCTCATATTTTCCTCCCAAATATAGATTAATTTTTGGTAACTATTCAGTACCCCGAGAAATCCGTTAGGATTTCGAGTCAGCCAGCGCCAAAATATGCGCTTTTTAAGCATATTTTGTGTGCATCGGTTCGTTAGAACCGCAGTGACTGAATAGTCACAATTTTTGTATTATTTCCATATTTATCATACTTCATGTGACTGATTCATGCAATATAAAACTATCAACTCTAATCTTATTTTAACCTTTTCAGCCTGCTATTTTTTCCTAATATTACTGATTTGTAGGCTGGGACGTAAAATATTATATACATTATAAATATCTAAGATGCCATATCCCCAATCACGGTTTGGATAAACCAGTCTTGGATTTCTTTGCGCACCTCTAATTAAGAATTTTTTAATTTCAACAGAATCAACACCCGGATAATTTCCTCTTACAATCGCCCATTCTAATATCATGGCCGTTACACCCGCTGTATGTGCAGCTGCCGCACTTGTTCCGGTTATGTTGGTAAACCCCTGTTGCAGAGTTGGAGCTTGAATATTGACTCCCGGTGCAGCAATCTCAGGTTTGATTTCATTTGTCCTTGAATAACCTTTCCCGGCTCTTCGATACAGGGTATTGTTATCCGGACTGTATGCCGTTACCGTAATAGGTGCTGTCGAGTTTCCGGGAGAAGTAATTGTTGTATAAGGGTCTGGTTGTATAAAGTATGTATTATCTGAAACAAAGCCACTGACTGGTAACCAAATATTGAATATCCCCTGCAAATCTCCTCTGGTATAAACCTTAAAATTCCATATACCTGCTGTAGGTTCTCGAAAACGCATCAATATGATCTGGTCACCGGTTAATGTTTCAACCATCTGATAATCCACTGAAATTTTAGTTCTTTCGAATACAAATGAAATTTCACGATTTACACGAAGACTTTCCGATATTCTTGGTATATATTCTCCGGTGGGTGTTAATATATCAACTGAATAGGTGTTTGGTGCAGTGCCCCACAATTCCATCGTAAATCCTGGTTCATTATCACCAATATTCAGCTCTACCGAGGAATATCCAATACTTGAATTAATCTCACTGTAGAAATGTCTTGCGGCATTTCCTTCGTTCCCTCCGGCTACCGTGATTACTACTCCGGGAAAATCGGCTACTATATTAATAAGGCTACTAAGAAAGTCCCTCCCATCATGAGCACCCTGGGATGTGCCTAGTCCAATGCATATGGCAACTGGGCGCTGTAATTGTCTTGACGTATCTATAATATATTGAACCGCCCACATAATATCATTTTCCTGATAACAATCTGCATCCTGAGGGATTATAAAGAAATCTCTTAGAACCGATTTGGCTTGTTTTAGTTTCACTATGATTAATTCCGCTTCTGGAACAATACCGCTGAAATTACTTTCCGATACCTCTGAGCCAGCTGCTATACCGGCTAACATTGTTCCATGTCCATTTGTATCTACACTTGGTACAACCTCCAATGGATTGGCACTGGCTAAAGCCTGATTAATATTCTCCTTTAGATATTGTGTTCCATAAAAAAACGGCAGCGGATAATTCTCACTGTCAATTGTTTGGTCCCATATAGCCGCAATTCTACTTGTACCATCCTTATTTCGAAACACTGGATTAGTATATTCAATACCCGTATCAATGATACCAACGAGCACTCCCTGACCTCTTAAATTAAAATTAGGGAGACGGCGAAGTCTTTGGATACCTGAGGCCTCAATACTTTTCTGACTATTAAGCCCATAACAGGACGGCAGTAAGGAATATCCGTATTGACTAATACTACGGCCGGTAAGCTGTGCCACCGGTAAATATACAACAGCATTTCTATCATTCATAATATGAATTGATGCATTGGGATAGCGGTCAAAGACTCTCATGTTTTGGTTATACGCAACCATGAAATCGATATAATCATTGCTTGTTATCTTAAATCTCTCTTCCTCTGTCATAACCGCCCTTCTCTCCTCTGCTCCCTCGCTACTCTGGTCTTTCTCCTATCCGCAGAGCATCGAAAATATTATAAACGTCTAATATTCCATAACCCCAATCCCTGTTGGGATATTTTAGTTCTACGTTCCTTCTTGCGCCCCTAATCATAAATATCTTCATATCCCTTGTATTAAGAGAAGGTTGATTTCCCTTTACTATTGCCCATTCCAAGAGCATTGCTGCAATACCAGTAGTATGTGCAGCAGCTGCACTGGTACCTGTAACCGCAACAAAGTTCTGTTCCAGTCCAGGACTTATGATATTCACACCAGGTGCAGCAATATCCGGTTTTATTATTCCAATTCTTGAATAACCCCTGCTCGCATTGACATAAAGACTATCATCCTCTGTATTATAAGCGGTAACTGTAATCGGTACCCGTGCATTACCAAGGGCTAAAATTGTTGTATATGGATCTGATCGTACAAAAAAAGTATTATTCGATATAAACCCCTCCATAGGCAGCCACATATGGAAATCTGCACCAACATCACCACTCACATATACTTTAAAACGCCAAATACCAGGTGCAGGATTATGAAATCGTATTAATATTAATTGATCCCCGCTCTGGGACTCAACAATCTGAAAGTCAATATTTATTATAGTCGGTTCAAATATAAACGTGAGAACTCTTGTTTCGTCTAGCGTCGGAATAATTCTTGGAACATATTCACCGCTTGGTGTTTGTATATCAATGGAATATATATTAGGTAGCCCCCCCCATAATTCCATAGAAAAACCTGGTTCACCTTCACCCACGGATAATTCTACCGTGTCAAATCCAATATCTGGATCTATTTTAGCATAATAATGCCTTCTTGCATTTCCCTCATTTCCGCCAGCAATGATGATACCTACACCTGTACCTTCAGCTTTTAAGGATAAATAACTGCTTGTAGTGCCTCTTCCGTCATGAGCATACTGGGAAGTCCCGAGCCCAATGCATATAGCTATCGGTCTGTTAAGTTTAATAGCAATAGATGATACGTATTCTACTGCAAATAAAATATCATTTTCTTGATAGCAAGGAACATTTTCAGGTACAATAAAAAAATCCCTTAAATACTGTTTAGCCTGTTTCAATTTAACAATGACCAATTCAGAATCCGGAGCAACACCAAAAAATCCACTCTCCGGGACTTCATTCCCTGCAGCAATTCCAGCCAGCATGGTACCATGACCAATCTCATCGGTAGTCGGAACAATATCACGTGGATTATCACTCTGCAAAGCTTGGTTAATCTGCTCTTTGGAATACTGAGTCCCGTAATAATAATTATCCGGATAATTATCACTTACAATCGTTTGATCCCATAAGGAAACAATTTTTGTTGTATTATCAGCATTTCGAAAAATGGGATTCGTATAATCAATACCGGAATCCAAAATACCAATCAGCACTCCCTGCCCACGAAGATTGAAATTGGGAAGGCTTCGCAACCGAATTATTCCAGAAGCTTCGATGCTTGACTGGCTAATCAATCCGAATAAGGAAGGTATTACGGAATACCCCATTTGAACAATCGTATTATCGTTAATTTGGCTTACTGGTACATAAGCTACCGCATTAAAAAAATCTATGATATTCACCGTGGCATTATCAAATTTCTCAAGAACACTTTTATCTCCGCTATAGTTAATTATTAAGTCTGCATAATCATTACTAATTATTTTATCCCGCTCTTCGGCTGTCATTCTAATCCCTTCCGAAAAATTCATTTATACTATTATATATGCTTAAGACAAAATATATAGTCATTCATAGTAAAAAGAGCATCACAGCTAATCGTTTTCTATTCTTTATATTTAGCCAAAGTTTGAATTAAAATAAGTCAAATATGCCCATAATAGGGTGCAACACAAAAAAAGAGACATGCCTTAATAAGCATATCTCTTGTATATTCATAATTTTGTATGTTTAGAATAATTAAGCAATTTTTGTTTTCGCAATTTCAGCCAATGCAGTAAATCCCTTTGCGTCGTTAATTGCCATATCGGAAAGCATTTTTCTATTGATATCGATATTAGCTAACTTTAATCCATACATTAACTTGCTGTAAGATAAACCATTCAATCTTGCTGCAGCGTTGATTCTTGCAATCCATAACTGTCTGAATTGTCTTTTTCTCTCTTTTCTACCAGCAAAAGATGCTGTTAAAGCTCTCATTACTGATTGCTTTGCTACTCTATATTGTTTGGATCTGGCTCCTCTGTAACCTTTTGCCAGTTTCAATACTCTATTATGTCTTTTTTTAGCGTTCATTCCGCCTTTAATTCTTGCCATGTTCTTTCCTCCTTATCACCAATCTCTTAAAGATATGGTAAGATTTTCTTCATGTTCTTGATATTCGTTGAATCTGTCATTACCGCTTTTCTGAGGTTTCTCTTTCTCTTAGCGGATTTTTTTGTTAAGATATGGCTCTTGTAAGCCTTCATTCTCTTTAATTTTCCTGTACCTGTTACTTTGAAACGCTTAGCTGCTGCTCTGCTTGTTTTTAACTTGGGCATGATATTTCCTCCTTAATAATTAATACAGCCGGGTGGAGCAGTTTTACCTGCTTCCTTCCAAAATGCTGTCATATTTAGTATTTTAACGTTTTTCTGTTAAGAACATGATCATATTTCTTCCTTCGAGTTTCGCTGGTTTTTCAATAACAGCGATATCTTCGAGCATTGCAAAGAAAGTGTCTAGGATTACCTTTGAGGATGATGTATGTGCCATTTCACGACCACGGAACCTTAATGCAACCTTAACTTTATCACCATGGGTAATAAACTTACGTGCTTGATTTGCTTTTGTATTCAAATCGTTATCATCGATATTCGGTGATAAACGTACTTCTTTAACCTCGGTTACTTTTTGTTTTTTCTTGGCTTCTTTATCTTTTCTCGCCAATTCATATCTGTATTTACCGTAATCGATAATCTTGCAAACCGGTGGCTTTGCTGTCGGAGCAATTTTAACCAGGTCCAGGTTAGCTTCCTTCGCTAGTTTCATTGCATCTTTGGCAAGCATAATTCCCAATTGCTCTCCGTCTTCACCAATCAGGCGAATTTCCTTATCCCTGATTTGTTCATTAATCATTAAATCGCTAATAGTACTGCACCTCCATAGGTTATAAATCATTTTGTTACATAGTGTCAAATACATAAAAAAGGTGGATAAAGATTATCCACCTACAAGCTCAATCATACAATTATTTCTTAATCGAAATAATATTGAATTCTTATCGCATTGACCCGTTCACAATAAATTTACATTTACGCTATGGGTGAGAGATGGATCTCTTCTTTTTATTGTAAATATTGCCACGCAATACTCACAGCTAGAACATTGTAACATAGCGCTGTGAGTATGTCAATAGCTGAACTGAATGAATTATTTTCGCTGTATCATTCTAGGAACGGTTGCTGACAGAAATCTCGATGATAGAATGTCCTTTTGAAAAGCTAGTTTCAGTTTACTAGCACTTCTAAGGTCTCTTCGTTCACTTGGAACAATCAGACCGCGCAAAAACTCCTCAGGAAATATAAGAAAAACCTACGCAGTAGCTTTTTCTTATATTTCCTTCGTCAAACAATTGCACTCGTGCGACTTATCGCACGTCTGATTTCACCGCTCTCTCAGATACCTAAGAATTGCACGTAAACTGCAAATGCTTTCAAAACGGCACTCCATCACCGTTCTTCCTGCCAGCAACCTGTCTTTGTTATGTTTTACTATGATAATACTAAGGATGCCAGATGCTTTTTATTTTCTTTTTCTATTTCTGCTTTTGCCATGGATAATCCCACCAGAAAGGTTACTCAGAAAAATAGCTCCATCTTTTTTTCTGATGATTGAAAACAAAGCTTGCAAGGATGGAATTCCACATCGCTTCTACCGGCCAGTTATCCTTTATATAATAATAAGCTGGTAACACAATCCTTGTTTTATCGCTTCAGCATTGATTTCGTAGTATATACATCCAATGCTTTCGCTACTGCTGTACCTATGATCAGGCAAACAATTGCTTCCACTATCGCATTTAATCCGGCAACTGCTATAAAAAAAGTAAAGACATTATTCGTATGAAAAACATTCGTAGCAATGTCTTGAATCTCCTTTGTATTATAAAAAAATACAATTAACAGTGTCATAAAGAATACCGTATTAAACAGAGAACCTGATAAGCTAGCAACTGCATAGGCGATATTTTTCTTCTTATCTACTTTTTTTAGCCCTTCAAAAAGCAGTCCTGTTAACCCTCCCATAAGAATACGGGGTATCATACACAGCAAAAAGGTTTTAACAGGGTTAATTCCTAAAATCAAGACACCGAATGCATCCATTCCGAAGCATCGTATAAAGCTTGTAATTCCGAATACACCTCCGAGTATCGCTCCATTCACAGGTCCAAGTATAATCGATCCCACTATTACTGGAATACCTACTAAGGTTATTGCCAGTCCCATGGTATTGATATAGCCCAGTGGTGTAAAAGCCATTAGTACGATAATGGCGATAAATAGTGCCAGCTGCACCATCCTTGCGGTGCGAAAGTTAGTTGTTGTATTCATAATTTCCTCCATTCTGCCGCTTTAAGCGACAATTTTTTTCATGACAACTCGCTACTTTATTAATTTGACAGCTTACATTCGAATAACAATTATCTTCAAAACAATTTCTATATGCGCAATTGGTAATGGCATTATTATTTCTGATAAGATGAGTAGACGAGCCACTTCACTTGTCATGAATAAAAAACGCTGACACAGAAGGACCTTATAGAACAGGTTCAAGCGAGTCAGCGTTTTTATTTATAAAATAACCTAAAAAGATTGATTTAAGCAAAATAATATTGAATAAGACGTCTTTTTAGTTCCTGCCGCGACTGCTTTCTGGGTCAAGACCAACCAAGCCTGAGTTATTACTATTGTTACCGAATTACGATAGTATAATTCCTATCTGTATTTTCGGATGAAGATAGGATTCATGAACGTAGGGTTGCACTTTCCGATATCCTTCTTTACGTCTCCTTGGGAGTACGATAGAAATAATCGGATGTTCATTAACGTATGAATTATGCTTTATAATTCACAATACTTTCCTTCCTAAATGAATTCCTATTTGTTATTCAATTGTAGTTAGTATCTTATCTTATTTATTCTAAGTATGCAAGAGAAAAGTAATTTGGTATAAGATTATTCCAATTTAACTTCCTTTGGCACTAAGGTCTCCGATAATTTTAATAGACAAAGTGCAATGGTTGAAAAGATAATACCTACTAGGATTAGAATACAATAATAGAAATAGTTTTGGGGGAAGATTACCAACAGCAAGGAACTTGCATTGACTATCATATGCAGAAGCATTGAAGCAAAAATGGTTTTAAACTTATAGTAGACAAACCCAAGTAGAAAAGCTATTATTGCCGCATATATTCCTTGAATGATATTCTGATGATATAAACCAAATAAAATTGCCTGTAGTATATTAGCTCCCATAAAAGGTATATACCTACTGGTTTTATGCAAGATAACCCCTCTAAATATCAACTCCTCCGTTACCGGTGCTATAATAATTAATAAAAGCAAAACTACAATGTCATTACCACTTGTCAGCATTTCTACCTGTTTTGCATAATCAGCAAATAATTCCTTAAAAAACTGTTGAATTATACTCATGCTTCCAGAAACGAAAAACTGACAGCCAATACC
Source organism: Herbinix sp. (assembly GCA_028691795.1). Classification (GTDB taxonomy): domain Bacteria; phylum Bacillota; class Clostridia; order Lachnospirales; family Lachnospiraceae; genus Mobilitalea. The sequence continues at coordinate 7,924 of JAQUYQ010000108.1, forward strand.
CATAAAAATGAGCAGAGTAAAATGCTTACCTGTAAAAACACTACGTAGGCTGCCTCTTATTTCTCCTTTTATCTCGTATTGATACCAAAAGAAAAATACAATTCCGCATATCACAACGCCGATGACTGATATCAGATATAGTATATCCTGTGACATTGCTTCTTGAATTAAAGTACCATAATCTGCCGAGTTTGACAAATTATCT
>JAQUYQ010000008.1 GCA_028691795.1 Herbinix sp.
ACATTGATTATCCATCTTCAAGCATTTTTTCGTACATACTTCACCGCAATAATTACATTGTATGCATTGAAGTCTCTCAATACTCCAAGAAAATTTCCCTTTCTCAACTTTTATTGCTCCTGTTGGGCATCGTCGTTCACACATACCGCAGAAAATACAGTCATCAATTGCAATTGACACTCAAGTAAGGCAGGAATATTTGCAAAGGTAGGTGTTTAGACATTTTTTTATATTTAAAATATAGAAAACACATTTAAAAGAAAATGTATATTGCCTTTTATTCTGTACAAAATAGACATTGAAACAGGGAAATAGGATGCACTATAATTAAAATTCCAGTGTAGATTTAAATTTCACTGTTCGGGATAGGAAATAAATTAGGTTTTACTTGAAAATCAGAATTATTGGTTATATAATATAGAAATGAAAAGTAATCCCAATTCACTTTTTATAAGCAAAAACAGATACAAGTTAATTTCTTGTATCAAGAATTTCAGTGTTGATAAAAGCTACGATTTGTAAATTTCTTCAGAGAGCCGGTGGTTGGTGCGAATCGGTGAAAGAATAAATCTTTCCACTTTTGGAGCTGTCGGTGAGGAGCCGTAAGGTTAGTACCCTATATCGTACTATTGAGTGGCTAGGCTTATAAGCTTAGCAATTTGGGTGGCAACGCGGAGTCCTTTCGTCCCATGTTTTATGTATGGGTTGGAGGGCTTTTTTTATGCCGTCATGGCGGCAGAATGGAGGATATTATGTTAGATTTAAAATTTGTCAGAGAAAATCCTGAAATTGTAAAACAGAATATCAGAAATAAATTTCAGGACAATAAGCTTCCCCTTGTTGATGAGGTCATTGCACTTGATACCCTAAGTAGAAATGCCAAACAGGAAGCGGATAATTTAAGATTTGAGAAAAATAAGATTTCCAAACAAATCGGTGGGCTAATGGCTCAGGGTAAAAAAGCAGAAGCAGAAGAAATGAAGAAACAGGTAGTGATTGATTCTGAACGTCTTACAGAATTAGAGGCAAAAGAGGCAGAACTGGAAGAAAAAATCAAAAAGATAATGATGATTATTCCAAATATTATTGATCCGAGCGTTCCGATTGGTAAAGACGATAGTGAGAACGTTGAAGTTCAGCGTTACGGCGATCCGTTTGTTCCCGATTTTGAAGTTCCCTACCATACCGAAATTATGGAAAAATTTAATGGTATTGATCTTGATAGTGCAAGAAAGGTAGCCGGGAACGGTTTCTATTATTTAATGGGCGATATTGCAAGACTTCACTCTGCTGTCATCTCCTACGCAAGAGATTTTATGATCAACCGCGGATTTACGTATTGTGTACCTCCTTTCATGATTCGAAGCGAAGTTGTTACCGGCGTAATGAGTTTTGCCGAAATGGATGCCATGATGTACAAAATTGAAGGTGAAGATTTGTATCTGATTGGAACCAGCGAGCATTCCATGATTGGCAAATACATCGATACCATATTACAGGCAGACACCTTACCTCAGGCATTAACCAGCTATTCCCCCTGCTTTAGAAAAGAAAAGGGAGCTCATGGTTTAGAGGAAAGAGGTGTATATCGTATTCACCAGTTTGAGAAGCAGGAAATGATTGTCGTATGCAAGCCAGAAGACAGTATGATGTGGTTTGATAAACTATGGCAAAACTCTGTTGATCTATTCCGTTCCATGGACATTCCGGTAAGAACGCTGGAGTGCTGTTCCGGTGACTTAGCTGATTTGAAGGTTAAGTCAGTTGATGTTGAGGCATGGTCACCAAGACAGAAAAAGTACTTTGAAGTAGGCAGCTGTTCTAATTTAGGAGATGCTCAGGCACGCCGCTTGAAAATCCGTGTTGTTGGTGAAGATGGAAAATACTTTGCTCATACTCTTAATAATACTGTAGTTGCTCCTCCGAGAATGCTGATTGCTTTTCTAGAGAATAATTTAAATGCAGATGGTTCCGTAAATATTCCTGTTGCATTACAGCCTTACATGGGTGGTCAAACTATAATTAAATAACCAATTGTCTCTTTTATCTTCTTAATAACTAATAATAAAGAAGCAATTGGTGGCAACAATTCTTTTCAAATCCTGTTACAAAAGGACTGCCCCTGTTAATGAAATTCACCACAAATATATCTAACTTTGCGGTGCACTTCATTGACAGGGGCAGTTCTTATGTTATCAATTCATCTAACTAATTTACAGTAAGTGCTTTAATAATTTACAATAATACTATTTTCAGCGGAGGATAAAACCAAAACTTTACTCGTAGTTGTATTCTCGTCAGTTCCCTTTTTCCTTACATAAATCGTACATCCCTCTGGCGCTGTAGTTCTGGATAAAGTTAATATATTGGTTGTCTTGACAGATTTCCAACTTGCAGTAGTGACATCATAGTCATATCCAGACTTTATAATTGTATATTCATAAATATTTGTAGATGAAGCATTATTAAATTGAAGTACTAGCTTAGAATTCATATAATAATAGGTAACATTCTTTGAACTGTCTCCAATTGTAGGTGCGGCAGCTTGTGCTGGAATTGATAAATACTGTGTTTTTGAATATGGAGTCGATGTCGAAGCTGCTTTACGAAGCATTAAGGTAGTTGCTACTGCACCATTACTATATAAGACTTTTGGAGTAACATCACTTAAGCTCATCGTTCCAGTGCATTCAACCCATAAAGCTGATGTAGTATCATAATATTCCATTGCTGTTGTAGTATTTACAGTTAATTTGGATGAATTCACTTTTACCGTAGGTGCTGTCCCCCTTGCCGTAACTGTAACTGTAACTTCTGCACTCTGACGTATTCCTACATCATCGCTTCCGATACCTATTTGCTGGGGTATACGAATTATAATCGATGCTCCAGTTATTCTAAGATATTCCATGGTATCTAAAAATTCATTATAAGAAGTGGAGGTTTCATCCATGTCAACAGATATCCAATTGTAATCTGTTGATTTTCTCCATTCAAAGGAATCTGCTTCTTCTGCATTAATAAAAGTAAAAGTTCCCTCACTCTTGTCATATGTCACCTTAATTATAGAATTTTGTGCCGGTAAAACAATTGTTTTAACTGTTTTTACTGTATTGCCCTTGAAATATAGGGTAACATCACTTGTCGTTGATACCCATGAGATATCCATTGTATAGGAGCTTGTCGTATTATCATAGGCAGCCTCAAGCTCAGTCCATGTACTGTTATCCGTAGAATAGTAGACAATAGAATTATTATTATTGTAAACCTGCATCGTTAATAATTCATAATTAATTGTTCCGAATGAAATTGCTTTAGCCGTAGTGGCATTCACCTTAGCTGCTGGTATAAAGCATAACAATGTTAACAGTAATAGTCCTATTATTAATTTTTGTTTTTGATTACCCATATATCCTCCTCTTATCTAATCCTATACCATATACATTACGAAGCATTTAATACGGTTAGTTTACATCCTGTATTAATAACAAAACCGTTACTTAATGTAATAATAATATTCTTAGTATCGGTTGCAGATGTTGTCAGTTTATTTAACTTCGCATTCGACAGGTAAATTGTTGCTGTACCATTGGATATCGTGGTTGATCCGAGTACAGAGACACCGCCCCAGGTTACATCCGATACTGCAACCCCATAACTTGAATTAAATAGAGTTAAGGTCATAGAATAAGAAATAACTTCTTCGATATTAGAAGTCGTATTGCCACTGGAGTCTGTGATAGTGGTGGTTTTAGTTTCTTTCAGGCTGCCTTCCGTCATCGACCACGCAATTGGAGTATTTTTTATTATTGCGGTATTGACAAGAGTAATGTAAATATCATCATTCATTACCTCTCCATTATTGAGTGTAATCATCAATGGTGTTTTTGTATTTGTGACATCAATTAATGAAGATTTTTCAAAAGCTGATACATTTACAGTAACAATTGCAGTCCTTACTGTTTCATCATCATCATTCACATAGGTTCCATATTCAACAGAGAAATCGGTACCACTTGTTAATGTATATCCGTCATACTTCAAAGAACTAATTGTAACTGCCGTAGAAGTAAATGTATCCACCGTCGAGGAGTCCGGTACATTCACGGTGCCTAAATCCAATTTATATTTAAAGTATGTATCGTCATTCGAATCGTTGGACATAAATACTCTGCTGAAACTATCGGTATATTCATCATTAACATCTTCCGTATCACTTGGATTATTCACCATAGTAGCCGGATAGATATATAGTCGTACTCCTGCCACATCTGTACTTGAGATTACGTCTGTATTTGCAAGGGTTATCTTTGCATATAGCAGTTTTTTTGTTACCGAATCGATATTACTGGTTGAAGTAATCTTAGTTGTTATTATATATGCATCCGATGAGTTTGTTCTGCTTGAGTTTTTAGCCACAGTGCTTTTAATAGTTACGTCACCCTGAGAAATCCCATAGGCATCCAAGAAATTGATAGAAGATACGGTCGTTGATGTGGCACTGTATAATTTAAAGGTTAAATAGCTGGCAGAATCTGTAGTCTGGCATTTTCCTGATGTAGTAATCAGGGTAGATAAGGAGGTAGCTGCAGGTGCATTCGGATACACTACACCGGTTGATCCGGTTACATCTAACTCGACTGAGGCTAATTTAAAGTCATCATCTCCAGTCGCTCCGATTGATTGCTTTCTGACATAAATATGGCTTCCTTCTTCTGCCGTATCATCTTCAATGTTTATTGCAGTACTTGAAGAAATCGTTTTCCAACTTGCTGTCAGATAGTTTAATTCCTCATCCTTGTCAACAATGGTGTATTCAAAAGGAACTGAACTACTTGCCGATTTGACTTGAAGAGAAAGCGTTGTAGAACTTGTAAAGCTTAATAATATTCCATAAGTATCTTCATTCGGAGCTGCTTCCTGTACCGGTACAGTAACCGAAGTTGATTTTGAAACCTGAGTTGAACTTGTAGCATTCGTTCTAAATTGCAGTGTAACTTCCGACTGTGTTGTAGATGAATTTAAATACATTACATTTGCTGCTATATTTTTTAAAAGTAAATTTGAAGTACTACTAATGGTTGTCCAATCTGAAGTTGTACCGTCCGTATTTACTGTACGATATGCCATTCCCTTTTTTGCTGCAATACAGAATTTGGAACCATCTATTGTTATGGTAGGAGCCGAAGCTTTCTTAGTGATTACTACTGAAACCTCCTTGCTGGCTCTATAACCTACACTGGATACACTTGAACCATTCACAGGCGCTAACCGAAAATATACGGTTGCTCCATTCGTACATAAATAACCCAGTTCTGTAGATAGGGTAGATGAATTAACCGTTTTCCAAATAGTACTGCCCTTTTTTCTCCATTCAATGGTTCTTGTTCCGGAATTGCCAAAGGTTACTGTACTTTTTACCTTATTATAAGTTGCTTTAAAATTAGTTACCTGTTTTGGAATCGTTACAGTGACAATACCAGTAGATTGATTTGCCTTAAACGTAATCACATAATTCTTTGATAAAGTAATCCATGAAATGTCCATTGTGATTGTGTTAGAGTTACTGATTTTTCCGGGTACAGCTTGCCAGGTTTTCTTCTTTAAATCAGAAAAATAAACCTTTGTATCACCATTATTTACCTGTAATGTTATGGTACTGTTCGAATAATTAATTTCCTTTACTGTTATACTTGTTTCAGCAGCAGCAAATTTGGTGTTAAAACAGCAAATAATTATTACTAACAATAACAATCCTGCTATTAACCAATTCCTATCTGCTTTATTCATCTTCATGTCTAAGTACATTATTCTATCCATCAACCTTTCTTTTGTATTGGATATGAAATATACATCCCTGTATCAATACATATCATATATAGTTTTCTTGTTAATCCTTAACAAGAATTATAAACTTAAATTATGTATCTTTCAATGACTTTGGATAAATATAGTAAAAATTTATTATTTAATACCAACTATTCGTGCGTTATACGCATTTACCAGTGGGGTTTTCATTGAAGTAACGTTCAATATCCGTAAAGTATTGTTTGGTAACGAGCAGACTGTTTATTATATCGGAATTTATTTGAAGAAAATAAGTAGTTTTTTCATATTTCACATAACCCTCACATAACCTTAAGCAGTTTCATAAATTGGTTATTTGTAAGTCAAACAAAAATGCTCCCATCATGATATCAGCTTTAATTTTTCAACTGTCTATCAAATAGAAGCATATTCTCTAATAAGATACTATAATACATCATTTATGCTATTAAAATAGAATACCGTAAGAACATTTATTAAACTGTATATTTGCATAATACTATATAATTCATCTATCGTAATATAACTGATTATATCCGCCTGCAGATAATCAAATTTCCTTTAAACTCTGGTACAACAAATGACTTAATTATTATCAAAATATAACAAGTATTCTGTGATGCTTCTATGCTGCATTATTTTTCATTTAATTTTAAATTACCGCGTACTTTTCCCCACACATATCTTTGAAAATAATTATATGCCATATCGTAAACAAATAATGCAATTTGACCTACTAGTATAAAAGCTGCAAGGATTCCTTTGAATATGTCACCTTCATAAAACAGTTTTGGCAAGAATACTACTGCTGGAATATACATGATATTAAACACAGCAAACTTAATAATCCATAAGAAAATTCTTCGGTTATTAGGACTTTTTATATTTATCAGTTTATCATAGGAGTATTCACTGATAAGCAGGTATAAACCCATTGCTGAATAGGTGATACAGTATAGCTTATTGGGAGCAAGCAGGAAACCAAGAATTAAGCTTGCAAAATAGAAACCAAATGCAAACATAATCCCACTCTCTCTGAACGCAATTCCAACACAAAACGATGCCCCAGCCAACAGAAAAAGTGTATTAAAATCCAAGACTTCACTAAGAATAATCAATAAGACAGTGATTGCCATTAATAATCCCAAAAATGCTAATTTTTTAGTACTTAAATGCATGGAATCATATCCCCTCCCATACATTCACAACAGGAATCGGCACACCACAAATCACAGCACAAATTACCTGTACCGTAATTTCTTCCGTAACCCTGACCAAAGCCTCCCTGTCCAAAACCTCCCATGCCGGAGCCATAACGATTGTCCTGATATCTCTGACCGTGCGATTCCAGATGATTGAGGAAATTCCTATACTCCTGATTACTCGGATCCATATTCACAGCCTGTCTGGCATGGTCAAATGCTAAAACATTATTTCCAACACCCGCATTGGAAACTGCACTGTAATAATACCATTTGGCAGAACGGAGCGGAATGCGGGAAAGTGTCCTCAAAGCTTCTATATAATTAGCCGAATTAATTAAATTAAAAACAACTCTCATCTCATCCGTATCATCACCAGCATTACCTACTCCACTGTACCCATTTTCTCTATCCTTCATAATCTGATCGTAGGCTTCCTGAACCTCTTTAAATTTTTCCTCAGCAAGACTGGCTAGCGGATTATTTATATAAGAATCTGGATGGTACTTTCTGCTTAACTCGCGGTATGCTTTTTTGATTTCATCATTGGAGGCATTCGGTGATACCTCAAGTACTTTGTATGGATTTGCTATCATTTTTTTGACCCTTCCTTATTATTCTCTCATCATGTATTTTATTAAGTTTCGTCCAGACTCCCTCATAGAGGATGTTTCGAAGTATCTCAACATCAACGATACATGGAAGTTTTTCAAACTCACTGCTGCACTCTGCCATCATCATAGTCAGCATATCCCTACAGTCCGTATCAAAGGTGTCACTCTTATATGCCGGTAACAGTGGATTATAGCTGTTATGTTTTAAATCTTTTTCTATATCATCATAAGCATCCAGAATATAGATAAACTTACCAAGATAAAAACCTATCCTTCGTAACCGTTTCTCCCACCTATCCTGCCGATAAGTAAACAACTCCGACATCAGCTCTCCAAAACAGCGAGAAACCGTATCAATATCTGTTTCCTTATTCTTCTCACATTCCTGAAGGCGTTTTAGGCTTTCACTGATTTCATTACACTGTCTGGGGTATTTCATGCTAATCTTTTTATAATCTTTCTTCAGTACCTTAGCTCCTGCAAAACCAGCAATATTTTTTTCATCCTGCCAGTCGTCCAGCAAATGATGATAGGTAAGCGCAATATTCATATCTGCCACATATTCGGTTATTTCATTGCAAAGTGTATCGTGCTTTCGTATGGGATGAACCACACACCGATTTTTCTCTCTCACCGTGTCACTTTCATAAAGTGAGGTTAAAAGTATAATTAAAAATGTCATATCATAGGACAAGGTCATCTGTCCAAATTGACCGTACTTACTTTTTAAAGTTTTACATAAGCCACAGTAATATGCCTTATATTTATAGAACTCCTTTACTTTCAGTTCCGGTTTATTAATATTCACATATCCGAACATGTAACCTCCCGTTGTGGGCATGAATTAATCTGCTAGAGTATTTTTGAATTTCATTAGTATAACATATATTTTTAATAATTGAAATGGTTATAACAAATATCATAATTTTTTAATAACAATTTAATAAAAAACCAGCAGTCAGGGTTTATTCTCCTGACTGCCGGCCTTATTACTGTTCAGATTGCTGTCTATTTTCCTATTCTATACAATATCTGAACATATACTGAATTGTTGAAACACACGAATTAATTTATTTTTGTAACCGGTACGGATTGTACTGATGTTGATGCTGAGGATGTATTACCTGCAGCGTCAGATAATAAAGAGCCAGCAGCTACATTCAGGTATAAAGTAGTGCTGCCAAAACCAGTCAACCCTAGTACATCTGCAGAACCTAATTGAATTGTAATTATATTATTGCTACTTACCACTCCGATTGATCCTGTCCCTGTTAGATTAGTCAGCTGGTAGGTAATATTAAGTGTAGTATCATATAATGAGATTTTCGTTACATCTACCTTATCATTCATTTCGCCGGCTCCAGTAACATTAATTGAAATCGCACTTCCCGATGCACTGTAAACAGCAGATGTGATACCTGTAATTGTTGGAACTGTGTAATCAACAACAAGAGTAGGATTTGCTACCGCGCTGGTAACACTTTCATTTTTTGCATTATAAAGCTTAACGGTAACGATGCCGCCTGTGGGTATTACTGTTTGAAGCTCTTCCTTGGTAGGAGTACCATCCGAGGTTGTAAATGTTACTTTTGAATCCGTAGCAGTGATTTCTGCATCCGTAGCTACCAGTTTAGTACCAACATACAGTTCAGCCTTACCGTCAGTTGCCTGCCCAGCAATAATGTTTGCAACTGCTGTCACATAAAGTGTTTCGGTATTCAAAGTATTTGCTGAAACTGTAGGACCTACCGTAGTAACTGTAACACCTGTCGGTAAATCAAGTCCTGGTACTGTAACAATAACCTTATCGTCATCAACAGTAACTCTAACACCAAGTTTATTCGCTATGTACTTAATCAGAACCGTTGGTTTTTTGTCGTTCTTAGCGGTGAATATGCCTGAAGTGGTGTCAGCAACACCATTAACTGTAACCGTCTTTTCGATAAAGTTAATTACAATAGTAGTAGTATCTTTGGTTACAGTAAGTACTGCAGTTGTTTTATCAAAATTAACTGTTGCACCCATACCTTTTGTAATAGGGCTGATAGGAAGCTTATATTTTCCGTATTTAATAACTGGTGAACCGTCAATTTTGAAAGTTTGCTTTTTCTCTTTGATCTTTCCGTTATTTTTACTAGTCTCCTGTTTTGTTACCTTTTTTGACTCCTGTTTTGTCTCTTGTTTTGTCTCCTGTTTTGTCTCCTGTTTCGTCTCCTGTTGTGTCTTTTTCTGCTTATTATTCTGAGCCGTCGTATTACCTGGTTTTGCATACGCTACTGATATAGAACTAAGTAATAATGCCATCGTAATAATAAAACATATCATTTTCTTCATGATTAAAACTCCTTTCAAATAGTTAATCTAGAAATATAAACTTGTATGACCGCTTAATCAATATTTACATTTTTAGGATTCCTAATTAATTGATCATATTATATAATTCGGCTGTAACTATAGAAAATTTGGGGTAGGTTAGAAACTTTTATAAAATTTGTTATTTCTTATGAAGAAGTACTTTAGTTTATTAAAAACCCGGCTAGGATTTTATTCTCCTAGCCGGCTGGAATACAATGCTTAGACTATCATTCATAAATTTGGAAACCATAACAAATATTATATCTTTTTATACGTGATATAATCAATCAAACATAGACCAACAGTTTATAAAGCTTCTAAATTTGTGACACTAATTAATATATATAAAGCACTATATTAACTTTACTTGTAACATGGTATGCGTTATACTGTTGTGGAATCAGATTAAACAAACGTTACTTAGAATATAATAACTATTTTTAATGATAATATTGTGAGGAAAGTGAGGAATTTTAATGAAAATCGTTGTATTGGCAGGGGGAACCAGCACAGAAAGAGATGTTTCCTTAATTACAGGTACTATGATTTATAAAGCTCTAAAAAGTAACGGCCATCAGGTTGTTTTACTAGATGTATATATGGGATATGAAGGTGAAGAAAACCAGATAAATGGTGGGGCTAGTTCACCCGCCTTTCATAATATATTTCAGATAGATAAGGATTGGGCTGCTAATATCAGTTCCATTAAAGAAAACAATCCTGATATTAATCAAATTAAAGCTTTGAGAAAGGGTAATACCAAAAGCTTCTTTGGTAATGGCATAATTGATATTTGCAGTATGGCAGATATTGTATTTTTGGCTCTTCATGGAGAAAATGGTGAGGATGGTAAAATCCAAGCAGCCTTTGACTTAATGGGCATTAAATATACCGGAACTGACTATACAAGCAGCGCAATTGCGATGGATAAAGCTATTTCAAAAGAAATTTTCTCTGTTTATCAAATACCTACACCACGTGGTATTCATGTTAAAAAGGATGAAGCATACGAATGGAATTTATACCCCTGTGTAGTTAAGGTATGCAATGGTGGCTCCAGCGTTGGAGTATCAATAGCAAATACCGTCAGCGAGATGGAGACCGCCCTTAAGAATGTATTTGCTTATGGTAATGAAGTTATTATAGAACAGTATATTAAAGGAAGAGAATTCTCTATCGGAGTAATTGATGGTAAGGCATTACCAATTATAGAGATTGCTCCACTGATTGGATTTTATGATTATAAGAATAAATATCAGGCCGGAAGTGCGGTTGAAACTTGTCCGGCACAGCTAAGTGATGATATTACCGTTCAAATGCAAAATATAGCCGAAGACGTATTTACCGCCTTACGTTTAAAGACTTATGCACGTATGGATTTTATTTTAAATGAAGCAAATGAAATCTTTTGTCTGGAGGCAAATACTCTTCCCGGAATGACCCCTACCTCTCTTCTCCCACAAGAGGCAAAGGCAATTGGTATGGATTTTAATGCACTGTGTGAAAAAATTATAGAAATATCTTTAAAGAAATATATCTAACAAGAAGAATTAGCAAGTTTATTCCCTTGTCAGGAATTACGATCCGCCGCTCTTGGTGGAATGGAGGTATCAATGAAAAATATGACGTTAACTCAAATTACGAAAGCCTGCGGCGGAAAATTATTCAATATTGGTAATTATACAGATGTTGAAGTAGCAGGCGTAGTTATAGACTCCAGAATGGTTGAAAAGGATTCTCTTTTTATTGCGACGGTAGGCGAGCGAGTGGATGGCCACAATTATATTAATACTGCATTTGATCAGGGTGCTATAGCGGTGGTATGTGAAAAAGTTCCCGTGGATGCAAAGGGTCCCTACATACTCGTGGAAGATAGCTTTACAGCACTTAAGAGTATAGCAAAATGGTACCGTATGCAGCTTAGTATCAAGGTTGTAGGAATTACCGGCAGTGTTGGTAAGACCAGTACCAAAGAGTTTATCAGCAGTGTTCTTGCAAGGAAATATAACGTTTTAAAAACAGAGGGTAATTTTAACAATGAAGTGGGACTGCCACTTACAGTTTTAAAAATCCGAAATAACCATGAAGTAGCCGTTCTTGAAATGGGAATTAGTGATTTTGGTGAAATGCACCGCCTCAGTGAGATTGCAAAACCGGATATCTGTGTAATCACAAACATTGGACAATGTCACTTAGAAAATCTTGGTTCCCGTCAGGGAATTTTAAAAGCGAAGACCGAAATCTTCGATTTTATGAGTGAGACCGGACGAGTATGTATCAACGGTGATGATGATATGCTGGCTCGCCTAGGAGAGGTTAAGGGAAACAAACCGGTTAAGTTCGGGATTAGTGCTGATAATGATGTATTGGCAACTAATATAGAAACACATGGACTATTTGGCAGTACTTGTGATATTCATATTAACAATGTTAACTTAGAAAGTAATTCCTCAGATAAAACGGATCATATCCTCCAAACAACGATTCCTCTTCCGGGAGGACACATGGTCTTAAATGCACTGGCAGCAACATCGGTAGGGTTGTTGCTTGATATGTCATGTGAAGAGATTGTTGCAGGTATCGCTACCGTGCAAGCTGTTGGTGGAAGAAGTAATATCATCCGTCATGACAAATGGACCATTATTGATGACTGTTATAATGCTAATCCGGTATCCATGAAAGCTGCCATCGACTTGCTTGGCATGGCTGATACCAAAAAATTAGCAATACTTGGTGATATGTTTGAACTAGGGAATACAGAAGAGGCTCTGCATAACGAGGTTGGTAAATACGCCATATCAGGAAATGTAGATTTATTAATATGCGTAGGCAAGCTTTCTCTTCATATGTATAAAGGCGCTACTGAAATACTGAATGTTAATACCGACGGATCACTCGGCCAATCGGATCTTAATAAGAAACAAGAATTATTATACTTTGAAACGCGTAATGAACTGATCACTGCGCTTCCTAATATTATCAAAGAAAATGATACCATTTTGGTGAAAGCCTCGCATGGAATGGGTTTTGAAGAGGTAGTAAAAACCTTACTGCAGGGTTAATTATGCTTGATAAAATCAGCATTAAAGTTATGCGAAGAACCCATCAGTTATGATATTTTTATTCTGGCTTCAATTTTAAGTTGGAATTCACTAATGGTTTCATATAGGTGTTATGTGCTGATTTTATCAAGCAGTGCGCTACTCTTTGTACTGCGAATTTTTTGTTAATAAGTGTTTGTTATTTTATCAGCTTCAAATTAATTCTTTTATTTACATTTTATATCATCCGTGATAAACTCATTTCAAGATGAATTTTATAAATGTTCATCCTAATTGATTTAAAGTTTGCTGTAAGCTTATCGCTGTATATTTATTCCTCATATTCTATGAATGGAGGAGCCCATGTCACATTTCAAAAAAATCTTTTTTTCTTTCTTATTATGTATTACAATCCTAAGTCAATCTGCATCAAGTCAAACAGTTTATGCCACTTCATCCGACCCTTTTCCATTTGTTATACTTTCTCAATATGAAGCAACCGCTGATATCGGAGATGATATTTACATACTCGCAGTCACTTCGAATGGTAAACAGGCCACATGGAAAAGCAGTAATTCAAAAGTCGCATCCGTGAATACTTATGGGATTATTACTGCTAAAAAAGCCGGTTCAGCCTTAATTACTGCCAAAATTAAGAATGCAGAAGCTTCCTGTTACATTACGGTGAATAAAACAAAAGTAATAATCAACGCATCAAGTGCTGCAATTGAGCGGGGTGCGACTTATAAACTATCCGCTTCTACTTCAAATGATTCTGAAGTCACCTGGAAAAGCAGTAAAAAGAGTATTGCTACGGTCGATGAATATGGTACAGTTACCGGTTTAAAGCCCGGACAAACCACGATTACCGCTAATGCCGATGGTACAAGTACACCTTGTATTATCACAGTAAAGTCTCCAACGGTACAGCTTAACAAAGCCTCCATTCGTTTATACCGAGGCGGGTCAATGAAGCTTTTTGCTACCGTATCTTCTAAAGTAACCCCCACCTGGAAATCCAATAAAAAAAGTGTAGCAATCGTGGATTCTACCGGTACCATTACTGCGATTAAAAATGGTTCTGCTACCATAACTGCTACCGTTGACGGAGTATCGGCTGTCTGTGAAGTTGTTGTTTTAAAGCCTGATATTACCTTAAGCATTACAGAGATTACATTAAAAGCCGGAGAAACTACAAGCCTTACGGCAACCGTATCTTCAGGCAATCTTCCATCCTGGTCTACGAGTAATTCCAATGTCATCTCTATAAATTCCAAAGGTGAAATTAAGGCATTGCAAAAAGGTAAGGCCTATATCTATGCATCCGAAGATGGAACAAAAGCAAGGTGTACAGTCCGTGTAACTGAATAACACATTTTAACGAGGAATAAATACAGCAAACTTTATTTTTTACTGAAACACATCTATTTCACGCCATTCGCTTGACAGGTGGTATTGGAATTATATATGTTATAGCATTTTCTATCTTCTTATATCTGATAGTCAGTTATGATATTGCTATCATCCTCAATCGTAGGGTTAATTTCCAACATATGTATAAACGACTCAACTAGTTGGGGATCAAATTTAATATTGGCATTCGCTTTTATTATATTAACTGCTTCTATTCTGCTCATTGTCTTGTTACCTTCGGAATCATACAGTAATCTCTCATAACTTTCCACTATTGAAATTATTCTTGCCAATAAAGGTATCTCTTCTCTCCTTAGACCATTAGGAAAACCACTTCCATCCCAGTGCTCATGGTGTGAAAAAACTGCTTCAGCTAAATCAGTAGTTTTATCAAACGAATTAAGGATTCTATAACCTGCAATCGTATGTTTCTTCATCTCAAACCAATCCTGGTTATCAAATCGAAATTTATCATCTATTAATTTCGAGTCTAGAATAATTTTTCCGATGTCATGTAGGTATCCAGCCTCTTTCAACTTACGAATTTCAACCTCGGACAATTTTAAATCTGTTCCCAGCTTCTTACATAGTTCACTAACTCTAATAGAATGTCCCTTTTCTCTAATGTTATTTTCATGCAGATTAGTAATAATTGCATCGATTACTTTACTTTGAACCTCTTTACGCTCAAGTGTTTTAACTACATACATTTTATCTTCTGCTCTATTAAGAACTTCTACAAGCATTTCCGTCATATCATTTTTTGTATCAGCACCCATAGAAATACTTCCTTTGATCGCCTTTATATGCCATTTGGAAAATTCTTCTTTGATCTGCTTAATAATCTGATTTGCTTCTTCAATATTCGTTTTAGGCAGAAGCAAAACAAATTCATCGCCGCCCCACCTGGCAATAATATCATCCGTTCGGCACACTCTTTTCATAACATCTGCAATATTTTTTAAAAGAATATCACCAAAGGAATGTCCAAAGATATCGTTGGTAAGCTTCAGTCCATTCACATCGCCAATAATTATGGAAAGAGGGAGATTTCTTTCCGTATCCATATACTTCATTTCTTCTTCAAAAAATCTTCTATTATATAGTCCCGTAAGTGAATCATGAAAGCTTAAATATTCGATTTTTTTATGCTGTTCCTTTTTTTCTGTAACATCTCGAAAAACCAAAACAACCCCAATCATTTGATCCGCTTCATTTTTGATTGGTGCTGCACTGTTTTCTAGATGGTAATTTGATCCATCCTTAGAATGCAAAATAGAACAATTTCCAATATTCTGATAATTATTCGATGCAAATACCTCTTCTATCGGATCATAAAATGTTATATCCTCTTGATCGTGGTTTAGCACAAAGATATCCTTATAAGGCATACCAAATGCTTCTGCCATAGTCCATCCGGTTAATTTCTCTGCTACAGAATTAAGCATCTCAATATTACCGTTTCGATCTACAACTAATACACCGTCACCAATAGAGATTATGGTCTGAAGATATTTATTGCGTTCAAAACATAACTTATCCTGAGTCTCTCTTCTTTCAACTGCATTCCAAACACCGTTCATTAGCAGAGTTATTTCATATACATCGCTATCATCATAGTCACTTTCCTTATTTGCAAGGCCAATAATAGCTACAATCTTCTCGTCAAAAATGATAGGTATTGACATGAATTTTTTTATTTGTATATGTCCTTTTGGATATTCAATATTTTGTGGACTGAGTTTCTCACAATCATTTATTATGATAGGCCGTCTTTGTCTTACTACCTCGCCCCATAGACCTGCTTTGTCAAAGTGAAATACTGAATGTTTTTCAAAAATCTCACCGTTTTGTATGACACCTTTTGTCCATGAATTGAGGATGAATTCCCTTTTTGCTTCATCATATAAGAAAATATGCCCGCATATACTTTCGGTAAGCTTTATCGCTTCATTTAGTACATAATCCAATTGTTCCTGTTTGTTATTAAAACTATGCATTAATATATCAGCCAAAATCATTTGGCGATTAAGGACCTTCTCATTCTTTTTTATTCGTTCTCTTTCTTCTGTAATATCAAATATATAAGCACCGATATAGGACTTGCCATTTTGTAATTTAACAGGAAATTTGGTTGATTTATATACCTTGTTGTCCCATTGCACTTCATCAACAATAAGAGTATCTTTTTTAAGTACCTCCTGATCCGATCGTCTTCGTAATTTGGCAAATTCCTCATTTGTCAGTTGAAAATCATCATAACCAATGAATTCCTCCGCCTTTTTATGATAAGCCTCCTCCAATGCATGATTCACAAGCACATACTTCAAATTCTCATCCTTCATATAAACCATGTTACTGTCAGCATCAAAGAATGTCTTCATTAAGATGTTTGCATTATCTATTTCATCTTTAGATATTTTTAATTTTTTACGGTTACTAACCAACATACTAAGTAAAATTAATAATATGATAATTACAACACCTGCAAAAAAGATGATACCTGTATCAATATAAAAACCATTATTCGTTGCCTTTGCACTAGCTGTCTCCGAATAGATTAATATGAAATAGATAAAGATAAATATGGCTGTCAATTTTTTCATAGTATTTTCCTCAAAGCACCCACTATGCTTCTTTCTATGTATTTTGTTATAGATTGCTCTATTACATATTTGACATCATTGTTTATTGTTCAACAAAATACTTGCATTTTATTATATTGTAGCAGTTAAAGCATAGTAAATCAACTATGCGCTTGCTTTCGATTATAAATATATGCTATAACATTGAAGGTAAATTGTTCCTATGTTATAATGACTTTATTAAATGATGGCAAAGGTGTAAATAGATGGTATTGTTGGAATTGATTGCGGATAAGGAAAAATATCTTGATTTAGTTAAAAAGGAATGGCTGTCTGCTCCGGATGTTTTTCCGAGTTTTTTGAATAACATTTCTAAAGAAACCAAAATAAAGAATGAGCATTATCTTCAAACTTTTTTCACTGATTTCGGGGACCAGTTAAAAAAGTATCGTAAAATTCCTATTGGACGAAAAAAATGGAGAAAAAAAACGATAAACCTGTTACAAGAAGTATTGTATAAGGAATCAATCATTGGTCTGCATCACTCTATGGATCATCAAACAATAGACGCATTCGTCCAGGAAATCAAAGAATTTCTTCACCAAGTAAGAGAATTTGCACCTGAATTATCGTTTGCCGATATAGGACAGGCTATAAGAAATTATATCGTGTACGCCATGTTTAAAGAACTCCATAATGTAAAATCGGGGTTTAATATAGCAGGTTTCGGTTACAGTATGCTTTATCCTTTCACCGATAATTATATTGACAGCAAAATATGCACCGAAAAGGAGAAGCAGGAATACAATCAAATCATACGTGACAAAATTAAAGGGAAGGATGTTCATCCTAAGACATTACATCAATCAAAAACATGTGAACTTCTTCAAGCAATCGAATCTGCATATCCAAGAGATTGTGATACTCAGGTCTTTCCACTGTTACTTATGATGCTGGAAGCACAAGAAACCAGTATAAAGCAACAAAGCAAAGATCTTTTGTTAACATACGAGGAAAGATTAAATATTTCCATATATAAGGGAGGAATATCAGTATTAATTGATCGATTTTTTGTAAATAAAGAAATTACGGAAGCAGATTTGATCTTTTATCTTAGTTTTGGTTATTTTCTGCAGTTGGCTGACGATCTGCAAGATATTAAAGAAGATAGTACGCAGGGGCACTGCACTATTTTCACCTTAGACCTTAAATGCAGCCAGGAAGAAAAGGTAGTAAATAAAATGTTACATTTTGTTCATCAGATAACCTACTCCTATCCTTCAGAAAATAATAGCTTCAAGTATTTTATCCTTTCTTCCTGTTATCAGCTTATCTATTCCTCCATTGCTGGAAGTAAGGAGTTTTTTTCGAGGGACTACTTAGATAGAATTGAAACATATCTACCTGTTACATATCCTTATTTAGATAAGTTATTAACAAATCGAATTGAAAATAGGGAGTTTAAAATTCAGGCTAACTATATGAATATAATGGATGAACTGATTAAATAAGCGGTATAAAGAAATGCTTTGAGTAAAGCTATGAATATACATCGGGTATCGTTTGCTGCATTGTCCACAGGAAATACCTTCTGCCGTAAGGCAGTTAAAATTAAGGGAGTATAAGTAAGATTATAATTATATCTTACTTAACCCCCTCATTATTGATCACACCGACATTTTCTTATTTAAACTGATGATTTCCAAATCGGAATTTATATCCTCTTAATCTACCACTAAAAGATAAGTATTTACTAAAATCTTTTTTCTCACCTGAAATCGTGAAACTCGTAATCCCATTTAATGCTGCTTTTGCTGCCTTAATACATTCCTTTTCGGCTTCTGAAGTAAAATTTCCTTTGTCATATTCTGCTAGAGCCTTTTTTAAAGTACCATTCGTTACTGGGCTAAATTGATATTTTTGATAAACAACCTCTTTTAAAGTATCTGGGTATTTATCTGATCTTACTCTATTCATAACAACAATACCAACAGCCAGTTTTCCTCTATAGATTTCCCCTAAGGATTCACAATAGATTAGAGCTGATAATAATCTTAATTCCGCTTTTGTATAATTAACAGTGCTTACTACTTTGGTTGTTACTTCTTTATCTATAGAAACCTCGGTTGTACTTTCTTGTTCTTGATCTACAGTTGTATCTTCTGCTGCATATGCTTTGATATCGGTAAAGTTAAATAAAAGAACTCCAATAAACAAACACAATAATAACTTTCTGAATTTCATATTAGTCTCCTTAACATCGCCAGATATTGATATATCACCCGACTTAGTTTATTAAATAATTAAAAATTTAAGACAAATTTATTTAAGCCTTTAACATTTAATTAATAATCTTGTAATAATTATAACACATAAATTTAAAAAATCAAGTGATTTTATCCATACCATGTGAAATTCAATATTTATACAATGATTATTTATTGAAATAATCACTATTGCTATACTCGCAGCATTAGGAAACCTGTATAATTCTGTAAACTAAAGAGTTACTAAACCTTGAAAAAGTTTATGTCACATACCTTTATATCCAACGACAGCGGCCTGTAATTAATTGACAGGCCACTGTTCTTTCCGTTATATTTTATATCTTCTTTGAAAGCTTTTTATCTTTTCTACCTTGCACCATAGTTTTAAAATAACTCTTTTTCTCTTTCAGTTCGCCATCTGAAGTCATACGAAGTTTTTTCATTGATGATGGTTTATTTTGTAGCAAAGCTGATTGTTTTGAGGCTGTTTTTGGTGAAGTTGTTCCTTGTGAACTTGATCTTTGTGAGGATCCTTTTTGTGAAGTTCCTTTATGTGAACTTGACTTTTGTGAAATCGCTTTTGCCTCAGTTATCGAGGATGCTTTACGTGTTGTTTCTGTCTTTGATGAAGTCGTTCGTGATGACTCTCTCCTTGGCTGCGTAGTTTTAATGGCCGGAAAATTGTTAAGTAACGGATAGGGATGATCTTTAACCTCGTTAATACGTTTTCCAATTAAGTTTTCTATATCGACAAGAAGTTCTTTCTCATCAAAATCGCAGAAGGTAATAGCTATTCCGCTAAGTCCTGCTCGACCGGTTCGACCGATACGATGTACATAAGTTTCGGGAACATTTGGTAAATCAAAATTTATTACATGAGATAGTTCGTCAATATCAATTCCTCTTGCTGCAATATCTGTTGCAACCAGAACACGAAGTGTTTTATTTTTAAAATTGTTTAATGCAAGTTGGCGTGCTCCTTGGGATTTGTCACCATGAATCGCTTGCGCATTTACTTTTTCTTTTGCCAATTGTCGTACAATTCGGTCTGCCCCATGCTTGGTACGAGTAAAAACGAGTGCAGAAACAATTGATTTATCTTTCAAAATGTGTAACAGCAAGTCTTTCTTATTACTTTTATCAACATAGTAAAGATATTGCTCAATAGTATCTACAGTCGAAGACACTGGTGTTATTTCAATTTTAGCTGGATTTATCAAAATAGTATGTGACATCTTTGCTATAGCAGGAGGCATGGTAGCTGAGAAAAGCAGCGTTTGCCTTTTAGCTGGAATTTTCGCTATAATCTTATTTACATCATTAATAAATCCCATATCCAGCATACGATCCGCTTCATCCAATATAAATATTTTTATATATTTTAAATCAATTAGTTTCTGGTTAATTAAATCAATAAGTCGTCCAGGAGTAGCTACAAGTATATCCACACCGCGTTGTAACACTTCCTCTTGGGGCTTTTGTGAAACTCCTCCAAAGATTACACCAAACTTTAAATTTGTATATTTTCCATAGGTAGAGTAGCTTTCAAAGATTTGAAGCGCAAGTTCTCTTGTTGGTGTAATAATCAGCGCTCTGATATTTCTCTTAGAAGATGAGGGGACTTTTTCTTCATTAAGCAGTTGTAATGTTGGTATCGCAAAGGCAGCTGTCTTTCCCGTTCCAGTCTGTGCACATCCGAGTAGATCTCTGCCCTTTAATATAACCGGGATTGCCTTTTCCTGTATCGGTGTAGGCTCTGTATAATTTTCGTTTTCCAATGATTTAATTATTGCAGGTATAATATTTAATTCTTTAAATTGCATTTTTCTCCTTAATCTTCCTTAACAAATCTTTATAAGCATTCTTATTTTTATAATAAATCTTGAATAAAAAATATTGAAATAATTTGAATCAAATTATTTACCTATTCTATTTTCGATATCTTATTGCCAATCCCTTTAAAAAATTTCTTGCGTATCGATCTCCACATTCTTTATAATTTCGTTGTCCTTCTTTTCTAAAGATAGCGCTTAATTCACCATTTGATAAATTAACACCTGTCTCATTTAATATAGAAAGAATATCCTCGCTAGTGAGTGATAGCGCAATCTTTACCTTCTTCATCATGACATTATTCACACTTTTATTATCTTTTATCATTAATACCGGTTTCTCGGGTTCCCCTTGTCTCGGTTCTTGTTTTCCTCTTTTAAAGATAATAAAACCATTTAAAAATGATTCAAACATATAATTATTGCATTTCTTCATATCCGCATGGGCTTCAAAATCATCATCCGATTCAACGTCGCTACTTTTTTTTACCTTTAACAACATCCTTTGTAATTCTTCTTTTGTTACATCAATTCCACCTAATTTGAAAATATAAATCATATCATTATCTTTTATATCCAAAGCATATCTTAATCTTATTAATATATCATTGTTGTTCATTTAACCTCCATGTTGCCGTAAGGCAGCTCATAATACTAAATGATGCTTAGTATATTCAACATTTTGAAAATGCTTTTTTTACTTAACGTCCACACATGTAAAATTTCTAATTTTAGCATCAGAAAACATTATATCACTTTGTTAGCTATAAGGCATCAATTAATTTTTCCAAATCCCAAAGTTCAGGTGTAATGATTCCGAAAAGAATACTAAACTTATACAGTAAATGCACTACATTATCTTTTAAAGTATTTACATTTATTAAATATTATCTAAATAGCTCTATAGCAACACAAAATGCACCCCAAATGTAAAATACTCTAACATTGGGATGCACTTTCTATTGCTACCAAACATTATTTCAAAATTCTTTATGCCATTTCATAATTACTTAAAGCAGTTCCTATCTCCGTGTAACAGCATGCTTTAATGCCTATCTTAATATGTAATTATTAATCGCATAGGCTACACCTGACTCTTCATTAGATTTTGTAATATACTTTGCCTCTGTTTTTAGCTCCTCTACCGCATTCTCCATCGCGATTGGCATTCCCACACTTTGCAGTAAATCCATGTCATTGTAATTATCACCAAAGGCTATTACATCCTCAAGCTTAACCTTTAGTTTTTCTGCTAATACTGTTATTGCCTTGCCTTTGGATGTATTGGAGGCCATAATATCTACCAAATCTTTGGCTGAACTGACTACGGTAAGCTTATCAATCTGCGAGAACTTATCAATAAGGTAGCCTACTTGTTCTTGATTATCACAGATTAATAGAACTTTTAAAACATCTATATCTTTTATAACTTCCATAACTGTATCATCTAAGTAGTTTACTTCAAACCGTAAACTATTGTCTATACTTCTATTCATTTCCTCATATCTTAATAACCTTGGATTATTTCTGTTGGAGAAAACCACATCAGCCGTGTATAGAAGAAAATTAATATTTTCTTCTATGCAAAACGTTAAAATATCCTCTACAATGTTATGATCCATTGCATTTGAATATACAATTTCATTCGTTTTGATATTTCGGATTAGTCCACCGTTACAAGCTATCACATGCCCTCTTAAATCTAATTGATGGATATAACGCTTTACCATTAGATCTAGTCTGCCGGAAGCAATCATTACTTCAGTACCGCTTTGCTGTAGCTTTTTCAATGCTTTCACATTTTCTTCGGTTATGATATCTTGAGAATTTAAAAGTGTTCCATCCATGTCACAAATACACCACTTATATTTGTTCAACCACTGTCACCTCTCACTGTTTACCATTGTAACTGAGTTTTCACTTAACTTATTTATACTCAGGCAATAAACATATCATAGGATAGAACAAAATTGCAAGTGATATTTATAAATTATGTCAGATAATTAGTTTCCTATCCTTTTTTCATTGTGGTATCGCCCTTTGCCAAACCTTTTCCTATATCCACATTTTCTGCAAAGCTCTTCTACTGCTTCTCGTCTTGAAAAACCCTGGGTTATACTATTTGCTCTATCACTTTCTATTATATTTGAAAAATGAGTTAAATTAATATTACCCAAATTAATGACTCCCTCACCATCCAGACAACAAGGTACTACTGTTCCGTCTACTAATATTGCAATTTGGTTTCTAAGACCATAACAGAAACCACTTCCATCGTCCTCTTGCTCTTCTAAGTCAGGCCAATCAAATTTATGATCCTGATTCAAATAAATTCCTTCTGCTATTTTCACGCCCCTGCCTGGAACGACTTTTTCCTGTATTTTATAGGGAAGCTTGAATTCCTTTTCAATTACCTCCAGTATCTCGGTGTTACGGCACTTTTCCAAGTTAACCGCATTGTTTTCTTCCAAATTCCATAGTCTTAACGATATAAGAAGCTGTGATTTATCTCTGGCTTCTTTTACAAAAGATAGAATGTTATCAATATATTCCTCTTTATTTTTGTACCCAGTATTTCCATCAAAGCTATGCAAGGAAAAGTTAATCTGTCTTAGTGACGGCTTCATGATAAGCTTATCCTTCACCTTATTAATCAGTGTTCCATTCGTAGTGATATTAACCTTAAATCCTTTTTCATAACTTAAATCTAAAAATTTATCCAGTTCAGGATGAAGGAGGGGTTCACCCTTAACATGCAAATAAATATACTCGGTATGCGCCTTTATCTGATCTAATATTGTGCTAAATGTTTCAATACTCATAAATTCTTGCTTACGTTTTGTCTGCGGGCAAAAGTCACATTTGAGATTACATACATTCGTTATTTCAATATAGCATTTTTTGAATTGTATCACTTATTTTTTCCCTGCCTTCTACTTATTTTTTCAGCATTTCTCCTATGACATAAGGATATTATCATTACTGCGTTAAGAAGAATAATTCATTTACTTAAGGTAAATGCTATCAATGAAATATAATAAAAAGGAGATTAACTCTATGAATAGAACACGTGCAAGTGAAATTGCATCTTCAGCTGAAATGGTAAACGTAAACTATGATGGCAGACCTATTTATATTGAACATATTAACCCTAATAGAGATACTGCCAGTATTCATTTCCTTAGTCAACCGGAAAACAGCCAAGAAGTTCAGTTAACTCAGCTAGTAGAACCTTAGAAAATATTTTGTTAATAAATCATATTTATTAATAACTTACAACATGAACTACAGGTTTTTGAGTGTCATTGAAGAGTATATCGTCTGATATTTACTTTTTTGTAATACCAAGAAGAGCAGTAACCTTATATTGTCACTGCTCTTCTTGGTATTTATAACTAGTGAAACAGCCTACAGTTAAATTCATGACAATTGCATTCATGACAATTGAATTAGATTTTTAATTCAATTGTATGCCGATTTCATTATAGGCAGTTTCATCTTATTTAAGGCTTGATATATCCAATTGCATCTGTTTTTCAAAAAATGGTAAAATGCGGTCGATGATGACTTGAATACCACCTTCATTATTCACTTCTATATTCAGAGGCATCAAAGGATCATGCAAGGACATTCGAAGCAGTAACCATCCACTGGCCTGTGAATCATTGAATGAAATACGAATTCCTTCATAATTATTTGGAACCAGAATTAAATCACTATGTTCCACCGCATAAGCTTCAAATTCCTTCAAAACATTTGTACCATATGCTTTAAAATTTTCATCCTTTATTTTCAATCGAAATTCCTTACTTTCCAAGGGTTCCTTAAGTGCTTCAACCATTGTTTCGATTGACTTTCCTTGCGTCTTGCATTTGGCTGCTTCGACTAAAACCTTAACACTTAGATAAGCACCATCATCCAGGAAATAGTTTTCTTTGAAGGCACAGTGTCCGGAGGTCTCAATTGCTACATGCGTTTCAATACCCTCATTATTTAGACGAATTGCTTCATTGATAACATTTTTATACCCTCTTTTAAAACGATGATGCTTCATAGCAAGAGACTCTTCTATGTATTGTGTAAGTTGGTCGGAAGTTACAGAGTCCGTTACGATTGTTGTATTGGGATGTTCCTTCGCTGTAATGGCGGTTGTGAGACCGATTAGTAAATTACGGTTAATTTCTTGACCATTCGAGAATACAACACCTGCACGATCCACATCCGTATCAAAAATAATTCCAAGATCAGCTTTGTTATCCAGAGTGGCTTTTTGAATAGATTCCATCGCTTTTTTATCTTCGGGATTCGGAATATGATTAGGAAAGCTTCCATCCGGTTCTAAAAATTGACTACCTGATATATCTGCTCCTAAGGGAAGCAGTACCTGTTCAGCAAAGAATCCTCCGGCACCATTTCCTGCGTCCAAGACAACCTTAAGTCCCTTTAATGGTTGTTCGTACTCCTTGCTGTTGACTTCTTGTTTTATTTTCTCTCTCAAAAATCTACTGTAATATTCAATTAAATTTAATTGTTTAACTTCATTTTTTTGAATTTTATTAGAAAAATTAACGGATGGAGCTTTTGTCAAGATTTCCTTGATATCTATGCTATTAAGACCACCATTTTTATCGAAAAACTTCAGACCATTTCTGTTAAAAGGTAAATGACTTGCTGTAATCATTATGGAACCATCAAAACGTATATCCTCAAATATAGTTCCCATAAACATAGCCGGTGTTGATGCTAAACCACAATCATAAACCTGACAGCCAGCAATGAGCAGTCCATCGATAACTCCATTTTTAAGACTGATACCTGATAGTCTTGAGTCATGACCAACGCCTATTTTAATCTCCGTAATTGTTTTGTTAGATTTCTCAGCCAGTATAACAGCAAAAGCCCAAGCTATACTTTTTACAATTTCAGGTGTCAAATTAACATCTTCTCCATATACCCCATCAATAGCAATCCCTCTTACATCGCTCCCATTTTGTAACTTCAAAAATGAATCTTTTGGTTCTGACATAATATTTACTCCTTTATGCTGTGTATATTACTAGATTAAACTCTCTGCTTACTATATCACAGATAATAGGTTATTATCAACTTCTTTTCAATTTATATCAACTTTTGATGTCATTGCAATGCTACTTGTATAAATACTGCGAAACAGCACTGATTTTCTGCTCTATTTTTCTTTCTCTTTTGCCAGATTTACCCCTACTCTATATTTTACAATTGCACTGATCAATTCGTATGGAATAGGTTGTCCAATAGGAAATTGTACGGAACCTTTTCCCCCTTTATATTTTGATAATTCTTCTTGAAATGCCGTAATGCCATCTGGTGCCGGATAAAATCCAATGTGGTTTTTGAACGCTGCAAAATGAACCAGATTACCGTATAGATAAAAGGTAGGCATTTGATAACTAATTTTTTCTGTCGCTTCTGGTGCAGCTTCATGAATCACTTTTCGTATATTTTTAAGAATTTCTTGAACTTCAGGATTAAATTCTCCAATATATTCATCAATTGTATTTGGCATAATAACCTCCATTCTGCCATAAGGCAACTCAAAAACTTAGCGAAAAGCACGTGAGTGCTTTTTGCCGGTTGAAAAAAGCTTTTCTTTTCAACCTATTATCTCCCATCATGATTTATTTAATAAAATTATTATTGATATCCAAGTTAGCTAAAATATCTTGTTCTCTGAATAAACTGGCAACAGCTTTCTCATAATCACAACAATGTTCTGATTTTTTAATTTTCTTAGCATATTTCGCATTATCAGAAAACACGAAAATCATATAAAACCATAATTCTTTCATACGAAATAGGATATTTCTATCTCCAAAGAGTATCTTTTTATAATCCTCGTAGATCTTATCATGAAATTCCTTTAGTAATTCTTTATCAAGTTTGATATTATTTGTTAAACCGCCGATCAGTCCTGGATTGGCTAGTACCCCCCTGCCTAACATTAAAGTATCTACGTCGGGGAAATCAGCGCGAAACTTCGCATAATCTTTGACGGTGAAAATGTCACCGTTGTAACAAACACGATTTTTACTCAAACTCAAGGCATCCTTAAAAATCACCAGATTCGGCTTGTTTTTATAAAAATCTTTTTGGATCCTTGGATGGATGATAAGCTCCTCTATCGGATACTTGTTAAATATTTCGATTAAATCATAAAATTCTTCCGGCTCGTCTTTACCGATTCTGGTTTTTATTGATATCTTAGTTACGGCTTCAGAAAAAATTTCGTCTAAAAACGTGTCGAGTTCTTCTTTTTTCGAAAGAAATCCGGAGCCTTTGTTTTTTGAAACTACCGTTCCAGAAGGACATCCCAAATTTAAATTGATTTCATTATATCCTAGCTGCTTTATTTTCTTTGAAGAATTAATAAAATCTACTGAATTATTGGTTAGTAATTGTGGAATTACAACTAATCCTTGGTTGTTTTCAGGTAAAATATCATTTAGATCTCGCGATCTAAAATTTCCGCTTTGATTTGCAACAATAAAAGGTGAAAAGTATTTATCTATATTATTGAAAAAAGCATTATGGGCATTTCTATAAATGTACCCCGTTAATCCTTCCATTGGTGCGAAATAAAAATTCATCTATGTAATAGCTCCTTTTTTTGATATTATAGCATGAACTTCGTTAATGATAAATGCTGGATAAAATAACGGGCAACCCCGACTTCTTATCCAGCATGTAATTTCGATTACAAGCCCTCCGATGAACATTAAAAATATAAATGTTACTTTTCTTATTGTCAATAGCCCAATTTAACTTAACATTTCTTTATAACATTAATCGATAAATATTAGCAACGTCATTTTCATTCAATTTAACAAAACCACCGAAAGTTCCTTTACGTACATCCCCATAACATGCAGTATGTGCCATTTTTTCTATGTCTTCTTCTTTTGCTCCAAGTTCAGTAAAGTTTGATGGCATACCGATTGATTTAAAGAATTGTTTAAGTGCTGCAATTCCGGCTTTTGCAGTATTTTCAGGATGTGCAAAATCCATCTGGCAACCCCATACGCGGACAGCTAGCTGTGCAAATCGATTCATATCATGTTTCATGTTGTACGTCATCCATGCAGGAAATACAACTGCCAGCCCAGCACCATGTGCGCAATCATAGAGTGCAGAAAGCTCATGTTCAATATCATGGCTTGCCCAATCCTGTGTCCTGCCAACTCCGCAGGAATCATTATGCGCCATCATACCTGCCCACATAATATTAGCTTGAGCTTGATAGTTATCATGATTCTGTATTACGCGGGGCGCCTCATGAATCATAGCCAGCAATAAGCCTTCAATCATTCTGTCCGTCACTTCAACTTCTTGCGTTGTGGTAAAATAACGTTCGAATAAATGTGCCATTATATCTGTTATTCCACATGCTATTTGAAAAGTTGATAAGGTCTGTGTTAAAGCTGGATTTAAAATTGAAAATGCCGGGCGAAGAGCCTCACCAGATGCTCCGCGTTTATACATCCCATTTTCATTTGTGATTACAGAATCAGGAGAACCTTCACTACCCGCTGCTGAAATTGTAAGAATCGTTCCTATCGGCAATGCTTTTGTTATGTCTTTTCCTTGATAATAGTCCCAAAAATCACCCTCATAAACAACACCTGCAGCAATTGCTTTGGCAGAATCTATTGTACTTCCTCCACCAACTGCAAGTACAAAATCTACTTGCTCTTTTCGGCATAAATCAATCCCTTCATAGACAAGTCCGCTTCTAGGATTTGGTTTAACTCCACCAAGTTCGACGTATTCAATTCCTTCTTCTTTGAGGGAAGCTTTTACCCTATCAAGAAGCCCAGAACGTACTATTGAGCCTCCGCCATAATGTATCAGAACTTTACTTCCGCCAAAACGTCTTACATATTTGCCAGTTTTATTTTCTTCTTCCTTACCAAAAACAAAATAAGTAGGGCTATAAAATGCGAAATTTTCCATATATTTTCCTTCTCTCTCTATATATTCTAATAGATATCATTATAAAGTTTTAAAATAAATATTACAAGAAGGCACATTATTGTTCTATAGGAACATAAATGTGCCCAATCAGTCGTCACAATGGCACTGTCTATTAATAAATCAAGTCTATCACCAATATTTTCTGACTCCATTCACACATTAATTCTAATATCGATTACAGTGATAATAGATACATACTATCATTTTATTAAATTTTTTTACAACTTCTACTCTTCATAACTAATAATAGGAATTCCCTCTTCTATATTCTCAAAAACAATTTTAGCTAAATATAATGGTGCATTTACGCATCCATGGGTTCCTCTTCTTTTATATATCTCTCCACCAAAAGAAGATCTCCAGCTAGCATCATGTAGTCCTATATTTCCATAAAAAGGCATCCAATAAGATACTTTAACTTCATAACCCCGTCCCGATAAGGTTTCACCTTTTCGTTTATAGTTAAGCATATAAGTTCCAACTACAGTAGCATTCCCTTTATTGGGATTCCCGGTTACTACAAAACCTTGTGTTATAAGCTTTCCCTCTTTATAAAACCATAGATACTGTCTTGTTATATTAATTTCTACATAGGTATTGCCTATATCATTTTTATCCCTATATAAAGCTTTTTGAGCATATATCGGTTCTTTTTCAATGACTTCACCACGGTTAATATTTTCTAATAATGCTTTCGTTTCAGCGTCCTGATTGATTTTCCACCCATAGAGTCCACCTTTAACTTCTACTATTTTACCTGTTGATGTTTTAAATTTTCTTGTTATTCCAACCGTATCATATTTTTTTCTCAAACCTTTTACATATTTTACAACTGCTGTTTTACTTATTACCACTTCTAAATTTTCATCAACAATTAGCCATTCATTTATTATATTTCCATCTAATAATTCAATTTCACTACCGAATTTATAAATGATTTTAGTTGATACATACTTATTTAGTAATTTCATAGTTTTAAGTGATTTATCGGTTTTTAAGGTGTACTTCGGATTTTCGTAACATAGTTTATCATCTAAATCTAGTCTTTTAATCCCTTTTACGATATTTATTTTTATTGCTGCCAATAATTTATCTTTTATTATTTTATTCCCATTTATTTCTTTAATCATTTCATAGTAGCCATTTGAATACCTAAATTCAACATTTTTTGGTTCAATAATATCCCTATTTAAACAATCTAATTCATTTATCTTATCTCTTAAATAATCTTTATTATATACATACAAATCATTTACATAATACTTTTGACTTTTGAAGAATGAACTTATCCATTTAAATGAATTTTGAATATTATAAATATTTTTAATACTGTTATTTTGATTGTATTGCATTCCAATATTCTGCCTAGTTATTATTTCTATTTGACCGTCTTTTTCGATTAACTGCAGCTCATAGCTTTTAATATAACTTTTTATTATATGCTCTGCATCTTTATGTGCTTTTAATGAGAGATTAACTCCATTAATAACTGTATTAAAATAGAAATGATTGGCAAAGTATAATGAACCAAGTAAATATATAAGTATCAAGGAAGCCGTTAAAATAATAATTTTTTCTATAATTTCACTTTTAAATAATTTTTTTATACTAATATTTTTTATACTAATACTATTCATACTAATACTTTTTATATTAATATTTTTCATACAATATTTAACCTTCCATCATAAATACGCCTTATTTATGCGCAATAACTAGTTTATCATATGATGGTATTTTAGATTTTAAAACCTAATATATTGACAGTAATTTTTGGTAGAGATGTTTTTTTAGTCATCACACGAATCTCTGTTCTAAATAGGAAGGTAATCATTATTGTTTACATTCTTTATAAGAATATTGGTGAGCAGTCCGAGTTGAACATGCTGTATTTTGTGTTTCCAGATATTGATTATATCTAATTTTGGGACTTAATAGTTGATGATAGAATATTCGAACAACTCATATTTTAATCTTATACCTTCTATAATTTCAGAAGGTAATAAGGCACGTGCCACCAGCTTTAAGTCATTTTCCTGTATATCAGTTCTTCTAAGATGTGCATAATCACCATCAATTCTTTCTATTATGTATTCCCAAGTTTCCATACTTCCTCCATTCTGCCATTTTTTTCGGCGTTTTGATGTATGTACTCTTAATATACCGTAGCTATACGATGTTTGCAAGTATTCTTGCATAGCAAAAAACCTTACTCCACCAATAATAGCAGAGTAAGGATTTCCAAAATCTCTCTATAAAATACTTTTCTAAATAAATCACTGCAAACGCCTTATATAAATTGTAGCAAAAGAATCAAAGAAATTTATAATGCCATAAGCATCCGTAAGAAACCAATATTTAACTCAACAATTCACGGATAATGGATTCGGCTTTTTTCGTATCCGCTTTTCCTTTCGATTGCTTCATGATATGGCCAAACATAACGTTGATTGCTTTGTCTTTACCAGCCATGATATCCGCAACAGCCTTCGGATTGGCATCAATTGCTTCTTGGCACCATTTTGTTAAATCATCATCCGAAATACCTGCCAAATCTTCTTTCTTGATTAAATCGCCTGCAGACTTTCCGCTCTCTAACATCTGTTGCAAGGTACTCTGTGCCATCTTAAAATTGACTGTCTTCTCATCCAGCAGTTTTACCAGTTCCCCAAATTGTTTTGCAGAAATCAGAACACTGAACAGTTCCTTATCTTCCTCTGTATTCATATTGGAATAAATCGTACCAGTGATCAGGTTAGAAGCGTTTTTAACACTTGCGCCCTCTGCCAATGCACCTTCAAAAAATTCCGCAACACGTCTGTATTTGAACATCT
This sequence comes from Herbinix sp., assembly GCA_028691795.1. Lineage (GTDB taxonomy): Bacteria > Bacillota > Clostridia > Lachnospirales > Lachnospiraceae > Mobilitalea. Next base: position 31,980 of record JAQUYQ010000008.1, read on the forward strand.
GTCTTGCAGTTGTTTCCGGCAACTCAAGCTCATTAACATATCTTGTTAACTTATCAAATGGTAACTCTGGAAGTGAACTCTTAATTTCATCTACCTTCTCCTGTGCAATTTGGAAACGAATAATATCCGGATCCGGGAAATAACGGTAGTCATCTGAATTTTCCTTCTCACGCATCGGGGATATCATATCAGATACATCATCATAACGCATGGTCTGCTGAATGATACTTCCTCCAGCCTCTAGAATATCCGTCTGTCTCTCCACCTCGGCATACATTGCCTTCTGGATGAAGTTGAGCGAGTTAATATTCTTTGTCTCGGTTCTGGTACCGAACTCTTTCGTACCCACTTCACGTAACGATACATTAACGTCACAACGCATAGAGCCTTCCTGCATCTTACAATCGGAAATTCCTACATAACGCATAATCAGCTGCAGCTTTTCTGCGTACTCTTTTGCTTCTTCCGGAGATGAGATATCCGGCTCGGATACAATCTCAATCAGCGGAACGCCTCCACGGTTATAATCAACATAGGTGTAACCATTTTCATGAACCAGCTTACCGGCATCCTCTTCGATATGAATACGGGTGATACCAATTCGCTTTCCACTCTCCAGTTCGATATAGCCATGCTCACAAAGCGGCTCATCGTACTGGGAAATCTGATATGCCTTAGGTAAATCCGGATAAACGTAATTCTTTCTGTCCATATGGGAAATGTTATTAATCTTACAATGTACTGCAAGACCTGCTCTTACTGCGTATTCAACAACTTTTTTATTCAAAATCGGCAGAGAACCCGGTTGACCTGTGCAGACCGGACAACAATGAGTATTCGGATCTCCTCCGAAAGCAGTTGTACAGTTACAGAATATCTTTGTATTGGTTGCCAGCTCAATATGAGTTTCAATACCACAGACTAATTCATATCTCATATTCTGACACCTCCTTCATAATTACCAACCTTATCCTCACTATTCTGTTCATAGAAATAAGCCATATTCAGGATGGTCGCCTCGGCAAACTTTCTGCCTATAATCTGCATACCAATCGGCAGACCTTTAGCATCCTTTCCGCATGGAACGGAGATGGATGGGATACCTGCAATATTAATCGGTACCGTACAGATATCAGAAAGGTACATTTCTACCGGACTCGCTCCTTTAAAATTCAGCGGAAATGCTGTATTTGGTGCAGTCGGTGCAATTAACGCATCACATTTAGCAAAAATATCATTAAATTCTTGATTAATCTCTTCGCGAATGATGCAGGCTTTCTTATAATATGCGTCATAGTAACCGCTGGATAATACATAGGTCCCCAGCATGATACGACGTTTTACTTCATCACCGAAGCCTTCGCTTCTAGTCTTGTAAATCATGTCATCTATGCTATCGTAGGTAGTAGTACGGTGTCCGTAACGAATACCATCATATCTTCCGAGGTTGGAGGATGCTTCTGCACAGGCAATGATATAATAAACTGGAAGAGCAAGCTTTAGCGCCGGCAGTTTGATATTTACAATTTCAGCGCCGTTTTTCTCAAAGAGTTGGATTGCTTCAAAAATCTGTGCTTTCATATCAGGATCAATGCCTTCAAAAAATTCTTCGGCTACACCGATTTTCTTGCCCTTAACATCCTGTGTAAGGCCTTCAAGTAGATTACCATAATCATATGCCTTGCTGGTCTGGTCACGTTTGTCAATGCCTTTGATTGCATCAAATACGATTGCAGCATCCTTCACGCTGTAGGTTAATGGCCCAATCTGATCCAAGGAACTTCCATAGGCAATCAGACCGTAGCGAGAAACTGCACCATAGGTTGGCTTCAATCCAACGATACCGCAGAAGGATGCTGGTTGACGGATAGAACCGCCGGTATCGGAACCAAGGCCGTAAGCTGCCATGTTTGCACACACCGCTGCGGCAACACCGCCTGAAGAACCGCCGGTTACATGTCCGGTATTTCTAGGATTTAACGGTGCTCCGTAGCAACTTGATTCTGAAGTACTTCCCATGGCGAACTCATCCATATTGGTCTTGCCCAGTAGTACTGCACCGTTTGCCTTTAATTTCTCCCATACGGCTGAATCGTAATACGGTTTGAAACCGTCAAGGATTTTGGAACAACAGGTGGTCAGAAGACCATCGGTACAGATATTGTCTTTTAAAGTCATCGGAATCCCGCATAATGCAGAAGCATTGCCTTCCTTTAACATCTTATCAGCAATTTCAGCTGTGTTAATTGCAGTCTCAAATGTTGTATGCACATAGGCATTAATTGTCCCATTTGCCTCTTCAATAGCCTCTATATATTCCTTAGTTAGTTCAACGGAAGACATTTCACCGCTATGAAGTTTTTTTGATAATTCAGAAATTATTTCTCTCATTATTTTTTACTCCTTTTAACGCTAAAAAATCCATTCACATCTTCAACATTGGATACTATCTTTTCATTCGGCAGGGAAAGGATTACTTCATCCTCGCGGAGTTCTTCAAATGAAACCAACTGAGAACCAACGCTTCGGATTTCATCTGTTCCTCCTTCAACGGACTCGTTAATGGTGTCCGCAAATGCAATAATATCATCAAATTCACCTGCAAACTTTTCCAGCTCTTCCTCGGAAAAGCGCAGTCTTCCAAGCTTAGCAAGCTTTTCGATTTCTGTTTTTGTAACTGCCATTGTTAATCTCCATTCTGAAACTTCAATTCAGCCATAATTGGATAAGAATATGGCTGAAACTATTTACTGGTTACTATCTAACTTTTATATGAACTTCACGTAATTGCTGCTCGGTTACTTCATTCGGTGCTCCACACATCAGATCCTGTGCCGTACCACTCATCGGGAATGCGATAACTTCACGGATATTTTCTTCATTTCTAAGGAGCATAATCATACGGTCAACACCCGGTGCCATACCTGCATGAGGCGGAGCTCCAAACTGGAATGCATTGTATAATGCTCCAAACTTATTCTTTAAGGTATCTTCGTCATAACCTGCAATATCAAATGCCTTTACCATAATATCCATGTCATGGTTTCTTACTGCACCGGAGGAAAGTTCTACACCGTTACATACGATATCATACTGATAAGCAAGAATATCTAGCGGATCCTTGGTAGTCAATGCCTCTAAACCACCCTGCGGCATAGAGAACGGGTTATGGGTAAATCCGATTTTGCCGGTTTCTTCATTAATTTCATACATCGGGAAATCGTTGACATAACAGAAACGATAAGCGTTCTTTTCATTCAAGTCAAGGCGCGCCGCAAGCTCGTTACGAATCTGTCCAGCATATTTGCTTGCCATATCTTCTGAATCTGCAATAAAGAAAATAACATCCCCAAATTCAAGATTAGCTAACTCAGCAAGTTCACTCTTAATCTCCTTTGGAATGAATTTATCAATTGGTCCCTTGTAGGAATTCTCTTCCATAACTTCAAGGTATCCAAGTCCGCCCATACCAATGGACTGTGCGAAACTCAGCATCTTTTCGTGGAAGCCTTTGGAAAGTTCTGCATGAACCTTAATCGCTCTAACCGTCTTGTTGTGAAACGGCTTGAAGGTACATCTCTCGAAAAATTCAGTAACATCAACTATACGTAACGGATTACGAAGGTCCGGCTTATCCGTACCAAACTGAAGCATTGCCTTCTTATAACTGATGATCGGATACGGTGCTTCCGTAATATTAAATCCTTCCGGAGCAAATTTCTTAAAGGTCTCGGTTAAAACTTTTTCTCCTACGTTAAATACATCTTCCTGTGTTGCAAAGCTCATCTCAAAGTCGAGCTGATAAAACTCGCCCGGAGAACGGTCTGCACGTGCATCCTCATCACGGAAACACGGTGCAATCTGGAAATACTTATCAAATCCAGATACCATCAGTAACTGTTTGTACTGCTGTGGCGCCTGTGGTAATGCATAGAATTTACCTTTATGCTTTCTTGACGGAACGATATAATCACGTGCGCCTTCTGGAGATGAGGCACATAGAATCGGCGTCTGAATATCGATAAATCCCATCTCACTCATCTTCTGTCTTAAGAAGCTGATGACTTCAGAGCGGAACAGGATGTTTTCTTTCACTTTACGGTTTCTCAAATCCAGGTAACGGTATTTCAAGCGGACATCTTCACGGATTTCCTTGGAATTCGTTACTTCAAACGGTACATCTTTGTAGACTTTTCCTAATACAGTAACCTTCTGTGCATCAAGTTCGATGGTTCCTGTCGGAATCTTCGGGTTGTAAGTTTCCTCATCTCGACGTTCAATAAGGCCCTCGATGGATAAACATTCTTCTTTTTTGATTCCATTTAACAGGTCGGTATTTCTTAATACAACCTGCATAATACCGTACATATCACGTAAGTCGATGAAGGATACACCTCCGTGATCACGGATATTCTCTACCCACCCTGCTATTTTAAGTTTCAAGCCGATATCATTTTCTGAAATCTGGTTCATAATTTTACTGCGATAAATGTCTGACATTATTTTTCTCCTTTTCATCTTTATTGATACTCAATCTCGGATGAGCACATAGATAATTACTTTATGATGGTCTATGTATGTCGCGTTATTCTCTGATGGAACATGTCAACATGATCCATCCGGGAATTATACACGAAAAAAAAGCTGCCCGCCCAAAAATTAAATTTCAGGACGAACAACTATTACAGTCCGCGGTACCACCTGTTTTACTGCCTAATACAGTCACTCTAGTGTTGCCTATTAACGTTTAGCTCACGGCGCACCTACTAATCAAAAGATGTTCAGATTGCAGCTGGTAAAGTGTTATTCACATAAATTCATTTTGCAGGGTTCTCACTGTCTCCCGCTCACTGGGAACGATAATTTATGCTACTTCTCTTCGTCGTTGCTTTGCAGAGTATTATATTACATTTAATCCTGCTTTGTCAAATTATTTCTTTTGTCTACAAAATCGCCAATTTTAATTTGCTTACTTAGAAGTAGTTGATTGTTTCCTTATCAATAATTTTTTTTCATACATACAATTTTCAGCGTTTTTAAGGACTATAAGGATTTCTTCGTTAGAATTGTTCTTAGTATCCCAGCCAAATGAGATATTAATACTCATATCGTTAACAAATTCCTTTGAACATTGTTCTTTAATACGATTAATAATTCTTTCCACTTCTTCATATTTAGTTTTTAGCAGAAGAACGACAAATTCATCTTCTCCCCATCGGGCAACGATATCATCTGCTCTGCATGCAATTTGAATACCGGCAGCTACTTTACGTAATTGTTCGTCCCCTTTTTCATGCCCGTAATTATCATTAATAAACTTAAGACCATTAACATCACCCATTATTATTGAAATGGGAAGATTTCTTTCAGTATCTAATCTTTTAATTTCTTCTTCAAAGAATCTTCTATTATAAAGGCCTGTTAATATATCATGATAACTCAAATACCTTATTTCTTCCTCTCTTTTTGTCCTCTCATTAATTTCATATTCCAACATAATATTAAATTCTTTTAAAGCCACAGTTATTTCATCCATATATTTGCTTTGTTCCTGTACAATCTTATGCAAATTATGATTTTCCTTGATCAATTGTTCATAAACCTTATCTGTAAATTTAGGTTTTTGAAATGTTTCTATGCAAGTAGACGTATCTGTATAATAATCTGGTTGGATTGTATTGTATTTAAAAAGCAACATGGTAGATGACTGATTAATATGTCCAATATACTGTTCACCATAGGTAGAAAAACCAATGGTCTGAAATTCGCTAAATAATTCTCCATACTGTTTAACTAAGTTCTTTTCCTCTAATTCAAGCGTTCGCGTTATACAATTAAAATTGATAATACCTTCTATTATTCCAAATTTACTAATTTTATTTTCAAGTGCCTTCTTCGTATCTTCGATGATATTCGTTGATTCTAGTAAACTAACCTCCATACCTTCCAGTATATTACAAAAGAATTTTATCTTTGTACCTATCTGTTGCGTTGGGGTTCTTACAAACATATAATTTTCTCCAAGAATTAATCCTACTGGATTGGTTGTGAAATATTTCGGGGCTTCCTCAACTGAAGCGGCTCCAACAGCATCTGCATAGGCTAAAATTGCTGGTCTGTTATTAAACTCAATCACTTCTCTGGTTTCTTCCTGGACTTTATTGGCTATTAATTTACGATCCAATGCTTTAAAACTTTGTGTTTTGATAATATCAAACTCAGCATGATCGTTCACTTTCATCAAAACAAGCACTGCTGCGTCAGAATAGGCCTTTCCATTTGCACATACAAAAGTCTTCTCGAATTTGAGATCATCTCCGGCAGTGCCTCCAACAAAATAAACATTTGTCCTGTTACCAATTTGATCCATTAGTTCTTCTTCTTTCATACTAATGCCATCGTTTAGTATTATTCCTACATACCTGGTCACATCCATTGTATAAAAGCTCTCGTTAAAGTATCTTTCAAATGATGTAAATGCAGTTTCGATACTTAGCTTTTCACTTATATGTCCAATAACTTCAACTTTTACATCAGCAATAATGTTTGAGTTGAAAGCCATGGCAACTACTGAGTTTTTCAATAATGTTCCT
>JAQUYQ010000109.1 GCA_028691795.1 Herbinix sp.
CATAATCGTACTAAAAACCACTGTATTAGCAAACCCGCACATTCCCTTTACAATATAAGCACAAATAACAGCGATGATTGCTATCGTATACATTTTTCTATCCCACCTTGATCTTCTCTACTTTTTTATAAGTACATTCATATAAACTCATTATATCTTATATCTTTTTTATTTACAACGTATATTGCAACTCGTATATAAAAGCCGCTGTATAAATGCTGTATAAAGCATATAAAAGTTACATTATCGTTATACTAATACCTCTCTAATTTGGAACATACACAAAAATTCCCTCATTACTCAGTAAGAGGGAATTTTCTGTGTTATTTTTTCTTTGTTGAGCTTGGAGCTGCTGAAGCCTGAGCAGAGCCCTTCTTTTTTGGTGCTTTTTTCGGATTCTTATCTCCCATGTATTTTCACCACCTTCTTAATAATTTGTCCTATATTGATTCCATTTTATCTCGGTTGCCAAATATTGTCAAATTAAATTTATTATAATAAACATAATCCAATGAAATTAAATCGATTTTCCTTTACGGTAAAACGTATGCCTAGATAGCTTATATTATCTCCCGTTCAATGCTAACTATTTCACCCTCCGTATTACTTTCAATGAAGTTAAGAACATTGTCTAGGATACTGTCTGCCTGTGCTTTATCTCCCGCTATTGCGGCAAATCCCAGTACGGCTATTTGATGAATATCCTGTTCGTCTACCTCGGCAATAGACACATTAAACTGGTTTCGTACCTTAGCACAAAGGCTTTTTACAACCATACGTTTTTCTTTTAATGAATGAACCCATGGTAAATGGATTTTTATGATAGCCGTTCCAATAACCATTTGAACCCTCTTTTCTTATTCCTTTTATTCTTGCTCCCCCGTTATCTTAAGTATTTCTTATTATGCTCGTTATTTATTCCTTAGAAGAATTTGAGTGTCAGTCTGTATTTTGTTTAATAAGTCACCTTTTCCAAATATAGTCCGCAAGCCTCTGCCAGGTTTCCTGCCTTGTTTCTTTCTTTTGCTTCCATTATACCGGGTATTCGATCAGCCTCCAATTTGCCAAGTCCTACTTCAACCAGTGAGCCAATAATCCAACGGACCATATTATAAAGAAATCCATCTCCCCGAAGCCTTATATTGATAAATCCATTCTCTTCCTGAAAATCAATGTTATAAATCTCACGAACCGTTGATTTCTTCTTGGATTTCGCATTTGAAAATGCAGCAAAATCATGTGAACCTATAAAATATTCACTCGCAGCTTTCATTGCTTTGACATTCAATTTATCATATACTTGCATACTATATTTTCTCATAAATGGATTAGAATATTCCTTATTCCAAATCTTATATAGATATACCTTATTCTTCGCATTGTATCTCGCATGAAAATGTTCGGAAATGGAAGAAACCTCCATGATGCAGATATCCTGGGGCAGATAATGATTTAGGTAAGCTTTGATTCTATCTGCCTCCAGAATTAGATCCGTCTTAAAATTGGCAATTTGGGCAAGGGCATGCACTCCTGCATCGGTTCTGCTGCAGCCAATGATTTCTGTCTCATGCTCCAGCATTTGTGATAGTACCTGTTCTATTTTATCCTGTATGGTATTCTCCCCATTGCCGAGCCTCTGCCATCCTTTATAACGTCCACCGTCATATTGAATTGTCAATTTGTAATTGTACATCCATTCTCCTGTCCATTACATATATTTTTTATAGTCTGCCCAATTTTCAGCTAAAAGCTTCGGCGTATCAAGACCGTAAGGACAATGATTTTTACAATGATCACAATGAATACAATTATCAATCCTCTTCATTTTTTCTTTCCATCTATCATTCAGGTAGGAAGACACGGGAGCACGGCGTAACATTAAGGACATCCTTGCAGAAGTTGGAATGTCAATCTCCGCCGGGCAGGGCAGACAATAACCGCAACCTCTGCAAAAATCCTTGACAAGCTCTCCCCTGTCATGCTCTATTATCGCCTTAAGCTCTTCCTTCAGCTCTGGTGGATTGTCAATGTATCCGATGAATTCATCCAATTCCTTTTCCTTTTGTATTCCCCAGATAGGAAGTACATTATCAAACTGAGCAAGGAAAGCATAGGCTGCTGCCGAATTCGTAATAAGTCCACCGGACAATGCTTTCATAGCAATAAAGCCAATACCCTTTTCCTGACACAGTTTGACAAGACTGATTTCCTGCTCTGCGGCCAGATAACTAAAGGGAAATTGGATGGTCTCATACAAGCCCGATTCTGCCGCTTCGATTGCAACCGGAAGCCGATGGTTGGTAATACCAATATGGCGTATCATACCTTTGTCTTTTGCCTCCAGCATAGCTTCATATAAACCGGTACCATCACCCGGTTTCGGGCAAAAGCTTGGATTATGGAACTGATATATGTCCAGATAATCTGTTTTTAACTGGCTGAGTGAAAAATTTAATTGACTCCAAAACTCTTCTACCTTAGTTGTCATCGTCTTGGAAGCAATAAAAATATGTTCCCGCACCTCACTTAATGCATAGCCGATCTTCTCTTCGCTATCGGTATAAAATCTTGCAGTATCAAAGAAAGTTATTCCGCTTTGATATGCCTTTTTTAATAAATCAGCCGCTTCTTCCTTACTGATTCGTTGGATTGGAAGTGCCCCAAATCCATTTTTATTAACCTTAATCCCTGTCTTTCCAAGCAAAACTTGATTCATAACAACCTCCATGATATCGCTTTGCGCATCTAACATACATTTGCGGAAAGCTCTCTAATGTATTTTTATTCACTCATATTATCCCAATCTACGTCTAATGCTTTTATCATAACACGATTACTGTCTGTTTTAAAGAATTTAATCCAAGATGGCTGTTTGGGAAGTGATGCAGATGGTTCACCCAACTCAGGATAATCCCCATAATCGCTGTGATTTATAGTAATTCCCTGCAAAGCCCACCACTCCTCATCTGTGAGTCTGGTATCACTTGTAAATTCATAGAAGGAATAGACCGATCCTCTTGACAGATATAGTTTTCCCCCTACCGGTATTACAACATAGATATGATCAAAATAACCCGTACCGAGGGACAGATAAGTCCCCATATAAGTCATGATATCTGTCGCCAGCATATCAGTTACATCATTGGTGGAATAGTCACCGGTAACCCCAAGTAAGAATTTGGTCATAATGCTTTCCATTGTACCACCACTCCAGAGAAGCTGTTTTTTCTCCTCCTCTGTTAAGGCTTCATTATTCAGTTCCTTTAAGGAGCATTCCATCAATAAGTTTAAGAAATCCTTATATTGGCTTGCTCCCTCGGAAAGGGAGGTATTCATCATACCTTTTTCTTCTAATATAGAAACAGTAAAATCAGTAAGATATAGGAGCTTACTATAAAGATTTACATTTGGCTCTACATAATGCTGGTCTGCAAAAGCTTCGGGGCCACCCCCTTCTGCGCTGGCTTGCTTCCCGTAAAGTACACAATCATGCTTCAACTCCGTATAGCTTCCCAACGCTGTATTCAGCGATTTATATTTCCAAGCCTTCGTCGTCATAAAGAAAGGCATACCTGAACTTAAATCCTGTTTTGTTAATACCTCCTGTAAAGACCAGAGCCAGCCGCTGTATAGATTGGTCTTCCAGTAGTCGGTAGAAAAAGCTGCTGCCTTGTTCTTTAGTTTGTTATAATTTTCTGTATACTTCGGCCAAGTCTCCTGTGGTTTATATTCATTGAACAGTAAATCTTCTGCCACATTACTTCCCAAAACTCCCATAACATCCAGAGAGGATGGTATCGGACGTAAATCATTATCAATTAATTTCTGTAAAATGTCACTGTCCAGAATATATCTCTGTCCCATAAACCGGAATTGTTTGCCTGTCGGTGTTGATAAGTTCGATAAGCTTGCTTTAATCTGTGGTTCGGGCAATGCTTTAACCGCTTTCTCTAATTTATCCTGATACACTTCATCATTGAAAATATTCGGATCATCGCTGTTACCATATACCTCCAATCGTAAGCTGTTCATATCAAATACATTGATATCATCGGACAAGCCAACATACTGGGTGGTTGGTTGATAAATATCAGACCAAAGCTTTGCATCACAGGTATTTTCGGAATCAGAAAAGGTAGTAAAGGTTATTAATAGGGATTGGAGGATATTATCCTTATTTGCAAAATCGAAGGATGCTGTGCCAAGCCACATCATGGTCTTAAAAAACTTTCCAAGCTCTTCACTTCTGGTATAATGTCCCCTGACCTTGCACTGGGAATAATCAAAGTCGGTACCAAGTAGTGGCGATTTCTGATATCCCTCTGCTACCTGGCAAATCTCAAACTCCTGTTTTGCCACATCAATAAGCTTCTGATCCGCTTCCACTGCGATATCTGACGTCTGCGTAAATAACATCCTTGCTACCATAAAATAAATAACATTCTTCTCCTGAAGTGACTTTAAATCCTCATCCTTTAACTCTTCTAATAATAGCAAGGACTTATCGAGCATTTGTTTTGTCATTAGATCTAAATCATTATATAGATATCCTGTCTCAACACTCATCAATGATTTGTCATAAAACTGGTGGTATAGATGAAGTGCAGCGTCTGCGGTAATAAAATTAGGAACTCCCTTGTATTCATTATCATCATAGACATAATAAATTCGGGTATCAATACTTGGAGAAACAAAAAAACCATTTTTTACAAGCATATTAATCTGTTCCTTCGTAAATCCTGAAAATTGATCAATATTCTCTATATTGGACAGGTCTTTTGCAATTGTATATGCTGGAACCTTTGCCTCATAAGCCGGAGCTTGATAATCCGACTGAATTGCATCCAGGCTTTTTACCAGGGACCATTCATTGCTTAGTGTCAAAAGCTTTGTTCCTATTGTAGCTGTATTATCTTCTGATGTATTCTTGTTTGCTTCGCTTGTCGTTGGGCTGATATTGTTACCGACTGTATTATTGTTATCTTTTTCAACTGTTTTACTATGGCATCCGGTTAATGTCATGCATATACATAATATAATTGCACAAAATTTCTTCATCCCAATCCTCCTCACACACTAATCTTATTGATCTTTTCCTGCTTCTTTCAGCTTTTCGTCCTTTGCCTTCAGTGTTACACTTCGCTCTTTCCCGTCTTCTCTATAGCTTATAAGTATGCTGTTCTCTCCCCGAATAGAAACACTAAGAATATCCTCATAATCATTACTTTCCGCTAACAAAAGGAAACCAAAATCAAACCAATAATAAACACTTACTCGTTCACCGTTCTCTACCTGCCTGATAAAAACTAATTCGTCTCCTTTTATAGGTACAAAATCCCCGGCGGCAAAATTCTCCCAGATACCTGCAATCTCCGACCCGGTCCATTTCTTAATGAGTTTGTTGTCAGCATAATTAAAGATAAACATCCGGTTTTTCTCTGATTTATCAAAATGTGAGGTTTTATTGACTGCGATTAATATCTCTTTACTGCCATTACCATCAATATCTGCCAGCTCTATTTTCCATGGTTTCAAGTTTTTAAAATCATTATTATAAATACGCTGCCAACTTCCATCATTCCTCTGAGAAAAGACCACTAAAGTATCTCCATAATCCGTATTGCCGGATTGGCTTGTAACCATATAAACAATTGCATTATCTTGTACTGCGTCAATGATCACCTCATTGGTATGTAAAGAAGTTTCAAACTCCTTCCAGGTATTATCGCACGTTAATAAATATACCTTAATTGCAGTAAATAATAAGGATATACCTATGAGGCACAAAACTAATAAAATTGTTCGACGGGGATAGCTTTTTAATTTAATCATAATCCGCCTTATGATAGGAATATTGATATTTTTAAATAGATTTATCATAATCCATATTTTACCACTTAGTAAAATGCAATTCAAGTAAGCACTTAAATCGACACAATATTGTTTCTTCGCAAAACCTTACAGTTTAGTCGTAAATGAAAAGTACACACTAAAATTTATTTAATAATATACAAAATAAAATTGACAAAAAAGGTGCTAGTATATATTTGGTAAGTTTAATATTAGTAATTTTCATCATATTTAGTGCAAGGCCAATCATAAGTATAGAACCAACACAAGTTATTTCATTAATGATAGGTGTAGTAAGATATTCACTAATTGCTTTTGCTGATAGAGTTAGACAGGCTTCATATAGAAAAACAGAAATTCCTGCAAAACAAACTCCAATACCTAAAATAGAACTCATAACAAGCGCAGCGATAAAATCAATAACAGCCTTTGCATAGAGAACTTCATTACTGCCAACCATACCGCTTTGAAGAGAACCAACAATAGCCATTGCTCCTACACAAACAAATAGTGTACAATTTATAAATCCTTCTGCCATAGTTTGGATTTTACTAAATACTTTATATTTATTTTGAACGATATTTCCGAATAGTTTTAATCTCTTATTACAATGAATCACTTCTACAATAACTACACTAAAGATGATTGAAAAAACTACAACTAAAAGCTGTTGTCCTTTTAAAGTACCACTAATACCTACATACAAAACAATTAGACCAAGTCCGTTCATAAGAATTTCATTTATGCGTTCTGATAAACCTTTCTTTATAAAGAACCCCATTAACCCCCCCACAATAATACTTATAGCATTTACACCAGCTCCTATTAATATCATGATTCCCCTCCAAATGATTAGCTTAAGCAAATTATAATAAAATTATATACATTAGTAAATTGAAGGTTTATAATATTATGTATGAGATAATTTAATGGATAAAAATGAGGAAATAATATGAATATTAGCAAATATAAGGCTTTTATTAAAACGGTAGAACATGGAAATATAACAAAAGCGGCAGTTGATTTGGGTTATACTCAGTCTGGAATTAGTCATATGATACATGATTTGGAGAGTGAGTTTGGATTCCAGTTACTGATTAGAAGTAAATCAGGTGTAGAATTAACAACGAATGGTACGTTGTTGCTAAAACCTTTGCAAGAATTGTTGAATGGGTATGAAAAACTTTGTCAAACAGTTAACTCTATCAACGGATTAGAAACAGGCACCATTAGAATCGGTACTTTTACAAGTGTGTCTGTTCAATGGCTTCCAAAAATTATGAAAAAATTTCAGGAAGATTTTCCTCAAATTGAAATTCAACTGTTTGATGGTAACTATATAGAGATTGAACAATGGCTTGAGCAAGGAAAAATTGATTGTGGTTTTTTAACCGATTCTTCACATTATAAATTTGATTTTGTTCCATTGAAAAAAGATAGAATGCTTGCTATTTTACCAGCAAATCATAGTTTTGCAAAATATGAAAGATTTCCAATATCACAATTTCAAAAGGAAGCGTTTATTCTACCACATAAAGGTTTCGACGATGATGTATTAAATGTATTTCATAAGACAGGTAGCAGACCTAATGTCAAGTATACAGTTAAAGGCGATAGTGCAATTATTGCTATGGTTGCAAATGGGCTTGGAATTGGAATGCTGCCAGAGCTATTTCTTCAAGGAATTTCTCAAAATATCATTATCAAAGATTTGGATCCAGAATATAGTCGTACTATTGGCATTGTGGTACCTAATCTATCTAGTATCCCACCTGCAACAAAACGATTTATTGACTATCTGAAGATATGCTTAATAAATCAATACAAAGAAGATTAAAAAGAAAATTTTTCTTTATTTAAAGTTACGTTTCTACTGTAAATAAAAAGTTTGATAAACAGAATTATTTAATGCGTGCTCAACAACTCACAAATCCTTATAATCGCATTCAACTCATCATACAGGCCATCGATTATACATTTGTTCACACCCCGGCCAGAAATCAAATCATCAGCTTTGGCTGGGGTGTGAACGGTGTGAACAGTAACCATTTTACGGATAGTGCTGAAGTAAATGTTTCAATTTAACGAAATCTGACTCTTTCTTTAGCTTTGAGCATTTCTCTTAGCAACCAGTAATGCTATTTCAACCGCTTTGAGATAAGGCGACTCTGCATGAAGCCCCGGTATTTCATTCTCAGCTCTTTCCCTAAGCCGATTGTTAATCA
>JAQUYQ010000009.1:0-31696 GCA_028691795.1 Herbinix sp.
ATAATCAGGCTGATTTGGAAAGCAGCGGCGCTCTGAACGGTACCACATATGATGCGTATGTAGCGGCAAATAGTGATTTGAAGGCTTCAACCGTCGATACATCACTACTGACCTTGGTATCGAAAGCAACCGGTGTACCGGAGACTGGTATTACGATTACTGCCTGGGAAAAATCAGTATTTGTTCCAACAACAACGACAACGAAAAGCTGGACAGATTATTTACAGATTGCTTTGGTGGTTCTTATCGTAGGTTTATTAATTTTTGTAGTATTTAAAGGTGTTGGACCTGTAGAAGTAACTGAACTGGAACCGGAATTGTCTGTGGAACAGCTCTTGGCAACGACAAAGGAAAACCAGACGATTGAAGATATCGAATTTAATGAAGTTTCTGAGGTTCGAAGGATGATAGAGAAGTTTGTAGATGAAAAGCCAGAGGCAGTAGCCCAGTTATTACGTAACTGGCTGAATGAAGACTGGGGCTAATACAACTATTGTGGAGGTATTTATGGCAAAAACAGGTAATAGTGATATCAGCGGAATTCAAAAAGCAGCTATTCTTTTAATATCCCTGGGACCAGAGCGCTCTGCAAGTATTTTTAAGCATCTTAAGGAAGAAGAAATCGAAACAATGACCTTAGAGATTGCGAATACGAGAAGTATTTCCCCTGCAACCAAGGATCAGGTAATGGATGAGTTCTATGAGATTTGTTTGGCACAGCAATATATCGCAGAAGGTGGTATTGCATATGCGAAAGAGCTTTTAGAGAAGGCACTTGGTGTTGAAAAGGCAAGAGACGTTATTGGTAAACTGACGGCATCACTTCAGGTTCGTCCATTTGAATTTGTAAGAAAGACAGATGCATCCCAGTTATTAAACTTTATCCAGGATGAACATCCACAAACGATTGCATTAATTTTATCTTATTTGTCACCAGGACAGGCATCTACCATCATTTCATCACTGGCACCTGATAAACAGGCGGATGTTGCAAAACGTATTGCACAGATGGATCGTACTTCACCAGATGTAATTAAGGAAGTTGAGAAAGTGTTGGAAAGAAAGCTTGCATCCTTAGTAAATCAAGATTACACAATCGTTGGCGGGGTAGATTCTATCGTAGAAATCCTGAATACGGTTGACCGTGGTACAGAGAAACATATTATGGAGACTTTAGAAATTGAAGAACCAGAGCTTGCGGATGAAATCAGACGAAAGATGTTCGTATTTGAGGATATTCTCAGTCTGGATGATAAATCAATTCAAAGAGTACTTCGTGAAGTTGATAATAATGAGCTTGCTATTGCTCTTAAGGGATCCAATGAACAAGTACAGACTGTAATCTTTAATAACCTGTCCAAGCGTTTAGCAGCAATGATTAAGGAAGATATGGAATATATGGGACCTGTACGTTTGAAGGATGTTGAAGAGGCACAGCAAAAGATCGTTAATATTATTAGAAAACTTGAGGATTCCTCTGAAATTATTATTTCAAGAGGCGGAGGTGACGAGATCGTTGTCTAATGTAATTAAGGCCTATTCCGTACGCTATGATGATGAGGCAATGAAAACAATTAATTCTCATCTTAGAATAGATAAAGAAATCGAAGTAAGACGCAGTATTCTAGTGAATGAGCAAGAGGCACAAGGTGAATTTATTGAAGGACTCAACGCAGTAGTTGTTGAAGCTATTCCCTCTGTTCAAGAAACATCAGAGAAGGCATTAAAAATAATTGAGGATGCTAAAAATGATGCAAAATCGATCTTAGATAAGGCTAAAAAAGAAGCAGAACAAATAAAAAAGGAAGCTTTTGAGGCAGCAAAGAAAAAAGGTTATGAAGAGGGAAAGCAACAGACAAAGCATGAGGCTCAGAAGTTGAAGTCTGAATATGATGAGAAATCCGGGAGACTGGAGAAAGAATATGACAATATGTCACGTTCTTTGGAACCCCAGATGGCTCAGATTATTGCATCGCTTTTAGAAAAACTAACTGGGATTATCGTAGCGGACAAAGAAGAAGTTATTCTTTATCTTATAAAAAAAGCGATAAAGAACATGGATAAAAGTAGCGAATACACAATCAGGGTTAGTGATGAGGATTATGAATATGTATCCATGAGAAAGGATATTCTTTTAGGTGCTATTGGAAGGGATGTTCCTTTATATATAACAGAGGATGACGGTTTATACAAAAATCAATGTCTTATTGAAGCGGATTTACAAGTCATTAATTGTAGTTTAGATATTCAACTTAATAACTTAATCACTGACTTAAAATTAATCGGCGGTATTTAGTTTTAATCGAATAATGTCGATATAATACAGAAGGAAAACTACTATGATTTCAATCGATTTTGATAAATATAGACAGTTACTTAATAAATCCTACGAACAAGAAATCGGTAAAGTTGTAAAAATGGTTGGTCTAACAATAGAAGCATCGGGCCCAAGTGCAAATTTGAACGATATTTGTTACATAACCGGAGAAGATGCTTCACAAAAGAAAATTGCAGAAGTGATTGGTTTTCGTGAAAATAGGATACTACTTATGCCCTATGATGATATGACCGGCGTAGGTATTGGTAGTTATGTTGAGAACGCTGGTATGACCTTTAAAGTGCCGGTTGGAGAAGAACTTCTTGGGAAAACCTTAGATGGCTTAGGTAATCCAATGGATGATACAGAAATCAGAAGTAATATTTTTTATCCAGCGGAAGCACCACCACCGGATCCATTGAAAAGGAAGATTATTGATGAAGTATTACCTCTGGGTGTAAAAGCAGTCGATGCAATGTTAACCATCGGTAAAGGACAAAGAATCGGTATTTTTGCGGGTAGTGGAGTTGGTAAGAGTACTTTACTTGGTATGTTCGCAAGAAATACAAAAGCAGACATTAATGTTATTGCATTAATAGGTGAGCGTGGTAGGGAGGTTCGGGAATTTATTGAACGAGACCTCGGAGAAGAAGGAATTAAGCGTTCGGTTCTTGTAGTTGCAACTTCAGATAAACCAGCATTGATACGTAAGAAAGCAGCAAAAACTGCAACCGCTATCGCTGAATATTTTAGGGATCAGGGTAAGGATGTTTTACTGATGATGGACTCTCTGACTCGTTTTTCTATGGCACAGCGCGAAATTGGTTTGGCATCTGGTGAACCTCCAGTATCTAGAGGATATCCGCCCAGTGTATATTCTGAGATGCCCAAGCTGTTAGAACGAGCGGGTAATTCAGAAAATGGATCGATTACAGGACTTTATACAGTACTAGTTGATGGTGATGATTTTAATGAACCTATCACAGATGCTGCAAGAAGTATTCTGGATGGTCACATTATGTTATCAAGAAAGCTGGGGCATAAAAACCATTATCCTGCAATTGATGTACTACAAAGTATTTCCCGTTGTATGAGCTCCATCATTACAAAGGAGCATAAGACGGCTGCAGGTAAATTAAAAAATGTTCTTGCAACTTATCGTGAAGCGGAGGATTTAATTAATATCGGTGCCTATAAAAATGGTTCAAATGCTGATATTGATTATGCCATCACCAAAATCAAGGAAGTTAATGATTTTCTTCAACAAGATGTTAATTTAAAAATTGGGTTTGCTGAGGAAATATCAATGTTAATGGAGATTTTAAATAAATAATGAGAAAATTTCAATACAAGATGGAAAATGTACTTCAGATAAAGTTAAAACTCGAAGAACAAACAAAAATAGCTTATGGTAATGTTAGAATTCGCCTTACTCAGGAAGAAGAAAAGCTGGAACAGATGGTGAAGCAGAAATATTGCTATGAAGATGAAATGAGACTTTTAAGGTCGGATAAGCTTGATTTATTAAAAATAAAACAATGCGAACTAGCAATTGAAGTTATGAAAACGAATATAAAGCAACAGACAACTAACGTTAAAAATGCAGCTCATCGGTTAGAAGTAGCAAGAATTCGTTTGAATGATGCGATGGTAGAAAGAAAGATGCATGAAAGACTGAAAGAGAAAGCATTTGAGGAATATTTGCTTGAATTTGATTCTGATGAGCGTAAGGAAGTAGATGAGCTAAACAGCTTTAACTATAGCAATCCAGTATTTCATGAGGAGGAATAGTCTCGCAAAATGCATGCGAGCCATTAGTATTTGAGATGCTACTTTGCAGCAGCAGGTAGGTTAGTAATTCACTTTGCAAATATTGTGCTGACGCCCAAATTCGCGGCGCTTCGGCAGAATGGAGATTTTAATGGCTAAAAAGAATAAGGCCGACGGTAACAAGAAAAAAGATGAAAAAAAAGAAGGAAATAAAGTACTGACCATGCTTATCGTTCTTTTGATCGTTATCATATGGCTTGCTTTATTTGGAATAATGATAAAATTAGATATCGGAGGCTTTGGGTCAGGAGTATTAAAACCGATTTTAAAGGATGTACCTTTGATCAATCGAATTCTCCCAAGTGAATCAGAAACACAAATTGCCACTGATAATAATTACGAATATAAATCATTGTCTGAAGCTGTTGCAAAAATTAAAGAACTTGAGCAGACGATTAATGATATGACTGCAAGCAAATCAGACGGCAGTACGACGATAGCTGATCTTCAGGCTGAAATCGACAGATTAAAGGTATTTGAAGAAAATCAGAAGGATTTTGAGGAAAGAGTTGCGGAATTTGATAAAAATGTTGTATTTGCAGATGCAGCTCCCAGTCTGGAAGAGTATAAAGCTTATTATGAAGCAATTGACCCGACGAATGCAGCAGCAATATATCAACAGGTTATAGAACAGTTACAATATTCCGATGCAATACAGACTAAGGCGGATATCTATAAAAACATGGATCCGGCAGCTGCTGCAGCTGTTTTTGAGACAATGACAGCAGATATCGAAAATGTTGCAAATATCCTTCTGTGCATGAAACCAAAAGAAAGTGCAGCTATTATAGCTGAGATGGATCCTGTTGTAGCAGCTAAAATTACTAAGAAAATGCTTGATATGGATGCTGAAAAATTAACACAGTAATTAAAATTGCATTGGTATACACGATGTTTATAAAAGGCAGTATTGCTTTTATAATAAATATTATGATAGGCGACGATATCTTAGACGCCTTAAGAAAGGAGGAAAAATGTATGACGACGCAAAGTGTTATGACACAAGCAGCAAATCTGTTTGGAAACACAGCAGGAAGTGCCAATGTAAACGGTAAACAAATTGGAAGCGGATTTGAACTTATTATTAACAGCAGTCTGAAAACAGCACAGGATGTCTCTAAACCTTCAGATACAACGACTGTAAATCGAACTTCAGTAAAAGTTACCGATACACGAAACGGTATGAAGAGTGACAAAGCTTATACTACAGAATCACAAACAGATGAAAAGGTTCAGGCGGATAATGCTTCGAATACTGAGAATACAAAGGCTCCAAAAGTAACCAAGCAGAAAGCAAGTACCCCGTTAGATAATACAAAAACTACTGATGATGTGGAAAACTTGGATACTGAGCAAACAGAAGAGCTTTCTGTAAATGAGCAGATTATGGCTCAGATAGCAGTGATGCTTCAATCAATTCAGGAAGTAGCAATGAAAGCACTAAATCTGACTACAGAAGAATTTAACCAACTGCTTACGGATCAAGGTATGAGCGTAGCTGATTTACTACAACCTGAAAATTTGCAGCAATTAGTACTTGCTAGTAAAGGTGAAACTAATATTTTGGCTGCATTAACAGATGAAACTTTGGCTGGCACAATAAAACAACTGCTTGAGACAGTGGATGGTATTAAAGCAGAAAGTAATTTGGGATTAACTAGTAATCAGATCAAGACAATTTTGTTACAGGCAGATACTCAAATTAGTTCTCAAGAGGAGACTGTTACATCAGAAACGGTGGCAGGAGAGCCGAAGATAACATCAAAAGATGAACTTCAAAAGCAATCAGAAGCTTTAAATTCAGAGAAGGTTACTGTAAATAACGAAGACAAGGCTATGGTAAAAACTGTCACAGAAAATAGGACCCAGACAGAAACTGCTACCACTATTGCTACCAGTGAAGGCCATACTGGAGCTCAGTCAAATTCTAACAGTGAAGCTGATAGGGACCTAAATGCATCGGATCAGTTTCAGACATTTGTAGATAATTTAGTAAACTCATCACAAAATACGCAAGCAGATTTTTCGAAAGAAATAGCACAGGTAACCAACCTAAGGGAAATTGCAGGTCAGATCATTGAACGAATTAAAGTTTCTATAGCGCCAAACCAAACTTCTATGGAACTTCAGTTAAATCCAGAAAATCTTGGTAAAGTTAATCTTTCTGTACAATCAAAAGATGGTGTAATGACAGCACATTTTGTAGTTCAGAATGAGCTGACCAAGGAAGCGATTGAGAGCCAAATACATACCCTGCGAGATACCTTAAATCAACAAGGAATTAAAGTAGAAGCAATTGAGGTTACCGTCTCTTCAAATGCTTTTGAGCAAAACAACAGTGCAGGGTCAAACAGCCAAGAAGAAACACAGAAGAACAATTCTGGTAAATCAATATCCTTAGAAGATGCTTTAAGTGTGACTGAAGTATCAGATAATGAGAGTAATAATGAGGATATTACAGGTATTAAGGGCAGCGTAGTTGATTATACCGCATAATTAAAAATATGATGAGAACGTAGTGAGCATATGCAAGTTTACTTGCGATATGCGATCGGAGTGAAGAGATTATTGACGAAGTCAATAATATGAGAAAGGAGGAAATAAATGAGTGATTTAGTACAGGCAGTAAAGGATGGTGTAATACAGACGACTTCATCCACTAGTACAACCACAAATAAAGAGTCATCTAAAAATAGTTTAGATAAGGATGCATTCCTTCAGTTATTGGTAACCCAGATGAAATATCAGGATCCGCTTAATCCCAGTTCTAATACCGAATATGTTGCACAGCTTGCTACATTTTCACAATTAGAGCAAATGCAGAATTTAAGCACTACCTCATCAAATTCTCAGGCCTTTAGTCTGGTTGGTAAAAATGTTGTGATTAAGACAGATAATGCAGCTGGAAACACTACCTATATCGATGGTAAGGTAGATTTTGTGAATATGTCCGGAGGAAAAGCTCAGTTATCTGTGAATGGCAGCTTGTATTCCATTGACCTATTAGATAGTGTAATTGACGATACTTATCTAACTGAGCAAGGTTTGCCCGGTGTTTCTCAGATAACTGCATTAAAATATGACGCAGATAATCCTAAGAATCAAACCTTTGAAGTGAGTCTTGGATCGGGTGAAACGGTAGCGGATGATGTCGCGGTAGCAATTGACGGTACAGTGATTGACACGAACCTGGTTGATGTTTCGAAAGGTAAGGTAACCGTTGATAAGTCAGCATTAGCTAATCTGAAAAACGGAACCTATAAATTAACGGTAGCATTCAACGATTCGCTATACACAACAGTGAAAGATAAGGTAACTCTTCAGGTACAGAATTCAGAAGTTACGGATACCAATAGTGCCACAGTTTCTACTGATACAACAAAAGTTTAGGTACTATTTAATAAAAACAGGAAAAATGCATTAAGTTTTTCCACTTAAGTTTACGCCGCCGTAAGTGGCGGGATGGAGGTTTATATGAATATTTCTGTAAATCAATTCCCTTCCATAGAGCAGATGACGCAGCAGCTGAATGCAGGTAAAAGCAGTACTTCAGGAGTGAATAAACAGCTTACGACAACGCCCTTTAGTGATATATTGCAAAGTAAGCAAAATGCAAACGAAACCGGTGAATTAAAGTTTTCCAAACATGCAAATGAACGTTTGGCAAGTCGTAATATTGATTTGACGGATAATCAGCTGGAACGATTAGAAATCGGTGCTAAGAAAGCGGGAGAAAAGGGAATTAATGAATCCCTGGTAATGGTAGACGATCTTGCCTTTATCGTAAATATTAAAAATAATACAGTAATCACAGCAGTGAATGACGGCGAGAATAAGGTGTTTACTAATATTGATGGTGCAGTAATCATGTAAAAGCCGGACCTTAATGGAGGCTTTCGTATCCATGAATGACAGATTGGATACCAAATGATTAAGCAGAATGGAGGTCATAAAGTTATGATGAGATCATTATATTCTGGTGTTACAGGCCTAAAAGCAAGCCAGACAAAGATGGATGTAATAGGTAATAATATAGCAAATGTTAATACGATAGGTTTTAAGGCAAGTTCTGTAACTTTTTCAGATGTATTATATCAAACAACACAAAGTGCTTCTGGTCCTAATCCAACAACTGGGACAACCGGTACGAATGCAATGCAGATTGGTCTTGGATCTGGCGTAGCATCCATAACAACATCAATGACAACAAGTGGTGCTGCTGAAAGAACAGATAATCCATTTGATGTTATGATTGAAGGTGACAGTTTCTTTATAGTTAACAGTGGTGGAACAAACTATTTTACCAAGGCAGGTTCTTTTAATGTAGCTTCCCAAGGAACTTTGTGTACATCAGCGGGTGCATCTGTTATGGGATGGCAGGTAGATGAGAATGATGCGACAAAGACGGCAGCAGGTTTAGTATCACCTTTGGTTATCACGTCACCGGAAAATATGTATTCAAAACCGGAAGCTACATCGTCAGTATACATATCTGGTAATATAGATAGTAAGGATACACAACTTACCAGTGTTTCTGGTAAAATAGTTAATATATCATTTTATGATAATATAGGTAACAGCTATATCGCAGATTTAAAAATCACGCAGTCCACTGAGGCTAACAATATTTATAATGTCGCAGTGACCGATATTAAGGATGATGATGGACAGTCCATATTTATTACAAAATCAATAGATGAGGCTACAGGAAATCCAGTATATGCAGGATCATCAATCACCGAATTTACTTTTGGCGGCGTAACGTATTCGGTATCTGATATATCTGAAACGGACGGTACCTTTACGATTGATACTGCCGATTCACCGAAAATTACCTTTAATGGTGCGACAGGTGCGTTTGTAAGTGTAGGTGATAGCTCATCTACAGATACAGGTAACAAGAGTATTTCACTGGTTGTAAATGCTACGCCTAACCCGTTTTCAGAAATTGATGTTGACTTTTCATCAATTACGATGTATTCAGCCAGTGGTTCCTCTTCTTTGGAGGCTACTAAGGGAAGTTTAGAAGGTACAGGAACAGGTAAGCAGGTAGGCTTTATGACAGGAGTCAATATTGACACTTCTGGTAAAATTTATGGAAAATACGATAATGGAGATAGCAAATTGCTGGGACAGATTGCAGTTGCATCCTTTACTAATCCGGCAGGCTTGGAATCAGTCGGAAATAGTATGTTTGCGGCAACACAAAACTCAGGTGAATTTGATGGAATAGGACAAGATCCTACACAGGGAGGCGGAAGTTTATCGACCGGTGTATTGGAAATGTCAAATGTAGATTTAGCCCAACAGTTCACTGAGATGATTACTACTCAAAGAGGCTTCCAGGCAAACTCGAGAATATTATCAACCTGTGATACTATGTTGGAAGAACTTATTAATTTGAAGAGATAATACAGGGCTGATGTATGAATAGGTGAGCCATATGTCAGTAATGATGGGTGGTGGATAATTCTGCCACCCGTTTGAGATAATACGGAACTTATCAAAATTATGGGAACGAAAGGAGAAGCCTTATGATTGAAGTTACCAGATTAAATGATAAGAAGTTAATTATTAATGCAGAATTAATTGAGAAAATAGAGGAGACTCCGGATACGATTATTACATTAACCTCTGGGAACAAAGTTATAGTAAAAGAAAGTGGACAAGAAGTAAAAAATCTTGTAATATTATACAAAAAAGAAATATTCGGTCGAGAATTGTAAATTAATATAATTTATAAAACGAAAGATAGAAGGTGGCTGTTTTGGATATTGCATCTATTTTGGGGTTGATATTATGTGGAGTAATTGTAGTTGCAGGTATTTTATGGGGACAATCAGGTTTATCAGTTTTATTGAATTTTTTTGATCCTTCATCGATTATGCTTACTTTTGGTGGAACTTTATGCTGTATGCTTTTAATGTCACACAGTTTAAGCGGATTTGTTAATAACCTTAAAAGTTTCTCACTCATTTTAAAACAACTGCCATCTAATGAAGAAGAAACGATTAAGAACATAATTGATTTATCAAATGTAGCAAGAAAAGAAGGACTACTTTCATTAGAAGAAGCAGCAAATACAATTGATGATGAATTTCTAAAAAAAGGTGTGCTCTTAATTGTTGATGGAACAGATCCGGAGTTAGTACGAAATATTATGGAAACCGAGTTGAACTGTATTGAAGCAAGACACTCCAGTACAGTGGGATTTTGGGAATCAATGGGGGCCATGGGACCTGCTTGGGGTATGATTGGTACATTGATCGGTTTGATTAATATGTTGAAAACCATGAGCGATGTAAGTACAGTAGGTCCAAATATGGCAGTAGCTTTAATTACTACATTTTATGGTGCTATGCTTGCAAACTGGATTTGTATACCAATATCAACAAAATTAAAAAGTAATAACGCAAAGGAAATAATGATAAAAGAAGTAATGGTGGAAGGTCTTTTGTCCATTCAAGCAGGAGAAAACCCAAGAGTTATTGAAGAAAAATTGAAATCCTTCCTATCACCAACTCGTAGAGCTGCGATGATGGAACAAGGCGGTGAAAACATTGGCTAGAAAAAAAGTGGAGGCACCATCAGGTGGAAGTGCCGCATGGATAAGCACGTTTGCTGACTTAATGAATTTACTATTATGTTTCTTTGTTCTTCTATTTGCTTTTTCAACAGTAGATGAAGAAAAATTTGAGAAAGTAACAATTTCTTTATCGAATTCTATTGGTATATTAGATGGTGGAGGAACCTCAATTGATGCTGGTGAGTTGATATCATCTGGAATGTTGCAATTAAATGATTTGGATAAATATTTATCTGCTTTGGGTGAATCCAGTTCCGTAGAAGGAAAAGAGAGACAAGGAGAAGCCGATACATCAAAGCCTATTGAAACAGAGAGTGGAAATCAAGGGAGCGAAGCTACACAAAATTCGGAAGACGACCAAGGAGTAGATCAATCAAATGGTACTGTAAAAAATGAAAATGAAGAAATAAATGAAGCTATGGCAACAGTTGAAGAAAAAATGGCAGATGTGACAAAAGGAATGTATGATGAAGTATCTGATTTAACTGATCGATATAATATGGGTGATTATGTTGATTTAAGTATAAATTCAAAAAGTAAATATGTCATACTTACCTTAAGTGGTTCTGTTCTGTTTACTTCAGGTGATTCGGAATTAAAAAAAGATGCCTTACCTATTCTAGCCATGGTTAGTAAAATCCTAAAGAAGTTTAAAAATTCTAACATCGAAGTCATCGGTCATACCGATAATGTACCAATAAACAGTTCGGATTATAAGGATAATAATTGGCTGTCATCAGCAAGAGCTCTAAATGCAGCTGAATACTTAATTGATGAATGCGGTGTTGATCCTGCTAAGTTAAAATGTTCTGGAAGAGGGGAATATGAACCAATAAGCAGTAATTCTACCGCGGAAGGCCGAGCAAAGAATAGAAGAATTGAAATAAAAATATATAATGAATATAGTAGTGAATAAAGGGATATTAGTGTGAATTGTTGAAAATTACAATTCACACCTATTCACAATAACAAAATGCTTACATTTTTGTTATATAGGTCTGCGAGCAAGTTACAGGCATGGACGTTAGATTAAAATATTTAAAAATAATGAAATTATTAATTCGGAAGTATAAGCTTTGTATTAAGTGATAAGAAAGGAAGGGCTTCTTTCAATGAAAAAAAATATATTAACAATTATAATTATGGCTATCGTACTTATTAATACCGTATTAACCGGATTTTTAATTTTTGTAATTGTTCCTACTTCGAACAAAACGAATGAATTAGTTACAAAAGTGTCATCCATCATCAACTTGGAATTGGAATCACCGAACGAGGAGGATCAAATATCTATAGCGGATATTGAAAGCTATCCAATTACTGATAAATTGACAATCAATCTGGCTAGTGATGACGGAACAGATCATTATATGACTGTCAATGTAACCTTGTCAGAAAATACAAAAAATGAGGATTATCTGGCATTAAGCGAAAAGGTTGCTTCAAATGAAGATGCGATTAAAGAAATTATCTCAGATGCATTTTCTCAATATACAAAGGATGAAGTAAAGCCAAATAAGGAGGCTATAAGAACACAGATACTTACCGGCATTCAAGAGTACTTTAATTCAGATTTTATAATTAATGTTTCATTTGGTAATTTGATTATAGAGTAAGAAAAAAGATGATTTTATTCTTTTTATGTGTTATTATGTAACTAGTAAATTAGGAGGTAAGGACAATGGGCGATGTCTTATCCCAAAATGAGATAGATAATCTACTTGCAGCGCTTAGCAGCGGAGAACTTGATGCAGATGATTATAAAGAGACCTCTGAGAAGCAGATTAAGAATTATGACTTTGCCAGACCATCCAAGTTTTCTAAGGAACACTTACGTACGATGAATATTATATTCGAACATTATGCCAGGTTGCTGTCAACCAATCTACCTGCATATCTTCGGAAAAATGTTCAGGTGGAGGTCAGAAACTCAGAAGCAGTTCAGTATTCTGAATTTACAAATGCCCTATCCAATCCGGTTTTATTAGGAATAGTTGATTTCTCACCTCTTGAGGGAAATATCATTATTGAACTGGCAGACAATCTGGGTTACGCGATTGTTGATCGAATGTTGGGTGGCGGAGGATATCCGTTAGAGAAAGTCAGGGATTTTTCTGAGATAGAATTATCTATTATTGAACGTATTTTTAATGTTTGTACTAATTTGCTCCGCGAACCTTGGGCTAATGTTATTCAAGTACAACCTAGGCTACTAAGAATAGAAACAAATTCTCAATTTGCACAGATTATCTCACCGAGTGAAATGATTTCACTCGTAACATTGAATATTAGAATTGGAAATATTGAAGGTATGATGAATATATGTCTTCCATATGTCTGCCTCGAGAAGGTAATTGATAAACTGAATACGAAATACTGGTATTCAACCATGCAAATGAGTGATGATATATCTTATCAGGAAACTATTGAAATAGCCATTTCAAAGGCAAAAGTGCCACTACGGGCAGTATTGGGAAAGAGCACCATTTCTGTTAATGATTTTATTAATATGCAAAAGGGTGATATCATTAAACTAAACTCCAAAGTGGAAGATGAATTAGCCGTTTATGTCGGTAATTTATATAAATTTACCGCGCTTCCGGGAGCATCCTCAGGCTCTTATGCGGTAAAAGTTTCATCAATAATCAGAGGAGAGGAGTAATAGGCTATGGATGGTATGCTATCCCAAGAAGAGATTAATGCGTTACTAAACGGCATGAACAAGGATGATTCAGCAAATAGTGCTTCGAAGGAACAACTTACCGATGCTGAGAAGGATGCAATTGGCGAAATATCAAATATCAGCATGGGAACAGCAGCAACAACATTGTTTTCCTTAGTAAATCAAAGAGTAAATATTACAACACCGGTTGTAGAATATGCAACATGGAAGGAAATTGTTAACAGCTATGATAAACCATGTGTTTTCATACAAATTTATTATGAGGACGGACTTGATGGTAATAATATATTAATCCTGAAAGAAAAGGATGTTAAAATTATCACGGATTTAATGATGGGTGGAGATGGAACCAATGATTCCGGTGAATTAACTGAATTACACCTTAGTGCAATCAGTGAAGCCATGAATCAGATGATGGGTTCTGCCGCAACTTCAATATCCTCAATGCTTGAAAAAAGGGTAAATATCAGCCCGCCTACTTCAACCATTATAGATTTATTTGAACACATGAATGGTGAGAATATTGCTGATTTTTTAAAGGGTAGCTTTGTACGGGTATCCTTTCATATGGAAATCGGTGATTTGGTAGACAGTGTTCTGATGCAATTATATCCTTTTGAATTTGCAAGAGATTTATATCGCCAATTTGTTCAGGCTACTTCAATGGAACCGGATATTCCTACGAGGCCGCTAAATGAAAAATCAACTTCCACAGCTCAAATGCCTCCGCCAATAAACGAGACACCACAAGCACCGATGCAGCAAATGCCACCACAGATGCAACAGATGCAACAGATGCCGCAAATGCAGCAGATGCCACCGCAACAGGGATATAATCCTTATGCATATCAAGTGCAAGGCGTCATGCCTGGTGCAGTGCCATATATGATGCCACCGATGCAGGATGTAAGTGTCCAACCGGTACAGTTTGCACCATTTAGTCCTATGTCGGGTGGGGTGGCTCAACCGGAAAATATTGGTCTGTTGATGGATGTTCCATTAGAGGTAACAGTAGAACTTGGAAGAACTAGTAAATCAATAAAAGAAATTCTTGACTTTGCCCCAGGAACCATCATAGAATTGAACCGCTTAGCGGGGGAACCAATCGATGTATTGGTGAATGGTAAATTTGTTGCTAAGGGCGAGGTAGTGGTAATGGAAGAAGCCTTTGGTATCCGTGTAACTGAAATTACAAAATAAACCGAGTTAATTAAGAAAAATTACTATAAATACAATTAGATAGGAGAAAAGAATATGGCAAAAAGTATTTTAATTTGTGATGATGCAGCGTTTATGAGAATGATGATTAAGGATATTTTAACGAAGAATGGTTATACCATCGCAGGTGAAGCAGAGAACGGTTTAAAGGCAATTGATAAGTATGCGGAAACAAAACCGGATTTAGTAATGATGGATATTACAATGCCTGAAATGGATGGAATACAGGCGCTTAAGAAAATAAAATCAACGGATCCAAGTGCTAATGTAATTATGTGTTCCGCAATGGGACAGCAGGCAATGGTTATAGAATCTATTCAATCTGGAGCAAAGGATTTTATTGTTAAGCCATTTCAGGCAGACAGAGTTTTAGAAGCAGTAAAGAAAGCGGTGGGTTAATTTATTATGTCGGGAAAAACTATGGTTTTATTGGCTGATATTAATAACGGAGTAACCCCTATACCATCATCCGTACCGAGTGAAGTACCTTATAAAATATCAAATTCAAACAGCTTTATGCAATTGATTGGGTTGGTCTTTATATTAATTGTCATTCTGATAGCTGCTTATTATACTTCAAAGTATGTAGGCAAGCTCTCACTTGGCCAACTCAAAAATACTAATTTTAAGATTATTGATACATACCGCATAAGTCCAAACAAATTTATTCAAATTGTTAAGATAGGTAATAAATATATTGTTATTGCTGTTGCAAAGGATACTGTAAATTTTATAACAGAATTAGATGAGTCCGAAGTTTTTGTGAAAGAATTCCATACAAATGAGAATATTACATTTAAACAAATTCTTGATAAGATGAGGAATAAGGTAGAATGACAAGTCATGTAATTGTCAATAACAAAAATGAGTAAAGGTTGGTAGCCATGAAAACGAATGTTAGAAAATGCTTAAGAAGAAAGCCGGCCATTATCGTTATAATGCTTACGATATGTATATTAGCTTTTTTTAACGTTAACAACAATGCTTATGCATCAACCACGGAGGACAACGTTACATCTACGGATAATAACAGTAAGACGACAGATGGAACAGATACAACATCAGATAATTTATCCGGTACTCTTGGCCCTCTGCAATTTACATTAAATACGGATCAAGACACTGGAGGTTTATCATCTACACTTCAGATGCTGTTAGTACTTACCGTCATCAGCTTAGCACCTTCTATTTTAATCATGGTAACATCATTTACAAGGATAATCATCGTATTACACTTTCTTAGATCGGCATTAGGAACGCAGACGACTCCACCGAATCAGGTGCTGATCGGACTTGCTTTATTTTTAACTTTCTTCATTATGTCTCCGGTAATCAGTCAGATTAATACTGATGCAATCCAACCGCTCTCCGCTGGTGAGATAACTCAGGAGGAAGCCTATGATGCAGGTATAGCACCACTTCGGACTTTTATGCTGAAGCAGACAAAGGAGAAGGATCTCAGGCTATTTATGGATATCGCAAATATATCTACAGTGGAAAGTACAGATGATATTCCAATCACTGTAATTATTCCTTCATTTATCGTGGGAGAATTAGAAAAAGCATTTATCATAGGTTTTTTACTTTATATACCATTTGTCGTAATAGATATGGTAGTGGCATCAACCTTGATGTCAATGGGTATGATGATGTTACCACCTACAATGATTGCGACACCGTTTAAAATTCTGTTATTTATTATGGCAGATGGATGGAATTTAATCATTGGGGAAGTTGTTAAGACGTTTTATTAGCGGGGGATAGTGTGAAGAAAAAGCATCTTCACAAAGTGAATTGTTTACAAATCACTTTGCAAATATTGTGCTGATGCCCAAATTCGCAGCGTTTCAGTAGAATGGAGATTAAAATGAAATGAATGAGAATATTGTAGTAGATATTGCAAGACAGGCAATATACGTAGTAATTAAGGCTTCTGCCCCGATGCTGCTCACTTCCTTAGTTATAGGTTTGATTATAAGCATCCTTCAGACGGTTACTTCGATACAGGAGCAAACCCTCACATTTGTTCCTAAATTAATTGCAGTATTTTTGATTTTAATTCTTTGTGGTGGCTGGATTTTAAACTCAATGAAAGATTATATGATAGAGTTATTTTCAAATTTCAGTTATTATATTAATAACCTATGACATTTTCTATCGATAATTTTGAAATGTTTTTACTAATACTTGTGAGGATTACCGGATTTATGTTTACGGCTCCTTTTTTTTCTTTAAGTAATGTACCGATACGAGTTAAAACAGGATTAGCTATATTTTTAACTGCAATCCTTTTCTATACGGTTCCTTCAAGTCAACCAGAGTATGACACAATTATGGGTTATTCCATTTTAGTGATTTCCGAGGCAATTGCAGGAGCTATTATGGGCTTCTTTACGAATATTGCATATTATATTATTGCTTTTTCAGGACAGCTTTTTGATATGGAAATTGGCTTCTCTATGATAAATGAATTGGATCCGATAACGAAAATTGAGACAACGATCAGTGCAAATTTTTATGGTTATTTAATTCTCTTAATGATGATAATAACTAATTTACATCATTATTTCCTTCGAGCTATCATTGATTCTTTTAAGATAATCGGTGTTGGAAGAATAAATTTGAATCCGGGTATGTATCAGTTGATGATACAGTTTATCACGGATTATTTTATAATTGGTTTTCGTATTGCGTTGCCGGTTTTTGCGGCTATATTAGTAGTTAATACTATCCTAGCTATTTTAGCTAAGGTTGCACCCCAGATGAATATGTTTGTTATCGGTATACAAATGAAGATTTTCGTCGGTTTGATTGTATTAGCATTAATTATTGGATTAATTCCATCCGTTGCAGATTTTATTTTTAATGAAATGGTTACAATGATGAAAGCTTCCATTGAGTATTTTCAATAGGTTGAAAATATGATTAATGTTCATCTATCAGTCTTAATAATGGGGAAAAGTAAAATGATAAAGGAAGAACAAATAAGATATTCAAAATATCTGCTTCCTTATAACCTTCAGTTATTTGCAGATGATGGGGATAAGACAGAAGATGCTACCTCCAAAAAACTTAATAATGCAAGAAGTGAAGGACAGGTAGCTAAGAGTACTGAGTTGATTACGGCATCGGGGTTATCTACATTATTTATTATATTAAAATTATTTGTAGGATTTTTTGGTCAACAATTTATTAATACATACTTAAAAGCTTTTAAAAATATCAGTAAAATAGTTAGTGAAGATTTTACATTATTAACTGCAGAGAGTATTTTATCAGATGCATTATTATCTATTATTTATATTTGCTTACCTGTGTTTATTTCAACAGTGATTGTATCAATTGTTGTTGTAATATTTCAAGTGAAATGGAAAATATCAACCAAAATTATTAAGCCGAAATTTAGTAAAATTAATCCGATGAATGGTTTAAAAAAGATTTTATCAAAGGATAAAATGGTTGATTTATTGATAGAATTAATAAAAATCGCAGTTATATGCTATATTGCTTACAATACCTTAAATGATGAATGGCAAACACTTCTAGTATTTTATGATATGAAGCTGGAACAAGCAATCATACTAACAGGTAATTTAATAATAAATTTAGGATTAAAAATCAGTTTATTGTTTTTAATGATTGGGTTTGGAGATTTAATCTATCAGAAGATGAAGTTTAAAAAAGATATGAAGATGTCTAAGCAGGAAGTAAAGGATGAATTTAAAAACAGCGAAGGAGATCCTCTTATTAAAGGTAAAATCCGAGCTAAAATGAGAGAAGTATCAATGAGAAGAATGATGCAGTCCCTGCCAAAGGCAGATGTAGTAATTACAAACCCGACACATTTGGCTGCAGCAATTCAGTATGACAAAACAACTAGTGCTGCACCGGTATTAATTGCAAAGGGTGCAGATTTCCTTGCACAGAAAATTAAAGAGGCCGCAAAGGAAAATAATATTGAAATTGTAGAGAATAAGCCTTTAGCAAGAATGCTTTATTATAATGTGGAGATAGGGGCAGAAATACCGCCGGAGTTATATCAGATGACTGCTGAAGTATTAGCATATGTTTATGGGCTTAAGAATAAAGTTGGGTAATAGATAGGAGGCAATGCCTCCAAAAGAATGGAGGCATGATGATGAAAAAAAATGATTTGATTGTCGGAATGTTTTTAATGTCTGCAGTCATATTTTTAATTATTCCTATGCCTCCCATTTTACTTGATGTGTTGTTAGCGTTAAATATCTCCGTTGCAATGGTTGTATTGTTCAACGCGATGTTTTCTAAGGAAGTTCTGAATATGTCAGCATTTCCGACTATATTGTTATTTACAACCATGTTTCGTATTTCGTTAAATGTATCGAGTACAAAAAATATTTTATCGACAGGCGAGGCAGGTAATGTTATAAAGACCTTCGGTGAATTTGTTGGAGGTAACAATCTTGTAATTGGTATTATTGTATTTATTATTTTAATCATGGTTCAATTTATGGTAATCAATAAGGGGTCTGAACGTGTGGCTGAGGTTACCGCGAGATTTACACTGGACGCTATGCCTGGTAAACAGATGGCGATTGATGCTGATCTAAATACCGGAGCAATAACTGATGCAGAGGCAAAACAGCGACGTGAAAAATTACAGGAAGAATCGGCTTTCTTTGGCTCCATGGATGGTGCTACCAAGTATGTAAAAGGTGACGCTATGGCAGGCCTTATCATTACTATCATCAATATTGCTGGTGGTACTGTTATGGGTGTTTTATATTTAGGATTGCCAATATCGGAAGCTTTAAACCAATTTGCCATCTTAACCATAGGTGATGGATTGGTAAGCCAGATACCATCTCTGATGATATCACTAGCAACAGGTATTCTGGTAACGAAGGCATCAAAAGAAGCAGATTTTGGCGATTTACTGATAAAACAGCTCTTTTCCATTCCAAAAGTACTTTATCTGGTTGGCACAAGTATGATAGCGCTAGGATTTTTTACTCCGCTCGATAATTTCTTGTTTTTGGTATATGGTTTACTATTCATAATATCAGGTAGAGTGATAGCAAATAAGATTGTAGTTACCTCAATTGAAAATGAAGTATCCTCGGAAGATGTCTCTGCAAATGAAATCAGAAAACCTGAGAATGTAATATCTCTTTTACAGGTGGATCCAATTGAATTGGAATTCGGTTATGGAATTATTCCTCTGGCAGATACAAATCAAGGCGGAGATTTACTTGACCGCGTTGTATTAATACGTAGACAGATAGCATTGGAGCTTGGATGTGTAGTTCCTATGATTCGATTAAGGGATAATATACAACTAAATCCAAATCAATATATCATTAAAATAAAAGGTATTCAGGTCAGCGAGGGAGAAATCCTGTTTGATCATTATATGGCAATGAATCCGGGTTATGTCGAAGAGGAAATCACAGGAATTCCTACCTTTGAACCATCCTTCCATTTACCCGCTATCTGGATAACTGAGGGACAAAGAGAAAGAGCGGAGACATTAGGTTATACGGTTGTTGACCCGCCATCTATCATAGCGACTCATTTAACAGAAATTATCAGGGGTCATATTTATGAAATGCTTACCAGACAGGATGTTCAGAATCTTATTAATAATATTCAGGAATCACATCAGACACTTATTACGGAATTGGTGCCAAAGCTTCTTAACATCGGAGAAATACAGAAAGTACTACAGAATTTACTGCGGGAGGGTATTTCTATCAGAGATTTAGTTACCATACTCGAAACTTTGGCAGATTATGCACCTACAACCAGGGATTCAGATGTCCTTACAGAATATACAAGACAAAGCTTAAAACGTGCAATTTCTAATAAATTTTTCCCGTCCAATGAGATGACAAGTGTAGTAACACTTGATCCTAAGGTAGAACAGAATATTATGGGTTCGGTAAAACAATCCGAACAAGGATCTTACTTAGCACTTGATCCAGGTATTACGAAAGAAATTATTGATTCAGTACAGAACGAGGTACATAAGTTGGAGGAACTGGGGAAGAACCCAATTATTATAACCTCACCAATTGTCAGAATGTATTTTAAACGACTGACACAGGATTATTTTAGGGATTTAGTGGTGGTATCATATAATGAAATAGATTCCAACGTGGAATTACAGTCAGTAGGGATGGTGACAGTATAGTGATAATCAAAAAATTTCAAGCAAATACGGAAACTGAAGCAATCATGCTTGCCAAAGAAGAACTTGGTAAGGATGCTATTGTCATGAATATCAAAACGATATCACCCAAGGGTATCTATAAGTTATTTCGTAAGTCTGTAGTGGAAATAACTGCTGCTGTGGATGAAAATATAACTTATAAATATGATAAACCCAAGATGGTACCACCGGTTTTGCCACAAAGAAAAGCTATCCTTCCAGATATCATTTATGATGATGACCCTGAAGATAATATGGCAAATAAAATAGGAAACAATACAGCTACAGAACCGTCAGCGATTGAACTAAAATTAAATAATTTACAAACTCTATTGGAAAAGCAAATGAGTGATAAAGAAAAGGAAATTCAGGAAAAGCCTACATCAAAAGCTGCTGAATCCACTAAAAATCTTGCCTGTATACAGTTAATTTATAATCAGCTGATTTCAAATGAAGTTGATGAAAAATATGCAAATCAGATTATTTCTGAAATAGAAGGAAATCTAAAGAAAGATGCTTCAATGGATAATATCCTTGCTAGCATTTATCAAAAAATTATCCTAAAACTTGGACAAACAAAAACAATTGAGATTAGTGGAAAAACTCCAAAGTTTGTATTTTTTATTGGTCCCACCGGAGTAGGAAAAACAACAACAATTGCGAAAATTGCATCTAAATTTAAAATGAATGAGAAGGTAAAGGTTGCTTTCTTAACAGCAGATACTTATCGTATCGCTGCTGTAGAGCAGCTTAGAACTTACGCAAATATATTAGGAATTCCGTTAAAAGTTATCTATTCGGATGAAGAGATAAGACAGGCAAAGGACGAATTTTCCGAATACGATATAATTTTTGTTGACACTGCTGGCCGTTCGCATCGCAACAAGGAGCAAAGAGATGATATTGAAAGATTAATCAATGTTATCCCTGAGGAGGAAAGAGAAGTTTATCTGGTTTTAAGTGCAACGACAAAATACAAAGATCTAATAAAAATTACAGAAGCATATTCCGAAATTATCAATTACAATTTAATATTTACTAAGCTTGATGAAACTAGTTCAATTGGTAATCTGTTTAATATTCGCATGTTGACTGAAGCGTCTTTATCGTATGCTACATTTGGGCAAAATGTACCCGATGATATTGATCGAATAGACGCTCAAAATATCGCTAAGCAACTTCTAAGGGGGCAGTAGAATGGATCAAGCTGAAAATTTAAGAAAAATGGTAAAAGAGCAAACTTCCCCAAGAACAGTGGCAAGAGTTATTACGGTAACGAGTGGTAAAGGTGGGGTTGGTAAATCAAGTATTTCTGTTAATTTAGCAATTGCCCTAAGCAGACTGGGAAATAGGGTAATCATATTGGATGCAGACTTTGGACTCGCAAATATAGAGGTTATGCTAGGAATACGGCCCAAATATAATTTAGCAGATCTTATGTTTCACGGAAAAAGCTTGTCGGATATTATCACATTAGGCCCAGATAACATAGGCTTCATTTCAGGGGGGTCAGGTATTCAGGAGCTTACTAATTTAACAAGGGATCAAATCGTATATTTAATTCAAAAATTAGTGGAACTGGATGAAAAGGCAGATATCATTATTGTTGATACAGGCGCTGGAATAGCTGATTCCGTACTTGAGTTTGTTGCAGCAAGCTCAGAGGTATTATTAGTTGCAACTCCAGAACCTACTTCGATAACGGATGCATATGCTTTACTTAAGACACTTAATCGGAAGACAGATATATCATTGCAGGATACTGTTATTAAAATGGTTGCTAATCGTATTGATAATTATGAAGATGGAAAAGAACTTTATGATAAATTAAGTTTAGTAGTAAATAAGTTTTTAAATCTTAAGCTGGAATATTTAGGAGCCTTACCTCAGGATGCCAGTGTATCAAAAGCCGTTATGAAGCAAAAACCGGCTATGGTCTTATATCCGAATTCACATTTTTCTAAGACACTTACTACATTTGCTAATATACTGTGTGAAAATACGTCGGATCAAATACAGAGTAAGAAAGGGATAGCACAATTATTTACTAATTTGCTCCGTTCAAGAATAAAGAAATAAAAGACAACGAGAATATTCAATAGAATATAATCCTAGGGGAGGGACGAAATGCTTCGTGACGTATTAACATTGGGTGATAAAATAGATATTAAGCGATTGGACAGAAACGGTGAACCGGCTCAAAATGCTAGAACGTATGTAAGCCAACTAGTAGATTTTGTAGATTATGATGTAATTCATATTGCAACACCTATCATGAACAGCGCTTTAATTATCTTAAATATTGGTGAGAATTACAAGCTCTGTTTCTATACCAGCAAAGGTTTGTACCGTTGTAATTGTGTTGTATTAAATAATTATAAAGAAAATAATACGGTAATTGCCGCAGTTCGAATTACATCAAACCTGGAAAAATACCAAAGAAGGCAATATTATCGTTTAGAATGTATTCTTGATATTGATTATCATGTTATTACGAAGGAAGAGGAAAAATTAAATAGAAAACTTAAAGCAGAAGATTTTCAGAATAATGAAGAACGTAATGAGTGTAGAAAAAGACTGGCGCAGCTGGAAAATGAATGGCTCTCGGGCACAATTATAGATATAAGCGGCGGAGGCGCAAGATTTAATTCGGAAGTTCAGCATAATAAGGAAGATAAAATTCAGATTAAACTTGATTTATCGGTAGGTAATGGAAAATGTCAAATGATTATTGGTACAGAAGTAGTTTCATCAGGCAGGGTTATTAACAAAATCAGTGTATATGAGCATAGGGTCGAATTTAAGGAAATTTCGAAGAAGGACCGTGAAGAATTGATAAAATACATATTTGAGCAGGAACGACGGCGAAGAAAGTATGACAAAAATTAGCGCTTTTTAAACCGTATTTACATATAAAGAAAGGTAAATTCGAAAAATGAAGAAAAAAATTTTAATTATTGATGACTCTGCACTTATGAGAAGGGTTCTCTCTGATATAATTAATACAGATAATAGATTCCAAGTGATTGAAGTTGCAGTAGATGGTCTTGATGGTTTAAATATTTTACAAAGCAGAGCTAATGAATTTGATGCTGTTTTGTTGGATATCAACATGCCTCGGATGAACGGAATTGAACTATTAGCCGAACTGAAAAAGCAAAGTATAAAGGCGACGGTTATCATAGTTAGTACCATAGCGATAAAAGATGCAACGGAAACAATCAAAGCTTTAGAATTGGGTGCTTTCGATTTTATTAAAAAACCGGATAGTTATCTTGATGTAAAAAGTAATTTATTTTCTGACAGTATTTTAGAATGTTTGGCTACAGCAACAAAGGCTGAATCAAAAGATGAAAAAAGTATTATTCCGGTAAATTATCAGACGAAGAAGCCTATCATGGATTCTTCCCTCAAAAAAACTCCAATGCAAATGATTGGGCATTCAAAAAAATTAGTTGCAATCGCATGTTCTACAGGGGGACCAAAGGCACTTCATACGGTTATACCTAAATTACCGAAAAATCTGGATGCAAGTGTTCTTATTGTACAGCATATGCCGGGTGGTTTTACGAAATCTTTGGCGGACAGGCTAAATGAGTTAAGTCCGTTAACAGTGAAAGAAGCTGAAGATGGTGATATCATTACAAAAGGTACCGTGTATATTGCGAAAGGCGGGCACCAGATGAGATTAAAAAAGCATGCTGATGGCAGACATTACCTTTCTATTACAGAGGAACCTGCAAGACATGGATTACTGCCTTGTGCGGATATCATGTATGAGTCATTGGAAGATATTGAAATTGATCAAATTACCTGTGTTGTTTTAACAGGAATGGGCGGGGATGGAACCGCCGGTATATCAAGGTTAAATAAAAAACATAATATTTATGTGATTGCTCAGGATGAAGGGACCAGCATTGTATATGGCATGCCAAAGGTAATAAAGGATGCCGGTCTTGTAGATGAAGTAGTAGCTTTAAATGATATTTCTGATGCCATCACAAAGAATGTGGGGGTGCGTTAAAATGGACGTAAGTCAATATCTTGAAATTTTTATCGAAGAAACAAAGGAACATCTTCAAAGCTTGAATGAACATCTACTAATTTTAGAACGTGAACCTGAGAATGAAGGAACAATAAATGAAATTTTCCGTGCAGCACATTCCTTAAAAGGTATGGCTGGTACCATGGGTTATAAGAGAATGCAGCGCTTAACGCATGATATGGAAAATGTTTTTTCCGAAATTAGAAATGGTAAAATGAAAGTATCATCTGAACTTGTAGACGTACTATTCAAAGGGTTGGATGCTTTGGAATCTTATCTTGGTAATATACAAGCTGATTCTACTGAAGGAGAAAATGACAATGAAGATATTATTAATGCATTGAATAATATCTTGAATATTGGGCTAGGTAATACAACGGCAAAGGTTCCAGAAGCAGACAAGAAAGTGAAAGCTGCTGAAGTTTCAACAGATGCCGGTAATGACAA
Organism: Herbinix sp.; assembly: GCA_028691795.1. GTDB lineage: Bacteria > Bacillota > Clostridia > Lachnospirales > Lachnospiraceae > Mobilitalea. Next base: position 25,317 of record JAQUYQ010000009.1, read on the forward strand.
AATGAAATTTAAAAATATAAAGATAGAAGACCATGAAAAAAAGGCGATGGTAAAAGCAGGGATGCTTGGCTATAATGTGGTTGGTCTTACTGTTTACATACAGGAATACTGTGTATTAAAGGGAGCAAGAGCCTTCATGGTAAACCGTACCTTAGAGGAGTCTGGTGAAATAATTAAGCTTTATCCAAGTGCACAGGATCTGGAAGATGAAAAATATGATTTTGATTATTCCGCATTTGTGATAACTAAGGAAAGCCCCGAAATGATTGCTAAGGTTGCATCTAATGTTTCTGAGGTCAAAGAAGTTGTGGCTGATATTTTTAGTCTGTCTCAAGAGGATGTTACGAGCTATACTGTTTTATTAAACCAGGATGAAGCTGCAGCTGTACAGCCTAAGACAGTGGTAAAGGATACTGGTTCATTAAAATCGGGTAATGCACCTACAGCGAAAGCTGCAGCAAAGCCAGTTGCAAACCGATCTGTTCGTGTAGATATTGATAAATTAGATGTTCTCATGAACTTAGTTAGTGAGTTGATTATTGCGAAAAATGGTTTAATATCTATCAGTGGTGCAACGGATATTATGTTGGATAATAGTTTTCATGAACAGATTGAATACCTTGAAAGGGTAACAACCAATCTGCATGAATCTGTTATGAAGACTAGAATGGTTCCAATTGAAAGTGTAGTTAACCGCTTCCCTAGAATGATTAGAGATTTATCAAAGAATCTGAATAAGGAAATGGAATTATACATGACTGGTGAGGAAACAGAGTTAGACCGTACTGTAATTGATGAGATAGGTGATCCGTTAATGCATTTGCTTCGTAATGCGGCAGACCACGGACTTGAATCAAATGAAGAAAGACAAAGAACAGGGAAAAATCCGACAGGATCAATTTATCTGGATGCATATCAGGATGGCAATAATGTTGTAATTGAAGTTAGGGATGACGGAGCCGGTATCAATACTGAAAAGATTAAAAAGAAAGCAATTGAAAAGGGCAAAATAAGTGAAGAACAGGCTCAAACAATGACGGATAAAGATATTATTGATATTCTATTCCAACCAAGCTTTTCTACTGCTGAAAAAGTTACAGATGTATCCGGCAGAGGTGTTGGTCTTGATGTTGTAAAAACTAAAATTGAAGCTTTAGGCGGTGAAATTGAAGCAAAGACAAAGCTAGGGGAAGGCTCAAATTTCATTATAAGACTTCCGTTAACACTAGCTATTATACAATCGCTTATGGTCATTATTGGTAAAGAAAAATATGCACTTCCGCTGGGAAGTATACAGACGGTAGAAAATATACATAGCAATGAAATAAAAACCATACAAGGCAAAGAGGTTATCAATTTAAGAGGAGCCGTAGTACCAATTGTAAGACTAAGTGAAATTTTAAAGTGTCAGCAATCTGATACTGCTTTAGAAGAACTCACCGTAGTTATTGTTAAGAAGGGTGAGAGACTGGCAGGCATGGTAGTTGATGAATTACTTGGTCAACAGGAAATTGTAATTAAGTCGATTGGCAAATACATTAAGAATCATAAGATTATCAGCGGTGCAACCATTCTTGGTAATGGTGAGGTAGCTTTAATTCTCGATGTAAATTCATTAGTGTAGGGGGTATAGCATAATGGAAGCTTTAGATACAAAGCAATTTATAATCGCATATCTTAATAGTGAACCTTTTGGTATTGAGATAAAGTATATTGATAATATCATTGTAATGCAAAGTATTACAAGAGTACCTAAGTCTCAATCTTATTTTCGTGGGGTTATTAATCTAAGAGGTGATATAGTCCCGGTAATGAGCCTTGGAAGTAAATTAGGAATACCTGATACGGAGCTTACTTCTAAAGCTAGAATCATAATCGTTAGACCGGAACAACAAGCTGCACCGGTTGGTTTAATTGTTGATGAGGTTAAGGAAGTAATAACCTTAGAACAAAATGCAATTGAAAAAATAAACTATGATGACAAAGAAAACAAAGGAAATTATAGCATAGGAATTGGCAAATACGGTACTGATCTAATTAATCTGCTAAACATCTCGGCTATAGTAATAGACAAAGAAACAAATATTTAATCAAAAAATGCGAGGTGAGTGTTGTGTCACAAATTAATTTGAATCAAATTGATCATATGCAGTATGACGTACTACGAGAAATCGGTAATATTGGTGCAGGCAATGCAACAACGGCACTATCGCAAATGATAAACTCAAAAATTGATATGAAGGTTCCAAAAGTAGATTTATTAGAGTTTAAGGAGCTTTCTGATATTGTTGGCGGTGCAGAAAATTTAGTGGTAGGAATTCTTTTTACTTTAGAAGGCCAAATAGACGGAATGATGATGTTTATGATGGATATGAGCGCTTCAAGACATCTTGTAAATGTATTGGTTGGCAGTTCTTATGAAAACCCTACCGGAGAATTTTCAGAGATGGAGCTATCCGCTTTAAATGAAATCGGTAATATAATTGCAGGAGCATACCTGTCATCCCTTTCATCACTTACTAATATTCTGATCACATCCAGTGTTCCCTATATGGCAATTGATATGGCAGGAGCAATTTTAAGTGTTCCTGCAATTGAATTTGGGAAAATTGGTGATAAGGCATTACTTATTGAGACAGAATTTGGTGATGACGATGAGTCAGTAAATGGCTATTTTATATTGATTCCAACACTAGAATCATACAGCAGTATATTGACATCTTTAGGATTATAGGGTGAATACATGAACGAAATGATAAAGGTAGGGATGGCAGATTTAAATGTATGTACTTCGCCAAAAGCACTAACCACATTAGGACTTGGATCCTGTGTAGGAACTGTGCTGTATGATCCTATTAGGAAAATAGCTGGCTTGGTACATGTAATGCTGCCGGATAGTACAAAAATACTAAATAATGAGAACAAAGCAAAATTTGCTGATACCGGGATAGACGCATTAATCAACGAGATGATGAAACTTGGTGCTGATCGCAGATCCATGATAGCTAAAATTGCAGGCGGCGCTCAAATGTTTGCTTTTAACAATAATAATGAAATGATGCGCATTGGTGATCGCAATGTAGAAGCGACCAAATATAAACTACAGCAATTAGGAATCGTGATAAAAGCCGAGGATACCGGATCCAATTATGGTAGAACAATAGAGTTTTATCCTGAAACAGGCATATTACTAATCAAATCAGTAGGAAAAGAAATGAAAATGATTTAATTAAGTAGCATTTCTCGAACGCATATGGAGGTAGTGTGAATTGTTAAAAAGCACAATTCACACCTGGATGTTTGGGCCTGCGGCCCAAAGTTTGCAGGCTTTTATGAAAGGCATGGTTATTAAAATGCGAGAAAGATATATACCGGCATTTATTATGTTAATAGCCGCCGCAATTACGGGAATAATTAATATTATAAATGATGTAGACAAGCTGACAGGTTTGAAACGATTGTTAATCGTAATTGTTATATTTTATATTATTGGACTAATTGCTAAAAAAATTATAAAAATAATATTAACTCAAAAGCCAAAAAAGGTTGAAACAGAGGAAAATCAGGAGGAAGAGTCCAAAGACAAAGAAATTTGAAATGTATTTTTGTAGTGTAATATTCCTATAGAAAATCTCTTTCAAATTGTGAATAATATTTTATATAAATTCATAAATAAATTTGAAAAATAAATTCTTATTATGAAAAGTCGCGTATTTCCTTTTTCAAAGTGCTTGGTGAAATAAATAATTTCTGCATAAATATCGGTTACATTTCAGGAGGAGCTATGAACGCTGAAAATAAACAAAAGCTATGGGAGAATTATTCTAAAAAAAGAACTCCGGAGCTTCAGGAAAAAATAATAATTGAATATGCAGGATTAGTAAAATTAGTAGCAGGCCGTCTAAGCATGTATTTAGGTTATAATGTTGAGTATGATGATTTAGTCGGATATGGTACTTTTGGTTTAATTGATGCAGTTGATAAATTTGATTATGCCAAGGGAGTAAAATTTGAAACCTATGCGTCGTTGCGAATACGAGGAGCTATACTGGACCAAATCCGTAAAATGGACTGGATACCGAGAAGTATACGACAAAAGCAACGAAAAATGGACATTGCCTATCAATCCCTTGAGATAAAATATGGACGAGCAGCAAACGATGAAGAAATAGCAGTAGAACTTGATATCACTGTTGATGAGCTGGAAACATGGCAAAATCAGACTAAAATAACGAATATCATCTCATTAGATGAATTTATGGAACAAGGTACAGAAACCAAGATGGAACAAAGTTTAACTGCAAGCTTTGATCAACCAGATAGAATCCTTGAAAAACAAGAGTTAAAAACTATTTTAATAAAAACCTTGGAAACCCTGACAGAGAAAGAAAAGAGAGTTATTTTACTCTATTATTATGAAGAACTTACTTTAAAGGAAATAAGCCGTATTCTAGAAGTATCAGAATCACGAATTTCCCAATTACATACAAAAGCGTTGCAGAAAATGAAAGTTAAGTTAGGGAATAATATAGAACTCTTAACTAGTTATTAGACATCCATAGAGAAACATAAGTAAAATAATATTTAGCAGAATGGATACTATAATCGGAGGAGAGCGGTAATGAAGGGTAGAAACGGATATTTTCAATTATTATCAAAAGAAGATGGAACTTATATAAAAATTTATGAAGCAGAGGCCGGTGGGGAGGCTCTGCTTTATGATGAAATAAGTAATTATTTAGCCGATAAGAAAATATATGATTATGATAAAATTGCAATAGGCAGGGCACTTACTTTAGTAAAAGATTCCGTTGAGGTTAAGATTACTCAGGCTAAAACTTCACCCATAGATGAATATGTAAAAATAAAAGTAGATGAAGAGCGTATGTATGCAACCGGAAGATTTTATCCTCCGACTAACAGAGGCCGTAATATAGTAAGAGATGATATTGTTAATGCATTAATAATGGCTGGGGTAAAATATGGACTGGATGAACAGGCTATCAGTATGTTTTTATTGGAAAAACAATATTGTACAGATTATATACTGGCAAAAGCTACTCCGGCGGTTCAAGGACATGATGCTATTATAACCTATCATTTTAACACGGACCTAACTCTAAAACCAAAGAGAAATGAAGACGGATCAGTCGATTTTCATAAACTGGATATGATTAGTCATTGTAATAAAGATGATTTATTAGCAACACTTACTCCGGTCGATCTTGGAAAACCCGGTATCGATGTATGCGGCACTATTATTCGCCCATTAAAGGTAAATAATCGAATATTGCGACATGGTAATAAGATACATTTATCGGAGGACGGATTAAAAATGTACTCGGATGTGGACGGTCATGTCTCATTGACCGACCAAAGAGTCTTTGTTTCTGACACTTACGAAGTTCCGGCAGATGTCGATGCATCAACCGGTGACATAGTTTATGAAGGTAATGTTGTAATCAAAGGTAATGTTATAACCGGTTTTTCCGTTCGGGCGAAAGGTGACATCGAAGTCGACGGAGTTGTAGAAGGCTCCTATATAGAAGCTGGCGGCCAAATAGTTTTAAAACGTGGCATGCAGGGTATGAATAAAGGTATTTTAAAAGCAAATGGTAATATTATTTCAAAATTTATTGAAAATTCTGAGGTTTTTGCAGGTGGTTATATTTCAACTGAGTCAATTCTTCACAGTAAGGTATCGGCAAAGGGAGACATAATTGTAGGCGGTAAAAGAGGTTTTGTTACTGGTGGGGAAATTAGGTCAGGAACAATGATATCTGTTAAAACAGCTGGATCTCAAATGGGAACGTTAACGTTATTAGAAGTTGGTATTGATCCTTGTATTTTAGAGGAATTTCGAACTCTTGAAAAAAAGCTTGCTAGTATGCATGCAGATAAAGAGAAACTTGCACAGGCACTACTCTTATTTCGTAAAAAACTAAGTATGGGAACGCAAATTACGGATGAGAAGAAAGAATTTCTCAAGCAAATAACACAAAGTAATATCCTGCTGGAAGCACAGATTAAAGAGGGAAGAAAACGCTACGAAAATTTAAAAATTGAGATGGAGAACCACTCCTCGGGTGTAATCAAGGTCTCTGATGTTGTTTTTCCAGGCACCAAAATTGTAATATCTAATGTAATTTGTTTTGTTCGAGAACAGACACAGCATAGTAAATTTATCCGTGACCGTGCTGATATTAAGATATTGCCACTTTAAAGAAATGAAAGGGGAGTTAGTTTGCAAATATTGTGCTGACGCCCAAATTCGCGGTGTTTCGGCAGAATGGAGATTAATATGTCAATAAATCCAATTGATATTATGAGAACACAAGAAGCTTCCCAAGTTAAGCATATTGAGAGTCAGAGATTGCAGT
>JAQUYQ010000009.1:31796-38469 GCA_028691795.1 Herbinix sp.
TTGTGCTGACGCCCAAATTCGCGGTGTTTCGGCAGAATGGAGATTAATATGTCAATAAATCCAATTGATATTATGAGAACACAAGAAGCTTCCCAAGTTAAGCATATTGAGAGTCAGAGATTGCAGTACGCTCATGAACAGTCACAAAATAATTTTCAGAAAATGGTCCAGCAGGAGCAACATAAACCAACTCAGATGACGAAATCTGATAATGATGAATACCGATATAATGCCAAAGACAAAGGGAATAATCAGTATCAGAACTTAGGCAGTAAGAAAAAAAATAAAAATAAAGAAGATAAGAATACATCGAAGGAGCCGCACATAAACGGTGGCATAGATATATTGATTTAAATCTGGAGGCACTATGAACCCATTAGAAATAGCCTTAATTATTATAGGAATTATCATTATAATAATAAGTTGCAGGCTTGTTGATAAAACACAAAATACAGCAGTTACAACAGCAGGCAGAACCTTTTCTCCTGAAAATCTTGCAGAACAAGATAAAATACAGTTAAAAAATAAAATGGATGAGATGTTGTCCGATGTTAGTGAAGAGGTTATAGTTCGTACCGATGATACTCTTAGTAAAATATCAAATGAAAAAATAATGGCTGTGAATGATTTTTCTGATCAGATTTTAGAAAAAATTAAACGTAACCACGAAGAGGTAATATTCCTTTATAACATGCTAAATGATAAGGAAAAAGAATTAAAGTCTGCTGTTAAGGAAATCGATTCCTCAAAAAAGAAAGTGCAGGATATCTTAGAAAACAAATCAAAAAATGATGGCCTGCAAGTAGTCAAGGAAACACAAACCCAAGCAGCTTCAAAACCTGTAACCCAAGCTGCCAGAATTGAGAATACGGTAAAAGTTGTGAACAATCCTACGGATATGCCCCAGGATATATCCACTTTGAACAGTGTTGGTGTTAATAAAAACACTAAAATACTAAACTTATATTCAAAAGGGAAATCGGTAATGGAAATTTCTAAATTATTGGATATGGGACAAGGTGAGGTAAAACTGGTAATCGATTTGTTTAAAGGTAAGAAGTAATTCGAAAGGCTTGGTGCACGAAATATGAAATTGAAATATTATATGAGAGGTCTGGGAATTGGAATTATTCTTACGACTCTTATATTAGTTTTTGGTGACAATTCAAAAGAAAAACTAACAGATCAAGAAATAAAGGATCGAGCGATAGCACTTGGTATGGTAGAAAAAGACGAATATAGCTCAAATTTAGATAACGTACTGGCAAATATAGATCTAAGCGGAACACCGTCACCGAAAGATTCTGTTACGCCTGCTTTACCTACAGTTCAACCTACGATACAACCAACGATACAACCTACGATACAACCTACAGTTAAACCGACAGTTCAACCTACTACAGAACCTACAGTTAAACCGACATTGACACCTTCACCGGCACCATCTAAGGAACCTACGGTAAAACCGAAACCGACACATTCACCGATACCAACAAAGGTGCCTACAACAAATCTTAAATTATCTTTTACAATTGAGAAAGGAATGTCCTCAAATCAGGTAGCAGCTGTTTTGGAAAAAACCGGTTTAATCAAGGATTCAGATGATTTTAACCAATATATTATTAAAGTTGGGAAAGCAAGTGTAATCAGAGTTGGTACCTATTCACTACCAAAGGGTGCATCTTATGAAGATATCGTTATGAAAATTACTACAAAATAATATGATATGAAAATTGAGCTATGAAAATTGCTACGAAATAATACTACATGAAATAATACGATGCAAATTGCTACAAAATAATACTTGCTATCCAGATAATGTTATGTTATAATTTCATAGTCAAAATACACGCATATTGATTCGTTACAAGGTGCCATAGAGCAATCGGTCTGTAAGGAATATGATATATGCGGAAGCAAACAACCAAACGGAGGTAAATTATGAGCGTAATTTCAATGAAACAATTATTGGAAGCCGGTGTACATTTTGGGCACCAAACAAGAAGATGGAACCCTAAAATGGCGGAGTACATCTACACAGAGAGAAATGGTATCTACATTATCGATTTACAGAAATCTGTAGGCAAAGTAGATGAAGCTTACACAGCAATCAAAAATGTTGTCGCTGAAGGTGGTACAGTTCTTTTTGTTGGTACAAAAAAGCAGGCTCAGGATGCTGTTAAGACAGAAGCAGAGCGCAGCGGTATGTACTTTGTAAATGAAAGATGGTTAGGTGGTATGTTAACTAACTTCAAAACCATCAAAAGTAGAATTGCAAGATTAAGAGAAATCGAAAGAATGTCTGAGGATGGTACCTTTGATGTTCTTCCTAAAAAAGAAGTTATACAGCTTAAGAAAGAATGGGAAAAGCTTGAGAAGAACCTTGGTGGTATCAAGAACATGAAGCAGATTCCAGATGCTATCTTTGTAGTAGATCCTAAGAAGGAAAGAATTTGTATCCAGGAAGCACATACTCTTGGTATTCCGTTGATTGGTATCGCAGATACAAACTGTGATCCGGAAGAATTAGATTATGTAATTCCGGGTAATGATGATGCAATCAGAGCAGTAAAGTTAATCGTTTCTAAGATGGCTGATGCAGTTATTGAGGCTAATCAAGGAGTTCAGTTAACAGATGCTGCAAGTAGTGAAGCTGATGCAGATGTTGATATGGATGGTGTAGTTACAGAATAATTTATCGCAAAAAACAAGTGCCCCGCTTATAATAGCGGGGTACTAAAAAGTAAGCATAGTATACTTTGCTTAATAAAATAATGCATTAGGCAAGTTATTTACGCTTATTATTAGAACGATGTGACTAGTGATGTTTTGATATTTGTTTTCGTGATTAGTAGACAAGTTGATTTGCAAGCCAAATCACTCAGAATATGATTACTAATTTATCATCAAAATAATGATGAATAATAAATAAATATAACCAAGATTATATATTTCACATTACTATTTGAATATGTGCTTCAAGTACATGATGACGTGCTTGGCATGAAAAATGGAGGTTAATATGGAAGTTACAGCTAGTATGGTTAAAGAGTTAAGAGAAATGACAGGTGCCGGAATGATGGATTGTAAGAAAGCTCTTGCAGCCACAGAAGGTGATATGGATAAAGCAGTTGAGTTTCTTAGAGAAAAAGGTCTTGCTGCAGCTGAGAAAAAAGCAGGCAGAATTGCTGCTGAAGGTATTGTTGATGTTAATTTAAGCGCAGATGGTAAGATTGCATCTATTGTTGAAGTTAACAGTGAAACAGACTTTGTTGCTAAGAATGAAAAATTCAGGGATTTTGTTGCTGCTGTAGCAGCACAGGTAGCTAAAACTAGTACAACTGATTTAGAGGCTTTCCTTGCTGAGAAGTGGGCTCTTGATACCTCCAAGACTGTGAAAGAAGAATTGTCTTCATTAATCGCAGTGATTGGTGAGAACATGAATATCAGAAGATTTGAAAAAGTAGAAGCAGCTAACGGATTTGTTTGCTCCTATATCCATGGTGGCGGAAGAATTGGTATCCTTGTAGAAGTTGACAGTGCTGTTAATAACGCTGAAGTACAGGAAGCTGCTAAAAATGTTGCAATGCAGATTGCAGCTTTATCACCGAAGTATGTTGATCAGTCTGAGATATCTGCAGAATTCATCGCACATGAGAAGGATATTTTAAAGGCTCAGGTTATGAATGATCCTGCAAATGCTAAGAAACCTGAGAACATTATCGAGAAGATGCTTGAAGGTCGTTTGAATAAAGAGTTAAAAGAATTCTGTTTGGTTGACCAGGTATATGTAAAGGACAGCGAAGTATCAGTTGGACAATATCTTGCTAATGTTTCCAAGCAAGTAGGTTCTCCAATTGCGGTTAAGCGTTTTGTACGTTTCGAGACAGGCGAAGGCCTTGAGAAGAAATCCGAAAACTTTGCAGAAGAAGTTGCAAAGCAGATGGGTAACTAATTTAAAATATACAAATAGAAAATATCTACACACAAATAATCAAAAAGGTAGAAGCTTCATCTGAAGGTTCTACCTTTTTTGAGGTTCATCGTTAATATTAGGCATAAAGATTGTTAATATTTTTATTAAATGAATATTGACACTTTATGAATTATCAGAAGCAATGGTAATATAATTAGCTTAATAGATTGCTTTCTTTATACAAAGGTATAAGGAAAGCAATTTTTATTGTATATAAAAAAATCACCTGCTATGCAGGTGACAGACAGTGAAGTGTGGTTGGCAAAATCATCGGAGCACCTTCCGGGTGCAAGTAAGTAATACCCCCTAGGGGATAGCAAACCACCGGTTTAGCCGGTGGTCCTGATTCCAGGCTGTTTAAGGAGAGAAAGGGAATGCAAAATAATAAAAATCAGCCCCAATTCCAATGTTCCTATTAATGCTTGGAGACGTTTTTTAACTACTAGTTTAACAATCATTTAGCTCTTATTCAATAAATTTTGCGAAAGAATTCTACTCAAGATTTATGGACAGTTTGTTGTAGTTGTTTGAAAGATAAAATTTAAAATAATTACCGGACATGATTTGTTTTGTCCAGTGCACAGGCTCTCCTGTATTGGAAATAACTGTTTCTTGGTATACAATAAGCGGCTTGCCATTTTCTATATTTAGAAAATGAGCTTCTTCTGGTGTAGCGGCGGTTGCTTCCAAGGTAATTTTGGTGTTGCAGTATTTCTCTGGGTTTAAGCCGGTATGTTCAGTAATTATTTCATACAAGGATTTGTCTTCCAAATCAATAGATAGTAAAAACTTATACTTATCATAAGGAAGATGAACATGTTCAATAATAACAGGGTGCTCGTCCGCAAACCGAAGCCTTTTTAAATAGACAATATAATCACCTTCATGCAGATTTAGGACACGTAAGTCATTCATAGATGCTTCCTGCTTTAATGCACATAATATGTGGGTTTTTATCTGTATATTATTTTCACGACAAGTTGTTGTAAATCCTGAAAAAGTGAAAAGGTTGGAAGGAATCTTCTGTTTCTCAACATAAGATCCTTTACCGTGTTTCCTGACAAGCAGACCCTGATCAACTAAATCTGAGATTGCATTCCGGATTGTAACACGGCTGACTTGATATATCTCACAACATTTAGTTTCGCTGGGAAGAATCTGGCCAGCTTTATATTCACCACTAGCAATTTTTTGCTTGATATCATCTGCAACCTGCAGATATAGAGGAGTGGCGCTATCAGAATCTAACATAGGATTAATCAGCTCCTTTATTGTTTTGTTTTATTATAACATTATATCTTATCATGTGACAAGTAGAATTGGTAAAATAATAAAACTTTATTAAGACTTTATTAACAGATAGAGATGAATGTACATAAGTCAGTTTGAGTCGTTGTATAGAATAAGCAATGAAAGATAGAAAAAAGTGTCAATGTTAAAATTGGGTAATTGTTACTAATTTTAACACAAAAATAGAAATTCACGAAAGAAGTTACTTACTTGAAAGTAGATTATAAATAGAAAATAGACAGTGAATTATCATAGAGCAATTGTAATAAAAATCAATTTAGATATTGACAACCAATAATAATACATGTTAATATAAGTTATGCAAAATGAGTAAAAACATGATCCAATGATAGGTACATCATGTGCATAATTTATATCAAAATAGATGAAAGGAGGAAAGTCACAGTTAAATCTTAATATAAAGGTTGCAATAGTATAAAATATTTTAGAAAAGAGGAGAAATGTTATGATAAAAAAAGTAATTAAAATGATATCACTCATATTAACTCTATCAATGTTTGCAGGATTGCTCGCAGGATGCGGAAAAAGCAATACCAGTGATAGTACCAGCAGCGGTGGGGAGCAGGTTACAATCAAATTTGTTCAAAAATTTCCTGAAGAAGCAAGAATGACCTATTTTAATGAAATTGTAGCTGAATTTGAAAAGCAGAATCCAAATATAAAAATTGAAATGACAGCATACGGCGATGAAGAAATTAAAGATAAAACTAGAGTACTCCTTGGTAGTGACGATGCTCCAGATATATTCTTTACATGGAGCGGTGAACGAATTACACAGTATGTTGATTCGGGAAATGCCTTGGATATTACTAAATATTTAAATGATGATGCTGATTGGAAAAACCATTTTAATCAGACTATGCTCGAGACCACAAATAAGAACGGTTCATACTGGGGAATTCCTTGGGACTACTCTTCAAAAGAGATGATTTACAATAAGAAGATTTTTAGTGAACTTGGTCTTGAAGTTCCAAAGACTTGGAGTGAATTCTTGGATGTATGCCAGAAGATTAAGGATGATGGCAAATATACACCAATTGCTGTAGGTAATCAATATTCATGGGTTGTAGCTCATTACCTCACAACTCTTAATGGTAAATTAGTTCCTAAAGATACAATTCAGAAAAACTATACAATGCAGGATGTGGAATATACAGATCCAGGTTATGCTCAAGCACTTGATATGGTTAATGAATTATATACAAAGGGCTATACCAACAATGATATCAATTCCATGACATGGGAAATGTCACAGGCTATGGTTCAAGAAGGTAAAGCAGCCATGATTTATGAAGAAGTTCAGAATCTTGTTAATTATAATAAAGCATTGGGTGATGACTGGGGCTATTTTGACTTCCCTGAGGTAGAAGGTGCAAAAGGCGAAGC
>JAQUYQ010000010.1 GCA_028691795.1 Herbinix sp.
TCTTAACACCAATGGAGAAACATGAAGTATATATGCATGCAGCATAAAAATCCAGCAGGATAATTATTCCTGCTGGATGAAAAAAGTTTATATTTTTTCAATTGTCTACTTGACGGGGAGCGGTTCACTCATGCAGCACCTTTTTTCTTATAATTATATCTGCCTCCATCCCTTACAAGTTTATTGAAGTTCTGCTGTGAGCAGAAAGAGAACCGTCATTTCTGACGGTTCTCTTTCACACCTTGTAAATACCCCCAAGGATCTTGCAATATTCTAATTGTTAAGCTTTAATTAACGGTTGACGCTGCTCCTGCAACTGAAGACGCTTGTGTTGCCTGTGTAGCTGCCTTAACAAGTACTGTGTCATCGTTAGCAGCTGCTAATGTTGCTGTAATTGTTACTACCGTTGCACTAGTTCTAACAAATGTTCCATCTGCTAAAGCGGCTGCATTTGTACCTGTGAACGTGAAATCACCAGCTACTATTGATCCTTCTTTAAATGTTCCACCTGTTAATGTAATTGTAACTGTGTTATTGCCCTCTGTAACTGTGAATGCAACTGATGTTACGTCTGTGATTGCTGTTACTGTTGTTGATGCCACTGCAGCAACTGAAGTTGCTTGTGTTGCCTGTGTTGCTGCCTTAACAAGTACTTTATCAGTTGTTCCAGCTGCTAAATCTACTTCGGTAATTGTTACAACCGTATCACTAGTCCTAGTAAATGTACCACCTGCTAATGCTGCTGCATTTGTTCCTGTGAAAGTGAAATCACTTGCTGCAATCGCGCCTGTCTTAAATGTTCCACCTGTTAATGTAATTGTAACTACGTTGTTAGCATCTACAACTGTGAATGCAGCTGATGTTTTGTCAACAATAACTTTAATATAAGTTGCTGTTAAAGTAAATTGCTTATACTTAACAACTTTGCCTGATGCATTCACTTCATAAATTGCTAAATATTTGTTTGTAGTAGATACTGTTGTGATATCAGTACCAGAAGTATATGCTGTGGTTGCATCTGTATCTACTGCTTCATAAAATTTAGGAGCAGTATTTGTTGTAGAAGAAACCTTATATCTTAACGAATTACCTGTTCCTGCTGTTGCTGTAACCTTTGTTCCACTTATAGTTCCCTTTGCTGCTGTAGCAGAAAGAGCCGGTGCATTTACATTGTTTAATGTAATTGTTCCAGTAGACAGACTTGATAGTACACCAGCCTTGTCAACCACAACAAGTTTGTAAGTTGCAGTATCTACTGTAAATGTAAGTGGTGTTGTAGAAATTGAAAGAGCAGTAGCAACATTTGATATGGTAGCTTTTAATGCAGTTTTACCGGTTACTAATGCCTCCAGCTTAGCTTGAGTGTTTGTTGTGTCTAAATCAGTAGTAGATGGTACTACATAAATAGTTCCCAACTTAGTACTAGTATTCGCTGGAATTGCGATATATTTCTTATATACTACAGTAACATCGGTAAATGTAATTGTAGGTGCCGCAAAATTAGATACAGTAAGAGCATTCTTACCTAAGGATGCAAGAGTAGTTTTGCCATTCCATCCATAAGCTGCCTTAATGTTGTATGCATTACCTGCAGTTGATGTAGTACCATTCTTATCAAAAACTGATTGAAGTGCAAGCTTGTCTTTCGCATTCAATGTAATTTCTGCACTTGTAGCACTTGTTATCTCTACAGCGGGTGATGTGAGCTTATATGATTTTGAAGCACCATCTGTAATTGTTAAATACTTCGGCAGAATATCATTCGGAGTACCCGTAGTAGCTACCAGATTCGTTCCTGTTAGGACTATTTTTCCTGTGGAGCAGTCATATGTTGCAGATGTTAAACCAGCAACATTACTAACAGTAAGTGCATTGTCACTTATATCAGCCTTTGAAGTAGTACCATTCCATCCAGCTTGAACATCGATCTGATAAGTTCCGCCATTCGCTGCTGCAGTTCCGTCTTTATCCAGTATTGCTGCTAATGCAGCCCGCTCTTTTGCACTTAACGTAATCTCCGCTGTCGTTGTTGAACTAGCGTTCAGTTCTCCCTTGGATTTGAGGGTATAACTTTTACTCTTACTATCTGTTATCGTAACTTTTGAAAGGACGATATCGTTGGGAGTACCTTCTTTCGCCACCAAATTAGTTCCTGTGATTGTTAACTTACCGGTACTTTCATCATAGGTTGCACTTGTAAAAGCAGGTGGTGTTACCTCAGCCGCTTTCGCTGGAACTGATGCTAATCCAATCAGACCAACCGCCAGACATAACGTGGTTAACATTTTAAGTTTTTTTCTTGCCATAATATTTTCCTCCTTGTTTTTTAAACATGCACATCCTTATGCACAGGTTGATTTATCTATAGTAAAGTCCGTTGGGCTTTCTATCAAATATTAATTCGTCTTAAATATGTAGTGTTTATGCTTTTCCTTGTTGAGCAAATTAAGTCTTTTTGTTGTATCTTGTCAAATTTTCCTTATTATTACTTTCAAATATAACATAGGCAATGATGCAAGTCAATTATGTTTCCTGGTTAATCCAGTATTTATGACTGATTTGGTACTTTTGTACTATTCAATTAACATGCTTCAATGGCTTTCAGCCAGGAAAGTTTATTATCAAGAAATTCCTTTCCTTCACTGGATCTTATATTTTGATAGGAAGGATAATGAACAAAAAATTCCTCTGTCTCTTGCATATTAGCAAGCCGTTCACGGAGTATCTTCAGCTCCGGATCATAAATAAGTTTGATTTGTTTTTTCAGTAATAGCTCTTTGATATCAGTAAACGCACAAGCCAGCTGCATCACATTGCAATCAGATTCATATATATCGATCTCTGCTTCTTCTGCCAACCTATGCAATTCCTGTACATGATATCCCATTCCAAATCCGTATATAAGATATCTCTTCTTCTCTTTCTGTTTCCAATTTCTTGCAAGCAAAAATGCTTCTAACTGGATACGGCTGTTGGTATGAAAATAAAACTTAAACCCTTCATTTTCAGCAACAAGAGTCATCTGACCACAGGAGGTAAATTCTACCCGGTAACCACTCTCCAATAATTTGGTGGTATTAATTGGTTCCTGCATCTCCTTTGGAAAACCTATTCCATTTTCCATTAAAAGTGCGATGTTTTCCTTATAGGTGTCTTCATCATATATAATCTCTTCTTTACTGATAATTAACTCCTGTACACCAATTAAGAAATTTATTAATTGTAACTCCAATAAATCAGCTAAAAGAACAAAATCCTTATTTTTCTTAGAATCGAGTATTCCGGTTAACATTTCCAGCATTGATTTGGTATCCACCAAATTAAAGTACTCCCGGTTCGTAATAATCGCTTCTATTACTAATTTAATTTGGTCTATCGAGTGTGCTAATAAATAAAGCGCTTTATCATATTGCTGTTCCCGAAAATAATAAACTGCTTTTTCCATGTCTCCTATCAGTTTAATATTGTGTTCAAAAATATCTTGTATACTTTCAGTCAAGTGTATCCCCCTTATCACTCTGGGCTCCAGGTGTTATAAAGTTCCATAAATGCTTCCTCCTGCTGGAAGTTTCCAAGATTATGATAACATTGTGCAAGTTGTTTTAGTGGATAGTCTCCTGCATAATGTATATTTAATTCACATTCTGCTTCATATGCCGCATTGTAATACCATATGGTTGCTTCCTGATAATCACTAATTCCTATAAAGTACTCTCCCAATTCATAACATACTTCAGAGGAAGCCTTTCCATCTGCGATATTTCTTAAACAGTACTTCATCATACCAGTCACATCATTTTTAAGGCGATAACATTTTGTCAGAATACATTCGTAGATTTTTCTCTCTCTATCACTGCATTCTTCTTTATCCGCAAAGGACTTAAAATAGGGATATGCCTCCATAAAATCATTAGTTTCTCCTGCAATGTATAGCTCTTTGGCATACATCTCATAAAGCTTGGGAGATAAAACTCCATATTGTTCAATCACTCGCTGGAAGGACCCAAAATCCCTCGCAGCATGACTGGACAATGGCATATGCTGGATAACAATATCACTGTCAAATACAATCGGCGCTAGCACAACACTTTCATGAATTGGTTCAACCCACCTGAAATTTCTCAATCTCTTATATAATTTTGGTCGATATTCCATATCAAAATTATATGTTGTATTATAGGAAAGCTGGTTCGAATATTTCATCTGGACAATTTCTATTTCCGGTAAAAGCTTCTGCTTTAATACCAAAAACCTCTGTCTGTTTTCTTCATCAAGAACTTCATCTGCATCTGCTGCATAGATATAATCCATGGATGCCTTAGAAAAAGAAAAATTTCTTGCTGCACTAAAATCATTAACCCACTCAAAATCATATATTCTATTCGTATATCTTGCTGCAATCTGTTTTGTCAAATCTGTGGAACCAGTATCAACTATAATGATTTCTTCCGCCAGACCTTTCAGTGAATCCAGACATCTTTCAAGTACTTTTTCCTCATTCTTAACAATCATACAAATACTTATGGTAAACATCTGAAAACTCCATTCCGACTTAAAGTTGTCTTACAATAAGCTTTTGTTATAAAATATGTTATAAAATATGTAATATAATATGTTATAAAATATGTTACAAAATATATATCGACATGCTTTCATATATACTTAAGTACTTTCTATTAGTTTTTTATATTTTTTTAATATGTGAAAATATACACTATAAGAAACCTGCATTATTTTGCTATTGACTCTATTTATTACTCAGCAATACATTCTGATAATTTCTTAACCTTCATGCCGTCAATTTTTGCGCCGCCTTCGGTAGCATCAATGAACTCAATATTCTTAACATCACGAATTCTGTTCTCAATCCACTTACGATATATGTCCAAGGTCCTACTGGTATTTACTTTATTACCATTGATATCCTCTACTAATCTCAGATCATCCTTTTGTGTTATATCACGACGTGATGTATCTGATGCATGAGCATAATTATCCGTATAAGCCAAATCAAGTCCGAGAAATATAATCCTCCTGCAAGCAAAGGTTATTCCTAAGTCTAACGCGGTTGTACTCACAGAACCACCAGTCAGAAATAACATGTCACCATGCTTCGCAGCATATTGTTCAGCTTTATCGTAGTCTTTTTGGCAGATCATATACTTCTTGCCTTTGTAATTCCTGGCAAATCCATGATATGCGGTTGATAAGAAGATCATCGGCACACTACTATCTTCCTGTCCGGCGATCTGTCTATATACTCTTGAATTTGCATCTGTTACAATTACGTAATCCGGCTTAATTCCTGCAAGGAGCAGTTTTCGAAATACAGTACCCGTTGCTAAGATAATGCTCTTTTCTCCAACATTCTTCAATAATTCATAATTTTTGTCTAACGAAGGACCGGCAGCAACGATATATAAATCTCTATCTTTGAATTGATCCTGCAAATCGTCAACCATTCCATCAAAGCGCAGAATATTTTCCCTGAAATTGCCATTTAGAAGTTTGCGCTGGTTTTCAATCGAACTGTATTGGATAAAATAATTTTCTAGATTTTCTCTTATATTCGTATTCTTAATGTTACGTAGAGATGGATAATGGATAATAAATCTTTCCTCTTTTTTCATGCTTGCTGTACGATTAAGCAGTTTTGTATAATCTGGATCATATATTAAATTTATGTTTGGTTTCTCCAATAAGCTTTTTAAATCTGCAAATGCTGCAGCTAACTTAAAAATATTGATATCCGACTCATAAACTTCGATATTAATATTATCATCTATTTCAGAAAGTTCCTTAATATGGTAACCCAGACCAAGTCCATATACCATATAGCTAACTACATTCTCATTATACCAGGAGTTAGCTAAGGCACAAGCAACCTCTGATATTCTGCCATTACTATGAAGATAGTACTTACCATTCTTATCTGACAGAGCTAAGGTCATTCGACCACAGGAGCTATATTCGATACTATAATCTTGTCCTAATAATTCCATGGGTGTAATTTCAGAATTAATCAGCTTTCCTAATTCAGGATTTCTTTTATTCATTGCTTCACAGTTATTCGAATAATAAAAAGTTTGAATTTCAAAGCCCTCACTACCGATAATATCCTCTTGAAGCTCGATAAAAAACCTCAATATCTGTAACTCATAAAGGTCCGCCAAAAGTACATAGTCGTTCTGCTTCTGTGCCTGAAAAAGCCCTTCCATCATGTCTGTTAAAAGAGTTGTTCTTTCCTGACCAGCCACTTCATATAATTGCGGCATTGACTGATCCAGCTGATTGATAAATAAAGTTGCATTCCGTAGGGCCTTATCATAATTTTGGATTCGAAAATTCAATATTATTTGATTAATAATATCGATAATGGTTATGTTATTATTAAATAATTGATAGATTTGATCATTCAAAATTTAATACCTCGATTTATAGTATTTTCCATAAAGTGTTGTAATACTTAAATTATATTTTTATATAATATCTTTCCAATCTATAATATAATCTTCAGGTATATCCTTTAATGCAGTTTTGCCTACTAATTCATTAATATGTTCTGGACCAATTCCATTTCCCGGTCTTTTGAAAGTCAAATCATCCGCAGTTATGATACTTCCTTTATCAATTAATCTTGTCGTTACTATAGAACGCCTGGCACATTCCCTAGCTTTTCTCTCTGTTTCTAAAAACGATAAACCATAATCTCCTCTAATTATATTAATATAGTCAAGGCCTTCCTTAATTTTACCAGCGTCCTTCGCATCCATAGCGTGATAATGATCATTTCCCTTGAGTGTCTTATCCAAGGTAAAATGCTTCTCAATTACCTGTGCACCCAGATTATAAGCTGTTTTTAAAATTTCATAATCAAAATCCGGCTTTGTATGATCAGAATATCCTATGATATACGCCGGATACTCCTGTTTAAGAGATACAATGCGATTAAGCGTTGCATGTTCGTGAACGGTGGGATATTCTAATACACAGTGCAGTAACACTAATTCCTCTTGATTATACTGACGAATAATCCGAACTGCACGTTCAATTTCCTCCCTGTTAGAAGCACCTGTTGAGAGTAAAATTGGTTTGCCTTTTTTTGCCATATGAATAATAAACGGATGATTTGTTATATCGGAGGAAGATATCTTATAAAAATCCATAAAGGGATCTAGATAATCAGCGGATTCGAAATCAAATGGAGTTGAAGAGAAAGTAATATCAATTTGTTTACAATAATGATATAGCTCTTTATATTCCTTCTCACCAAAGGAATCAAATTTTTTAAATAGTTCATACTGAGAGCCCGTAGGCTCCTCTGTTCTATCCCAATATGCAGGAGAATTTTTTGAGGCCAAACTACCCGCTTTATAAGTTTGAAACTTTACCGCATCAATTCCTGCCTTTTTCGCTTCTCTGCACATTAATTTTGCAGCTTCCATTAAATCAATATCTAAGTTTTTCGCAATATCATAATAATTAACCCCAATTTCAGCTAATAAATAATAACCTTGCTTGTCTAATATTTCTTTAAAAATATGAATCACCTCATTCCAATCTGGTATCTAATATTATACGCAAAACTCTTTCATGGCCCTTTTGAAATTCCTTTGACATCATTAGGTTTCTCATCTCTTTTCTTAGTTGTGGTGTGTCAATCAGCCATTCCATGGTACGGAGAATCGTTTTTTCATCTTGTTCATGACCAATACCAAGATTGATAAATCCATTTTTTATCTGTGCAAAGAGATGTTCTGTTTCCCTTTGGTTCTGAGCTAAAACAATTGCTGGCACTCCCATATAGGCAAGTTCATATATCGTTCTGCCCTGAGAGGTAATTGCAAGATCCGCTTCCATCATATATTTACTTACTCTTTTTACATCATGATATGCAAATATATTAAATTCTTCCTTTGTTTTTATGTTATCTTTATATGGGTAACCAAAACCAGTGATAAAATTAAAACGAATATCCGGGTATTTATCATGAAGCTGATGGCATATGTTATAGATTCTTTGCGTTAAATTACTGGGATCAGAGCCTCCAAACATTATGATAACATTCTTTAGATTTGTTTCAAACTCTTTTGGTCTGGTCTGTATAAACTCATCTCGAATACAAAAGTATTCAAAGCCACTGTATACATTTTTTTGACCTTTCTTATTATCATATAGGGCATTGATTACTCCATCAGCCAGGTTTGAACCTTCACCCTCATCCTCAAAATTGATGATTCTTTTAACATAAGATCTTAATTTCAGCATATATTCTTCTGATGTATTAAGGATATCATTAATAATGATATCCGGCTTATATTCTTCTAGGAAACTCCACATATCTTCTTCCTGTTCAATAACCTTCATCGGAAAGAAGGATTGTTCCAGTTTTCTAACACCGAGGTCACATTGTTTTTTGGTTATGAAACATAAATCATGTCCGATTAATTTATATGCTAAAGTAAGGCACCGATAAATATGACCCATGCCTAATTTTTCTTCCCCGTCAACACGGAATATAATTTTCTTTCTGTTTAACATACTTTCGCATACAATCCAGTCAGCCTCGGAATCAATATCAATACTTTCATTTTCCAGGACCTCAAAAACACCAATTTTATTGCCTAGTCTTGAGCTATTCGTTACAAACTCTCTTTTCGTAATAAAAAATCCGCCTGTTTCTGAATAATTACAAGGTAGTTCTTGTCTGTTTAAACGCTTTATATAGTTCGGTACAATTTCATCATTTTCACGTCTCCAGGATAAATGAGGCCTGTTTACCACACTAATTAACGAATCTTTATTCTGATTGACGAAGAATTCTATGGCCGAATTTAGTGTAACCGATTTTAAAGTTGGTGAAGTTGGTTGTAATGTTATAACGATATCGTATCTATATTTTCGAAGTGCTTCCATAGTTTCAACTGCATGATTAACAACAGGATCCAAGGTTGTTCTATCACCGGCAAGTTCCGATGGTCTCTTAATGCATTCAATACCATACCCCTGTACTACAGAAATAATTTCTTCATCATCCGTAGTTACAATAATATCTGAAGGGCAATTTATTTGCTTTGCATTTTGAATAACATAATAAATCAATGGATTATTTGCCATTAAACGAATGTTCTTTCTTGGGATTCCTTTGGAATTCCCTCTTGCCGGTATTACAACTAAGGTATTCATCCATTTATCCTCATTTCTTTGTATTTTATATAAACTTTTCCAAACTTTTAATTTTATTTAACATAATCGGATAATAACTTTTCATGGTATGGAAAGCATTCTCGAGTATCATAAAATTTTGTCTGGTCAAATTATAAAGATAGTCATCTATATTTTTTTCGATATATTTATTTTCTATATCAAAATTACACTCATTCTTCTTTGTTCGTAAAATAATATCTAACGGCAACTTGTCATCAAAATCATATGCTGATATTGATGTGAGTCCCAATGCCTGATTAACTCCTGCACCTCTGCCATCTTCCTCTATTAGAATTGAAACATTTCTTTGCGATAAATTATAAATGTGGCCATGTACACGATAACCAATATGAAGATCGCAGTCATCATATACACAAAGGCCCTCGGAGGTGTTTTCTATATTAACAATCTCCACTCCAATTTCTGAGATCATATCATAGAGAGCTGTATCTTTTATATTCCATGCCTTCGCATTTGCCTCATCAACCTCAAATCCTCTATGAAAAATAAACTTAATCTTAGCCTTTGGAAATTTCTCCTTTATAAATAAGGTTACTCTTTTTGCCTGGTTAAAGTTAGTGATATAGGCAGGGTCAGAAATACAAATGGTTTTAAAATCTTTATTTAGATCTGCTCGTATTGACGTTTCATTCACATGTTTGATATCATACCAAGCAGGACAGCCTGTCATATCGACATTTTGAAATCCATGATTTCTTAATATTTGTACAGTATAAAAATCCCTACAGCTTAAGGTCTTTGTATCACGTTCAACTCGTTGGAGAAATTTCATGGTATCACTTGTAAAATGATAATTATAGATTAATAGGTTACGAGTGTCGCCACCCCACCATCCATTTCCAAGGACAAATAACTTTGCTTTTATAAGGTCCAAATCCTTTACCAACGGTATTTTATTCGGATAAATATTAGGAATATAACATGGCCCCCCTGCAAACACCAGTGCATCTAACTGATTTATTTCATCCAGGCGATCCTCAAGACTAATCCACCTTGGTATTTCAATTATTTCTGCATCTGGATAAACCATTTGCATCAGCTCATGGCTTCTCTGCGTTATCAAGAAATCACCTGCGTTCTTGAAATTACCTGCCATTAGTCCAATTCTCATAAGATTCTCCCATCCTATTCGCTATTACTGTTATAAAATAATTATTATTAAGTAAACTCCATATACAAATTTAGATGGTTATCTAAACGACTCAGCTTTCGAATAACCTTTCCTGAAGTACAGGAATATAGGAGGACGTTAAGGAATAATATTGTTTTCCTAGCTTTTCTCCATACTCGATGATATCTTTAAAGAAACTGTTATGCTGTATAAAGTAAGTAATTGATTGCTTTTTTTGACTAATATCCTTATGTGTATTAACACCTTCCGTATAGGTAAATGCTTGCTGCCCCTCTTCTTCAATTTGTACCCCATCACACCCTGTGATATATATTGTATCAGTGAGATAAGATGCCAGAGGTACAGCCATTCTTGTAATAACATTATGGGCCTTTGCATAGACCTGTCTATGTTCCGGACTCGGGAACATAATATGTTCTGCATTTTCGGTGATTCCAATTATTTTATCCGATACGAACGGATATCTTGCAACTATGATAGGGATCCACCATTCATTCACGATCAAATAGCAGTCGTTATTATTTATATACTTTGCAATAGTATCCATTTGTAACATCATGTCATGTTGTAAAATTTGTATATCTGTCAAAATATAAACATTTGGCTTTATTTTATCCATTAAATCCGGAGAGTTTATGCATCCATTGCAGGCTATCCGAACAGATTTTGGAATATTCATATCAATGAATTTAGATATTCCCTGCCGCAACGATGGCCCTAAACCAAAAATAAAGGAGGTCTCGGTATCTTTAAATTGTTCATCTAACTTATTAAAAAACCGATAGGAATTATCAAGATATTTGCTCTTTGAACTTTGATTCAGGATCTTATAATTTAATAATCCCAGTATCTTCGTATCGATTAATTGAAAAAACTCAGGATCAATACAATATACATTAGGATGTTTTTTTAAAATCTCGTCACCTAATGCTTTTTTATTCCATACAAGGATAAGATCTGTATCATCAACATTCCAGCCCTCTTGTTTAATATCTATCCACAGATTTTTATGGATATGGTCATCCTTCTTATAGATAAGTTTTATTTTAACTAAACTTGACTTTATATCCGGGATATATAGTTCTATTTTACTTAATAAATCGTTAAGTACATCACTATCATCAATTGGAGGGAATATTCCAATGCTTTTAATAGTACCTTGAAGTTTATCAAAACTATCTATACTGTATTTATTATTAGAAATGATATTGGACTGATTAACTCCATTATTCAACAGCTCCGCTTCCATGCTATTACTACTGGTATAGGAAGCCAAAAGGTAATACAATACATTTTTATCGGCTCGGTTAGCCAGCTCTTTCGGGCTAATTACTTTTTTTCCATAAAGCTCATCCTTTTTTACCAGAGAATCAAGAAAAAAAGCAATACTATTTTCACCATATAATTCGCATATGGATCGATAATAGCTCCCAGCCACCTCCCCGGTACCATAAATTACATATCTATTCCCCGGTTTATAATTAATCTCCGGTAACGGAAAGTCCATATTTTCACGATTAAGAACAAACATATATCCTCCAAATTATCTCAAACTGGATAACCTATGAAATTTATTGTTGTTACAATCTGATATACAATTAGGTTTATCATTAAATTTTCTGAAAACCAAACTTTTTGCATATCAGATTATAGGTGTACTCCGGTACCAATTCTTTCACTCCCTCAAGCTCACCTGCATTTATTCTTCTTCTAACTTCTGAGGCACTAATCGCTGTACCTCCAATATCTTTTCTTGGAATTTCTATTACTTCAATACCTTTTTCTGATAAGATATTTTTCATCTGAATGTTATAAGCATTCGTAACTACACAATAAGGTTCCTGCCCTACGAAACGTTTTTTAATCTTAAGTGCAGGAGCAATTCTTTCTGAGAACAGCATCAAATCCTTACTTGCATCAATATTAACACTCGGATTACTGCCCTTTTCAAAGTATTCTGGAAAGGTTAATGATGAAATAATAAATTTCCCGCTTTTAATGACATGTACATTTTTTAGATCTTTCGTATTTTCCTTTACCAGGTAAAAACGTTCCTCGAAGGTATATTCAGAACGATTTTCTTCTAAAACAAAGATAAAAAGCACATCCACCTGTTTACTTGCATATTCAATTAAATATCTATGCCCATAGGTAAATGGATTACAATTCATCACAATACCACCAACAGAATCTGCTCCAGATACGATTGTACCATATTTATCTTTTAAATTTGATATATAGTTATCAACTTCACTGTCATAATTCAGTTTGGTTAATTCCATTTCAAAATCTTTCGCTCTTTTGTTAATAATATTGGAAACTTTCTCCGATTCTAATTTAGAAGAATAGCTTTTGTTTACCCTTATTAAATCCGCTAACCAATCAGCAATTAATTCATTTCCATCCGGACCATAATGATCAGCATCAACAAAATATTCCTGGTAATTCTGTGGTCTAATACTATTAAATATATTGGATAGATCATAGTATTTAATTCCTTTTGCAAGTAACATCTGCTCAAAGTATTTTTTCACATTACTATGATCTGATAAATCAGATATATCGTAATGATCCAAAATATAGTTCTCTACTTCCGTTTTTTGATATACCTCATTAATCGATGGGAGTCCAAAAAAGAAGAATTCAACATTTTTCTTTTTACAATACTGATCTGCTTTTATAATACATTCAACAGGATGAATGATATCCATCTCATTATGAGTGTACATATAATTACAAGCCCAGAATACAATATCTCCTTCTTTTAATTCAGTATTCATTAATTGAAATAACATTCTTTCACTATTCTTACGGGGAATACCACAATTTACAACTAAGAAGTCTGAATTTATATTCTTTTGAAGAAAGCTGCAAATTGTATGCTGGTCTTCTGTAAATACTGACATTACTCTTGAATCACCATAAAAATAAATACAGTTTGACGCTTTTATAGAAGGTATTGTTACTCTTTTTCCATTTACGGTATTAAAATATTTCCCTTGAAAATCAACAAGAGAATAATCCTTACTATTTCTTATGATAGAATTCACGGCATATTGACGTTCATCAAGTAATTCATTAATATATTTCGATGGTTCTTTCGTAGCCTGACGATAAATTTTTTTATAATAGTCCGGTGTATTTCTCATAAATTTAAACAGATCAAATACCCAAAAATTATGGCCAAAATGAACCGTACCATTTGTCTTATTAATAGTAAACATATCGTTTATATTATATATAGAAGCATTAATATTTAATTTTCTCAGTTCCTGAATTACATCGTTTTTTACTTGCGTAAAATGCTTTTCATTAATTCCTGTGCATACAAATATCAAAAGCTGATTGTTGATTTTTTCCATTTCCTTGGGTTTTAAAATCTTAATCCCATAATAATTATCCGGTAACGCTGGGGATTTATCACAGAAGTACTTAATTTCTTCATTTATATTACACGAATCACATATTTCATTGAATTCCCCTAATGCAATTTTTCGTCCCCATCTGCCAGCACCGTATACAATAAGCGTATATTCTTTTGAACTTAGAAGACTTATAAATTCCTCTTTACAATTTAACTCTGTTATCATTTCCTCACCCTTCCTGCTTTAGTAATAGGTGCATAGAAGATCGTTATCCTATAATTTGCTTAATATCTTCATATAAGCGCTCACTTGCACTTCCATCTACTTTATCAAAAACCAGATTTCTTATTCGATCTCTATATTTTGTATGATTATCCTCATTTCCGGATATAATTTTATCAATTTCTATTTGTAATTCTGACTGTTTGAATACTTTATTTCCCGGTGTAAACTCATCATAATCAAAATACATATCACGGGAATTCATAGTATATTCTTTAAAGTCATAAGGAAAGAATACGATTGGTTTGTCAGTCAATAAGAAGTCAAAATAAATGGAGGAGTAATCTGTAATCAATATATCAACCTTATTTAATATGATATAGGGATCAGTTGCTGCAGGAATAACCATAATATTATCATTTCTTATTTCTTGAAATCTGCCTTGAAGTTTCGATTTTGGATGTAATTTGATACAGAAAATACAATTTGTCTGCTCTAAGAAATTTTGAAAAGTAATCATATCCATACATTCAAAGAACTTTGTTTCACTTTCCCGGAACGTTGGCATATATAATATCAATTTCTTTTGCATATGATCATTAAGATCATTTTGATCATTTTGTAACATTTTTTCTATAACATTAATAAATTCACTTTCCTCTTTATTTAACATATTCGAAATGTTAACCTGTACTAAAGTATCATTTCGAGGATATCCAGAGGTTAAAACATTTTTCGTCTGAAAAGCGGAAGAGAATATAGGTAACAGAAAGTCGGAAGTCGTTAATACATAGTGGGATGGCTTTTCGTCTGACATCCGCCTTAGAGCAGTTTTGAAATAATCTCTGAGATTCTTTGGATGACGTACCAGGTCGAACCTATTATCATGATTAATCTTCTTCAATGGAATGCCATGCCATAAGTTAATTTTAAGGGCTCCGCCAGACAGTATGAAGCTTATATCTTTTGAATAATTATCAAAAAGATAAACCTTTGCTAATAAGCAAAACCATATTCCTCTGAAAGATTTCAAATAATAAGCTTCATACCCCTGGTTATTTAGCATTGTAACAATCTCTCTTTTTTTACTTACCCAAATCGGTCTTACATCTCTATTATTTTGATTTAGATAAAGGTACAAATATTTGGGATTATCCGCAAAACGATTACCAAAGGTACTACCAAATACCCAAATTTTTTTATTTCTTGGCCATAAAAAAGACAATCCGTAAATTGGTATTACAAATATTTGTGCCCAATATTTAATTATACTGATTGCCTTTAACATTACTAACTGCCTACCATTTCTTCAATATAGTTTTTCTTTCAATGGGATCTAAAGCTCTTACAATTGGATCCTCATAATAGGAGTCATTCTTTATATGGGTTGTAGAAATCTCTTCAAATATTGCTCCTTTTGTAGAAGTAAAGGAATGGTTCTGTTCCCTTAACACAGTTTGAATATCTCCCGGCTTCATATAAATATCTTTTCCTTCCATATTTACCGTTAGATCTCCATAAAGCAACTGGAAGGTCTCTTCTTTTACTTTATGCATATGAACCGGATGTTTCTGACCCGGTAGAATAACCAGCAGTTTCTTACAATATTCTCTATTGATTATGCTGATAATAATTGCACCTGTCTGTCTAAAATGTTTCATACCGTAATGATGGGATAATTCTACTTCAAAATCTTTACCTAAAGCTATTCCTGCCTCATAAAGCATACCTTTTGCATCATGTACAACACTGCGAACCTGACCAATATCTGTTATCTTTCTCTTTTCAATTAATGGTTCATCCGCGTTATAGTCATGGCTTGCAATGATTCCTTCCATGAATTCTCCGCTTGTCATCTGCTTGTCCTGACAAGGCATTGCAAAGAATACATCTTCCATCATAATCGGGTCACCCTGCTTTATATTTTTCTTTACATAGGTGCCTCTCATTAAAGAACGAAGAGAATCAATTTCTTCCTGGCTAACATATTTATCATTCTCTTTCTTGGTTCTACATATCATTTTTGCATCCAGCACTGCTTTTACCCATTTATCTGCTTGCTCCGGATTCATGGAATAAGCATTAAGAGTAATCGACTCTGTAGGAAGTCCAACGTGACGTTCTAAAATCTTTGCTCCCTTCGCTATCGCTAACATTGCTACTATATTCTCATTCGGATCCTCATGTCCTGAATAACCGATGGTTACCTCAGGATAACGACGGTTCATACGATCGATAAAATCTAATTGCAATCTCTCAAGGGGAGCTGGATATTCTGCTACGCAATGGAGAAATGCAAATTCACAGCCCTTATGGGTAAAGAAATTATATAATTTATCAATCTCGGATAAATTCTTTCCTCCGGTAGATATTATTACTGGTTTATGTGTATAAGCAATTTTAGTAAGCAGTGGCCAATCAAGTGCACTACAGCTTGCTACTTTGATTATATCTATTCCCTGATCCATACACCAGTCAACTCCATCTTCGTCAAACGGTGTACTCATTGCAATCAAACCCTCTTCATGAATTGCATCTACAAGCTGCGTAAATTGATCATAATTCATTCTGGTACTCATGAATCTCGGGATGTGATTTACATCAGTTCTATCTTTATAATCAGGGTGAATAAATGTATCTAAATTTCGGTACTGTAACTTTACAGCTGCTTTTATATTGTATTTTCTTGCGATCCGACTCATCGCCTTAATAATATCGATACCATGCTCTACACTTCCCTGATGGCTATTTGCCATTTCAAAAACAAATAAATCCGAAAACATATTTTCATCTTTCATCATATTTACCTCCATGATGCTGCAAAGCAGCATCTCAAATAATCAGCGAAAGCTAGTCACCGTGCTTTTTGCCAGTTTGAAATGCTTTTACAACACTGCCGTTCTTATTAAAATGATTCTATGATATATATATCGACATAATAATATAAAATATTAGGCAAATATAACTTTAATTTGTAAACGATTATTTCCATAATAAAAATGGTTCTATAATATATGTTGGGGTGTGTAAATAACACATTCCAACATATATTATAGAACCTTTTATGGCTCTGAACATAACAATGGAGCGGTATTCAGAGAATATCACCCCAGCTATAACACAGAGCCATTATTTAAATAATTTAACTAAATGATCCATTGATATCATCCGATCATCCACGTAAAAATCCGCATTTGGCTTTCCAAAATGAAGTTCATGGTAGTGCAGTCCCCATCTGTTTAATTGCTCCCCGGTTATGCCTCTCCAGTCAATACCGGTTACGTATCCTCTGGCAGTTAACAATATTATTTCATTCCCCATCGAATATAATTTATTAATCACATCAATCATAACCTGATTAGGTTCTGCTTTCGCATAATCATTGTTTTCTGCTATCTTGGCTATCACTCCATCAATATCAAAGACAAATCGTTTCTTCCCGGAAGTAATTCTTAAGTACTCCTCTGCAATCCCAAATTCTTCCTCTGTATCAATATCGTAGTTTTTACTCATCTCGTATCCATAGATTTTATTACCAGACATGGAGTGCTGATTCAGTATAACTTCACCTCTAACTACATCGATACAAGCATTCTGGTAATATACCTTTGGTAACTGTTGCCTCGGTAAATTATAGCATTCATGGATATCCTTCATAATTGGAATAATTGATCCGTCTTCCTTTTTATGCCACATCTTATAAGGTATTTCCTTAGCCGGGGCAATACTGCGAACGGAATCAAAGGTAGTATCCTTTAATAATATCTCTATCATCGCATCAATATCTTCAACATCACGTATCGGATAAGTAGGTCTAAGCTGCACAACAATATCTGCTGAGTAATTTTCTTGTTCTCTTAAATAGGTTAAGCAATGCTGAAAGACATCGATATCCAAAGCTGTATCAGTCGCATATTCTTCAGGTCGAAGGAAGGGAACCTCAGCCCCATATTCTCTACCAATTGCTGAATAAGCTTCACTGTCCGTACTTAGAATAATCCGATTGATATACTTTGATTTTTGGGCATGTTCAATTGAATGACTTAGCATAGGCTTTCCATTAATTAATCGGATATTCTTATGGGGTACACTTTTTGAACCGCTTCTTGCAGGTATTATAGCCAGTATATTCATAATTCACCATCCTTGTCCGTTATCCTGAAGCACAATAAAATCAATTCAAATTAACATAACCTGTTATCTTTGGATTAGTTTGGGCATAAATCCTGAAGAATAGCTGTTTCTGCTATTCTTCTAATGGCTCGCATTCTTTTGCGAGACTATTCACATTAAACTCTGCAATCGCTTCTTCTAATAAAGGTTTTAATACACCCGCAGCTTCTTGTATTGCTTTATAAACCTCTCTTGATATTGTGTATGTCTTTATTTGATTTACTTTTATATCATCCGTTAGTTGATTTATAGTATCTAAATGTTTGGTAGTAACCTCTGAAATATAATCATTTAATAGCTGATATACACTTTTATCTGACATTTCTTTATTATAGACTGATATTTTTTTAGCTAGAGCTTGATTTTCAAGTCTTCCTATTTTGCCTTTTTCTGCGGCAATAATCAATTTATTGCATATTGCTAAAGATCTCTTCGCTTTATTAGCAATCCACTCCAAATCCAAGGCGCTTTCCTTAAAGTAAGCACTCACATATCCAAGTTCTTCCTGGCTGAAAGTAGGTTTTTTATTAGATACAATTTGAATTACATCAATTTCACGGTTACAATATTGGTCGATTGCATCAGATAAGGTCATTACTTTTGCCCCTTTTATTTTGGCACCGCCTTCTGTAGCATTAATAACATCAATATGGGAACATAATTCAATTGCATCCTCTAACCATATAAGATAGGTATACCAATCATGCCTTGCTTTCACCATATTACCGTTATTATCTTCAACCATCATTACACGCTCACCAGAACCATGCGGATTATTAATGACACCACCGGCATGGGAATAATCTCCGTTATAGCACAAGTCCTGCCCTATAAAAATAATTCTTTTAAATTCCAACGCAACACAGATAGAATACGCTGCCGTTGATACGCTTCCTCCGGTATGAAGAAAAACTTGTTTTTTCCCTAATCTTTTATAAATTGTATCAATAAATTCTTCATTGGAAAATAATATTTTCCGGCCTTTGTGTAATTCTAAAACACCTGGATTACTTACTGATTTACATAAAAGCGGTATTTCCTTAAACCTATCATCAGCGAAGTGTTTTGGTGATTTGGCAGCGTCTAACGTAACAATAAAATCAGGCATGATATCATGCTTTAATAAATACTTCAGAGCCGTATCTACCGCGAATATTATTGCTTTACCTTTTGCCATTTTTAAATACTGTATATTTTTATCAAGGGATGGGCCGGCAGATACGATAATCGCCGGTAAATCTTTGGGAATATCTTCAATAAAATCACTTAAGATATTGCATTCTTTAAGAAATTTGAGGTTTTTAATCTCATTTTTCGTCATTCTAATACCCCAATAAGCTTCCGTATTTTTATTTACTGTTTCTCTTATTTTTACATCCCTTAAAGTTTTATTAAAATTATCATACTCTTCAATAAATAGTTTATCATATTGAGGATGTGCACATATAATTTGTGTATTTAGATTAATCCAATTAACACACTGATCAACTAAAGTCGAGTATTCCTGTTTATTAATTCCTTCTATACTAATTGATATTCGGGTTTCGGATAAGATGTCCGTAATATCATAATTTTCTAATGTATGCATAAAAATATCAAAGCTTGGTTCTACAATTAGCAGAATGTTCTTCTCTCCTAATCGTTTCATGATTTCCCTGGCAAATATACCGTTACCAAAACCAAACATTGATACCACAATATCTAAATTATTAAAATCAAATTGACCTGCCCATTTTTCTGCTTCTGCCTGTGGTCTGTAAGCACTATTTAATCGAGTAATATTTCCTTCTTTTTCTAGCACAATAGCCCGATTGCCATCCTTGGTTTCAATCGAGTTAATATTACTTAATAAATTCTTTTCAGTATGAAAATCACATTCCATAAGACATTCGTAAAGGTATTTTCTTTTTTCTTTAATCATTTGTAAATTTATATCATAGAAGTTCATAATTACCCCCACTAAGCGAAACACTTTATTCCTATTATTACATAAAGATTATTATATAAAAATTTACTGAAAATACACAATTTCCTTTATGCCAATGAATATTTAACTCTATGAAACAATCCTTATTATAAGCTGTTTTGAATTAGCCTGAGTTGATCTGCTATTTCATATTTTAAAATATCTGCCAGCAGAACATTATCACCAGCTTCCATCGCATTCAGAGCTTCGGTTAATTTACCTGCTATTTCATTAATATCAAAATCCTTAAGTTGACTATTCCTGTTCATTTCATATAGTTGATCAATTAACCCTGCTAATACTACAACAACTCCGTTAAGTTTCGTATATGCCATCTTGATCTTCTGTTTATACAGATAATCCGTAACCGTATCTAATTGATTAATTGCATCTTCCATTGCTAATTTAAAACTATCCATCCTTAACCTCCACTCCACCTCACGTCGGTGACAAGTAAAAAAGGACCGACCTTCGGGTCGGTCCTTTTAGCTTTAGTACATAAGTAATTATTGTAACAATGATAACACACCTTGTGTTGACTGGTTAGCCTGAGACAACATAGACTGAGCTGCTTGCTGAAGAATATTACTCCTTGAGTATTTAACCATTTCTTTAGCCATATCAGTATCACGAATACGGGATTCAGCTGATTGTAAGTTCTCAGATGCATTATCCGCATTGGCAATCGTATGTTCCAATCTGTTCTGAAGTGCACCAAGTTTTGATCTTTCTTTTGATACTGTCTTGATAGCAGAATCAATCGTTTTAAGAGCTCTTGTTGCTGTAGAGTAAGCCTTAACACTGCTGGCAATTCCATCAACATTTAATTTAGAAGCTGTCATCGTATTAATACTAAGTGAAATACTTTGTCCACTGTTTGCACCAATCTGGAACTTCTTATTACTGAAGGAACCGGTTAATAACTTCTGAGTATTATATTCTGTTTGAGTAGCAATACGAGTTACTTCTGATGCAAGAGCTTTAATTTCTTCCTGGATCGCTGTACGATCAACAGATACGTTAGTATCGTTAGCTGCTTGAACAGTAAGTTCTCTCATTCTTTGAAGAATGGAATGTGTTTCATTTAATGCACCTTCAGCAGTCTGAATTAAAGAAATACTGTCCTGAGCATTAGTGGAAGCCTGTTCAATACCTCTGATTTGTCCACGCATCTTCTCGGAAATTGAAAGACCAGCCGCATCATCACCGGCACGGTTAATTCTGTAACCGGATGATAACTTTTCCGTTGATTTGGAAAGATTACTGGTATTAATACCTAACTGTCTGTTTGTGTTGGCTGCTGCCATATTATGCTGTACTACCATATTATTATTCCTCCTTGAATTTGTAGTAGCATCCATGCTACCGTTTTTATTATGTTAGTATTCAATATCCCCTGAAATGTCTCTCGGGCCGTACGCTCCTTCATAACACCTCTGTAATATTGATTTACTTGATATATATATCGGAACATTTTTCTATAACTTTATACCTAATAATGAATTTTTTAATTTTTTTTGTCTAAAAAATAAGATTCTCCTTGGTGTTGGTTTGCCATATTCTTATAATAACTAGATGCTGTTTGATTACTGATTTTAAAGTTCTTAATCTCCTTGCGCTTTTTAATCAGCGTATTTTCAATTTTAATCTTGTTGCGTTCTTCAGTAGCCTGCAGATTTACATTAATATCAGTAATTTTTAAGATAAGCTCCTGCAGCTCCTTTATTTCTTCCTGATATTGACTTGCATTTGTAGTAACCACTTCTTTTACTCTTAGATAAATCTGTTCAAATCCATCGTCTAATTGAGCTAATGTCTTTAACAGCTTATCTTTCTCCGTAAAAGCAGCATCAAATTCTTCTCCTTCAATGTTACCCAGGTTAGCTAATCTTTCCTGCTCTAGTGTATATTCCAGTAAACTTCTCAAAATATTGATCTTTTTAATTAAAGTCTCCTTTAGTAATACCAGATAGGTTTTATGTTGGTTGGACTGATCCATCTTGTTGTCCCTTTCTTTCCTGCAAGCTTACATTTTATTTGCTTGTTTCGATAACTTCATTACATCCTTCCATGCATCGCGCATCTCTCTTATGTAATCTATTGCCTCTTCAAGAACAGATCTGTCTTTCTTAATGTTTGCTTCTATTAATCTACGGTAAATATAGTCATAGACAGCATCAAAATCCTTAGCTACAGGATATTTAAAATCTAAGGTTGCACGAAATTCTGAAATGATTCTCTCGACTTTAACTATATTTGTATTCGCTTTATGATTGTCATTCTTTTCCATTGCCATAAGAGCAATATTCCCAAACTTAATTGCACCTTCGTAAAGCATTAAGGTTAACTCCGCCGGTGATGCTGTTAATATTTTGCTGTCCTTATATGCGGCTGCTGCATTCATAGCCATGGTAAGTCCTCCTTTTAATTCATAACTATTTTAGAATTTTAAACTCTTAACTGCTTCCTCCCAGTAAGGAAGTCAAAGAAGAACTTTGTGAATTCAATTTTGACATCGCAGACTCCATCGCAGTGAATTGCTTATAGTATTTGTTTTCCAGAGTCGTCAATTTAGTTTCCATCGTTTTTAGACTGGAATTATAATCTTTCAGTGTTTTTGTCATCTCTTTATCATTGTAAAAATTCAGTGCACTTTTAATAGACGAGCTTTTCATCTTGTCCGTCATCGAGCTATAAAGATTACCTGCCAAAGTAGAAAGAACACTCGTAACAGTATCCGGATCCTCGCTCAAAGCTTTCTTTAATTTATCTGTCGTACCAGATACACTTGAATCCTCGCTGTTACCATCAATATGTAGCAAGCCTTTTTCTGTATAAATGGATGATGTGCCAATACCGAAAGTTGATAACGAATAACTTTTATCATTGACAGTAACATTTCCACCCATTTCAGTCCTCATTAAATTTATAACTGAATTTAAGTTATCATCTCTTCTTAGCAGAGAGTCTTTTATTTTGGTTTCCCATTTTTCTATCTGAGTATCCGTCATGGCTTCTTTTTCATCATCCGTTAATGGGTCATATCCCTTAGCTGAATCAGCATTATATTCGTTATTCATTTCTTTTAATAATTCATTATAGCCTGTGACAAAACTCTTGACCATATCGTATACTGCTTGTGTATTATTCGTTACTGAAAGATTGATAACCTTGTCATCCGATATGTCCTCGGTACTGGAGCCATCAGTTACACCTTTCAGATTAAAAGTTAGTCCATTCGCGGTAATGGTATTGGTTGTTCCTGTTAAAGTAGCACCATTATATTCAATAATAGAATCTGAAGGGTCAATATGTGAAAGACTTCCAGAGTCAACTGTAACTTTTCCATCGGATTCCGTAGTCGTAATATCAGTCAATCCAAGGTTTGTTAAGCTATCCGCAGTTGTAGCTTCTAAAGAAAAAGCATTCGCGATACCACTACTCAGAGAACTTAAGAAAAACCGCTTCTGGGTCGAATCATAAGTTGCATTCACGCCGGCTTTCTTACAAGCATCTATGAAGTTACCTACCGTGGTATCGGTACCAACCTCTAAAAATTCTTGACCAGTACCTCCGTCAATTATAATTGTATTACTATCCGCATCACTAAACCCTAGATCCGTCAGCAGGGTACTACGTCCAATTGCCTTACCATTATCATCCGCAGCAACCTGCGTACCTGTAACATATTGTGCACTTGCAAGCTGCTTTATCTTAAGCGTCTGAGTACCAACCGATGCCGTGCTATCTGCAGTGACAGTAACTTTGCTATCATCTGAAGATGTTACATCTTTTGTGTTGTAACTTCCCTTAAATCTCATCTTAGACAAAGAGTCCGTATAGAATGAATATATTTTAGAATTAAGAGTTTTCCATTTATCCTGTTTCCACTCTAATTTGGTTACTTTATTTTCAATCTTAGTGGATTTCATGCGTTCCGCTTTCATTAATTCTGTAACTATACTATCTGTATCCATACCGGAAATCAATCCTGATAATTTTATAGACATACTGTCACCTCTCTATCTCTTTTCATCAACAAGAAGTCCTGCCAGCTCCCACATTCTTTCAACCATTTCTAATGTCTGCTCCGGAGGAATTTCTCTGATAACTTCTTTTGTATCTTCATCGAGAACCTTAATAGAAACTCTTTTGGTTTCTTCGTGGTAGGAAAATTCACATCTGGTTCTGTGCATCTTTAGTTTATTATTCGCTTTTGAAATTGCATCTTTAATCTGTTGATCAGAAGCTGAACCATTGTTTTGTCCATTGTTTTGTCCACTATTCTGTTCTTTACTTGTCCGACTGTTCATAGCAACTTTTGACGTTCCTGGTAGTTCCGTAATATTAATCGTTGCCTGACTTGTCTCCTGACCTGAAGTCGTCTCTACTCTTGGTTTTGAGATCAGTTTTGCCGCGTCATTATAAATAGCTCCTGATAATGCATCTAATGCCATAAACATACACCTCCATGTGTTTCTTAAAATCAATCCATATTGCGATTATGCCATCCTTGACTGTATTAATCATTTGCAATAACATCCTATTTCTTTTATCGGTTTGTTTTATTAAAATGTTTATAGCTGCTATATAAAAATATTAATAAACCCATAACTTCACTCGATAATGATTTATCTTAATATAAAAGAAAATCCTCCAAATACCGCTGTATTGAACAACCGTACCGGGAGGCCTCTTAATTATTCTTTAATAATCTTATTTACTGAAATAACTTCTTTAATATCTCCTCCGAAGTTAAAGATTCTGCT
Organism: Herbinix sp.; assembly: GCA_028691795.1. GTDB lineage: Bacteria > Bacillota > Clostridia > Lachnospirales > Lachnospiraceae > Mobilitalea. Next base: position 24,856 of record JAQUYQ010000010.1, read on the forward strand.
GCTTCCTTATTGGATTCTTTAATCTGAAGATATATCTCTTTACGGTAAATCGGAACTGATTTCGGTGCGCTGATTCCAATCTTCACTTGATCACCCTTTACTTCTAACACTGTAATCTCTATATCATTACCTATAATGATAGCTTCATTAATTCTTCTTGACAGGGCCAGCATATTATTTGCCCTCCTTTGCTGCCTTATGGGCTGCTAATTGATTATAAAAGTTGTATTTTACCTCATATTCCGGATTATCTATAATAATTTGGGCTCCTTTTCTTGAATCTGAATTAATAATGAACGGAGCTTTTAAATTTGCCGATATACTCTCAATATCAGCAGGTACTGTAACAGATACTAGAACTACAATATTATCCTCTGAAAGCTCACCTAAGGATCTTAGCAGTTCATCCTCTACAACAGGATTAAAATCTGGTTTTACAAGGAATGGACTAACCACCGGAATTGCAAGTGTTACTTCATCCAAGCTCTGAAGCCATGAGATATCCGGTCTTTCTTCATCCTCTTGATCAAATAAAAGTGTATATTTTTTATATTCCTCAAAACCTAAAATACCATTTTCAAAATATATAATTTTATTCTCATCTAAATCTATTTCTCCAAAATGTCTTGTATTAACCAGCATGTCCATCGCCTTCCTTTCAAACGGTTACTCTTTCGTATCTAGAAATATTATGGACTTCGTCCATAATCTCTTCACTCCGATCGCATATCGCAAGCAAGCTTGCATATGCTCACTACGTTCTCATCATATTATACATGAACTTCAATCTATTTGCATTACTAATTTTTATAGAAAATCCAATAAGGAATTCTTAATTATTTTGGCAGCTGCCGAAAGTGACGAATTATATACTGTCTCAGCTGAACCATATTTAATATAGGTTTCTACCAGATCAGCATCCTCATTCTTCGATAGCAAATCTTCAAAATCAACCTTTTGGCTGGAAAGCCTGTTTTCCGTCAATTCCAAACGAACAGCTCTGCTGCCCAAATCTGCCACTGCGGCATTTACTTTATCCTGTCCTTCCGAAGAAGTGGTAATACCTTTTTCAAACGCTTTCTGCATTGCCTCTTTTTTTAAATCTAATTCCGTATCTAACTGATCTTTAAGTTTATTATAACGCGTGATTTCCTCATCAGATAATGTAGTATCCGCTAAACGTTTTTTAACTTCTGCTATTTTACTCTCCGTATCCGTTACTTCATTAACGGTTGCTAAAATATCCTCAATACTTCTGCCTATCTGATGAGTTATTGCATCTGAGCCTTCCGTATTCACTTTGATTTTCTGATTATAATTCACCTCATACTGGATATCTTGTCCTTCCTCGGACTTTGTATACGTAATATCCCCCTGCTCCGGCTTATCGCCGTCAGTCATCGTGCAGGTAAAATAATGCTCCGGTTTCAAACTACCGCTTTCAAAGCCTGTTTTTTGGTACTGCATTTCTATTTTATTAGCGGTCCGAAGTTCTTTATATACATCGGCTCCCATTATTACTTCTCCGGTTTCAGGGATGTAATGAATTTCATCTGCATCAGGAGTATATGCCTCAGGATCGGTTGAAGATATCGAATTAATATTACTGCTTATCGGTGTCTGTTCCGTTAAAATGCCGGAGGAATCCTCTTTAAAATAACTGATGCTGGTCGGAGCATCTGTGCTCAATTTGTCATAAGCCAATTGAATCCGGTATACTTCGTTCAACTTAGGAGATTCAGAAAAATCAGTTGCAGAATCATCATAATCTTCGATATCATAACTGCCGGAAACCTTATTAACTACTTGTAAATCATCACCGGTAAAGTCCTGGGTTATATTGTACGTTAAATAATCCATATCTTCTGAAAAAATCAGTGAGCTATCCGTCTTATAGCCTGTAAATACATATCTTCCGGCATAATTTGTGTTGCCCTCCTGATAGATCTGCTGTTTCATTTGCTCAAGATTTTGAGCGATTGAGGAACGGTCCGATGCAGTCAGAGTATCTGAGCTTCCCTGAACACAATAGGTATTAATTTGCTTCAATACATCATTAACCGTTGTTAGAGCAGATTCTGTAACATCCATCCAGGACTGTGCATCCGGAATATTTTTCTCATAATATTGGCTAAGTTCGGAAAGATTAGTACGAAGCTTTAATGCTCTTACCGTAATGATTGGATCATCGGAGGGTCTTTGAATTTTCTTACCGCTGGAATATTGTTCCTCCAAAGTTGTCATATTCAATTTATTCTTATTAATATTACTCATCATATTATTGGTCATCATTTTATTGGTTATTCTCATAATCTATCCTCCTATCGCTCTTTTCTTTCAGTCGCTATACACCCATATAATTTATTAGTTTATCGTAAATCTCGTCCATGACGCTGATAACCTTTGCGGATAGGTTATAAGCATTCTGATAACGCACCAAATTCATTGCTTCTTCATCCACATCAACACCGGATATGGATAATCTTTGATTTTTAATCGTATCCAATATATTGGTCTGGCTATCCGAGAAGGTTGCAGCCTTACTGGTATCGATACCGATTTCAGCTACCAATGTCTGAAAAAATCCGTCAGCAGAACCCTGCTGAAAAAGCATTTTGTTTCCTTTTAAAGCCAGCAGCTTATCAACAACATCATTACTTTCCGATCCATTCAAAACATCCGTGGAGGTAGCCATCAAACTGGGATCTTTAATCAAATCCTTATTAATAGTAAAGTTCGCCGCAGTCATAAAATAATAGGAACCATACAGCGGCTCATTTTCCGATATTTCCTCATAATAACTGCCGGTCTGAGAATTAAAGGTATCATAATCATAATCAGCTTCATCCTCTGAACCTGCCAGTGGGCCAAACGTATAATTTCTACCATTAACCTTACTGGTTGAAGTGAAGAAATCCGTACCCGCATCTCCATCTAAATCTACACCCGTTCTATGTATATCATTGAAGGCTTTTGCATAGGTACGGGTAAATTGGTTTAACTGGTTCATATAATATGGAATTCCTTTATAATTAATGCTATCACCAATGGATGCCTTTTCTTCTGCTACATCAACCGCCACCTGATCTTCCAGTGCAAATTCGTATATAAAATTACCAGTTGCTGCATCTGTCGTAACTTCAAAGCCTGAATAAGCATATTCCCTGTTACCCACCGTTAATAGCCCTGTCTCAGGAATATTTAATAACTCAATCATGTTCATATTCGTATCGGTTACAGTAACCTTAGTATCTCCGGCATTCGCACTGATGGTTCCGTTAAAATTATACTGGTTATTTCCATCGCGGACTTCCAGTAATCCCTGAAGAGTTCCTCCCAGAGATTGACTCCTTGTATTAAACTCCTGTCCATTTTCCCATATAATATCATAAAGTCCATCAACATCATTCTGGTTAACTTTCTTCTCCCTTGGAACCACCTTTAGTGTATTATTGTCACTGCCGTCAACTAAAGTATCTCCATTAAGCTTTACTACATAGTTGGTAACTCCTGCACCGATTCCGACCGTCTTTTCTGATACGGTAACATTTGCTATCTCCGAGAGTTCATCCACCAGAAGTGCTCTCTGATCTCTTAGGTCATTGGCCGTTCCTCCGTTTACCTCCAGGGTATTAATCTGTTGTGTCAGAGCTGCAATCTGCTGGGAAGTTGAATTAATCTGGTCCACTTGATTACGTATTTCAAAATTACATTCTTCCTGAATGCTGGATAGATTTACCGATAATGAGTTAAAATATTCCGTAAGGCTCTCTGCATAATTAGCAACCTGTGTACGTACTGTTAAGCTTGAGGGATTTTTCTGTAATTCCTGCAAGCTATCGTTGAATGAGTTATAGGATGTTGTAAATCCATCCACACTAACATCATTAAAATAATTCTCTATCTCCGTCATATAATGTGATTTACCGGAGTACTCACCGTAAATCGTATTATTCGTCCTATACTTGTTATCGTAATATTCTTCCCTTTGTTGGGTTACTCCGGTAATGCTGACACCGGTACCCGCCATACCGTAGGTACTATTTACCTGAAGTGCCTTTGAAGCCTGTTGTCCCATAATCTGCCTAGAATATCCTTCCGTCTCAGCATTTGTTATATTATGAGACGTAGTATCGAGTGCTGACTGGTAAGCATACAGCCCTGACTTGCCTATATTTAATCCAAAAAATGTAGAACTCATATGTACCTCCATCCCGCCGTTCTATCGTGCTTAATACCGTATATTATAGCTTTTCAATAATGTCTTTCAGCATTTCACTAACCACATTAATATATCGCGATGAAGCATTATAGGCATGCTGGTATTTAATTAATTTCGTTAATTCATCATCGGAGGAGACACCGGTTACTTCCATTCTCTGGCTATCGATACTTTCGACCATGGAAGCTTGATTCGTACTGATGGTTTTCAGCTGTTCTCCACGATTAGCAATATCTGATATAAACGAATTATAATACTCATTAAAATTATTTTCCGTCAATGTATTTGGAGATAGGGTTGAAAATGACTCCTGCCATTTGGATATAAGCGCATTCGTCGTTTCAACATCATAATCACCCGATCCAGAATTACTAGAAAGCGGAATATAAGCATAATTTTGTAGTATCTTCGGGTTTATATTAATTTCTCCAAGCGTAAACAGGGAATAATTATCCTCAAGATTTTCATCATTATACACACGGGCTGTTATCGTTTCAAATGCACCTGAATCATTAATTATCTGAATCTCCTGGGGCTCGCTATAACGCTCCATGGATTTTCGGTTAAAAAGAGCCTCTCCCATCGTACTGTTATCATCCAAACCAACCGGCGCATTTTCTTCATCCAGTATCTTGACTTTAGAACCATCGGATAAGGTCACCTCTTTATTAGGACTCAAAATATCATTAATCGTAGTTGTAATTCCGTGAATCAACTGGTCAAATTGTGCTTGAACTGTCATGATTACAGAGGAATTAATCGTATTATTATAATCAATTACAGCCGCATTATATAATGCTTCTGTTTCATAGTTATCACTAATTGGTATATCTGTGTAATTGGCCTGTTTATAGCCTCTTGCAGTTAAGAGTCCTTTCAGGGATCCGATATCCGTATTTTTATCAGGAGATGCAGCTTTATCTATATTAAAAACATCCGTACCGCCGTGTGAAACCCAGATCGGTTTTAACATCTCTGAGGATTCATTGATTTTAACGGTCTTCATTTCAAAAACAGTATCCTCGGTAACAAAGGCTGCTCCCTCAAGATTTACATTAAGAATACCATTCGGATTTTCCTTATAGGTAATATTCGCATATTTTCCAAGCTCATCAAGCAGATTATTACGCTGATCTCTAAGATCATTTGCATTCTCTACTCCGGTTGCCTCATCTTGTCTTATTTCTAAATTTAATGCTCTGATATTTTTACCGATTTCATTAATACGATCTACCTGATCTTGAAGCTTCGTATTTAAATTAATCTGATAATCGTTTAGCTGATTTGATATATTATCTGACCGTTCTACAAAGGTTACCGCTGTCTGGATGAAGGAAGCTCTGGCTACTACACTGTCCGGTTCTTTTGCAAGCTCCTGTAATGAAGTCCAAAATTCACTCAAGGTATCTTGAAAGCTCTCTCCTTCGAGCTCACCAAAAAAACCTTCCACCTCGCCAACTGAATCATATTGTGATTCATAAAAGGCCTCTCTGCCGACTTCCTGGCGATAGGCCTGATCTAAAAACATATCCCTTACCTGCTTAACAGTTGAAAAATCTGCACCCAATCCCAGCTGCAAGGAAGAATTATAGGAATCACCTATTTTCAAATAATTAAAGTCAGTTAACACCGCCTGCTGTCTTACAAAGCCCTTGGTGTCTACGTTGGCCAAATTATGTGAAGTTATATTTAAAGCTGTCTGACTGACATTCAGTCCGGACACGCCAATATAAAAGCCGCTTAAAGAATTCATGAACTCACCTTACCTCACTCTTACTGTTTCGCATCGAACATCCCTGTTCCCCGCACTTGCACTTCATACTGCGAAGCACCCTTTGTGTAAGTATTGTTCCCCGGCGACATCCTTGTACTCTGAATAAAATTCATATTGAATTCTATCATCTCTAGGGATTGTTGTATCAAGTTTTTATTACGATTATTTATTTGGGCCAATCTTTGAATTGTACTTTTTAGATTATCATGTATTATAGACAGAGCTTTCTGCTCTTTTGGCTGTTTTTCCATTAAACTTATTAATATTTTTAAATTCAAATCACCAGATTTGCGATTTATAACCGTTTTGATATTGGTCATAACAGTTTCTCTCTTATGCTCAAGAGTACCAATTCGATCAACCGTCATCTGCTCCTTAACGGTAATCTCCTGTAAGGAATTCAGGTCATTTTTTACGATGACCTGAGTTTTTTCTTCCGCAATCGGTATTAGTTGTTGATAAACTTCATATTCTTTTTCAAGGATATCGATTAATTCATCAATTAAACTTGCCATTACAAACCCTCTTTCCTACACAGGTCACAAAACAAGATGGATTAACCTACAATTGAATTCACTTGTCATCAATTCAATTCTCATGAAATTAATTGTCATCAATTCAATTGTCATTAATTCTCTTGTTATCAATTAGTTCTGGTTATCTGTCTGTTCAACAAGCTTATCCGCAACATCTTCGATGGTAACATTATAAGTACCCGCTTCCATACGTTCCTTAATATCGTTCACCTTAGTTTCTCTGATATCCGGAGTGCGCGCTACGATTTGCTTTGCAGCCTGATAATCCTTACCTACCTGCGAAATCTCAAGCATATCACTGAAACCACTGCCGGTCTTCTTAACTGTGCTTTTCACGCTGTTTGCCTTATATACTTCACTAATTTTATTGAATGCATCAATACGCATCCTAATCACCACCTATCTAGACGAAACCTTCCGGTTTTACTATCTCTATATTATTTATCGGAAGATTTGCAATTAACATTATAGGCATTTTTAAATTTTATAAAAAACTAACCAGTGTGGAAAGTGTGAATTGTCGGATTAGCAGTGATTATGGATTTGAAAGCCATACGGTAAGAGGTATAGAAAAAATGAAGCTGTTTATTAGTGTGACATTTTTTGTCAAGCTTACCACGGCAAAAGCTAAAATAGAAAAGATAGTAAAGAAAACTTAGCATTGTAAGTGACATAATAAAACAATACAAAGACAGGCTGCTGGCAGAAATGACGGTAATTGAATGTCGTGAGGAAAGCATATGCAGATTGCTTGCAATTCTTAGTTGTGGAGCAAACGATTAAATCAGACGTGCGATAATTCGCACGAGTGCAAACTGTTTGACGAAGGGGAGAAAGGAAAAAGCTACTGTGTAGGTTTTTCCTTTCTCCCCTGAGGAGTTTTTGCACGGTCTGATTGCTTCAAGTGAGCGAGACAGCTTAGAAGTGCTAGCAATCTGCATTCAGCTTTTCCGAACGGCATTCAATGGACGGCATTTCTGCCAGTAGCCGTTCCTAGAATGATACCACATATTATTTCATCTTGTTCATTATCGTACTAATTGCTTCCTGCAATTGATTGTCCTTATCGATCGGTATTACAACTTCTTTTTGCAACTCCTCGTTAAGTTCAACCTCGATATCCGGTGTAATACCGATACCGTGAATATTACGGCCATTTGGTGTATAATATTTCGAAATTGTAAGCTTAACTGCTGTTCCGTCAGAAAGTGGGATAACTTTTTGAACAATACCTTTACCAAAGCTTGTAGTACCTATGATAGTTGCCACTTTATAATCCTGCAATGTTCCTGCAAAAATCTCTGAAGCACTTGCACTTTGACCGTTAATCAGTACTGCGATGGGTACACTGACTTTGTCTTCATCGACAGACTCTTCTTCCTCACGTTTACCGTTTTTATCCTCTGTATAGACAAGCAATTCGGGAGGAAGTAGACGATCCAGTATTTTAACTACAGATTGAAGCAACCCACCCGGATTATTCCTTACATCTACGACTAATCCTTTCATACCATCCTTTTCCAAGGAATCTATTGCGTTTATGAATTGATTTACCGTAACCTCATCAAATTGTGTAATAATAATATATCCAACCTTATTATCAAGCATCTTGTATTCTATCGTAGGAACCTCAATTTCCTGTCTGGTAACTGTAAATTCCAGCGGTTCTGAAGAGCCTTCCCTAACAACAGAGATATCTACGGTAGTACCTTCTTTACCCTTCATCTTACTTACGACTTCGGTTAAATCTTCACCGGTTACTGCTTCCTCATTGACTTTATACAGGATATCTCCAGGTAGAATACCGACTTTATAAGCAGGTCCGGTTGCAAAAGGTTTCACAATCGTGATAACACCGGTTTTTGCGTTCTGGCTGACTGTAGCTCCAATACCGCAATAGACTCCCGAAGAACTCTCCATCAGTGCACCATATTCTTCCTTCGTATAATAAGTAGAATAGGGATCTTTAAGGCTACTGATAAAGCCTTTATAAATACCATCGGAAAATGATACCTTACCCACGTCCTCTAAATAGTAATTATCCACTAACATTTGTAAAAAAGTCAGCTTATCTACAATTTCATCGTATGGAATATCTTCCGTACTGGCTGTCTGCTCCTCTGCTGATTCAACAGATGAACTATTGGCATTCCCCTCATCTTTCGATTGGACAAAAAACATTACAGCACTAAAAATCACAAATAAAAGTACTGCACTGCAGAGCCCTGTTATCAGACCGGTTAAAAAATTCTTCTTCATATTAATATACCTCCCTGATGCCACTTAAGCGGTATCCAAAAACAAGATGATGCTTCGACAAGTTTATCACTTGTCATGAATACGATATAAAAAACACCTTTTGTTTTTTTGCCTATTAAGAGTTTATTAAAAAATTCAACCGCTTATTCGTTAAAACTGGCTGTTACAAAACATAATTTTATCAATATGTTTTGTAACAGCCTTAATTTTTTAATAATCCAGTTGTTCCATATACTTCATGTATTTAACTACCATAAGTGCAATCTTAAATGTGATTGCATCTTCAAAAACACGAAGGTCAAGGTTCGTACTTTTTTGTAATTTATCCAAACGGTAAACTAAAGTATTACGATGGATATACAGTTGTCTTGAGGTTTCAGAGACATTTAAGCTATTTTCAAAGAACTTGTTAATTGTCGTTAGTGTTTCCTCATCAAAATCATCCGGTGATTTGCCTTCAAAGATTTCCTTGATAAACATCTTGCAAAGCGGCATTGGTAATTGATAAATCAATCTTCCTATGCCAAGGTTGTTATAAGCAACAACATTTCTTCCGCTGTAGAAAATTTTACCTACATCAAGAGCCATCTTTGCTTCCTTATAAGATCTAGAAACATCCTTTATCTCATTCACAATTGTACCATAAGCTACATGTACCTTGGTCATTGCCTCAGTATTAAGCATATCTAGAATGACCTTTGCAGTCTTATTTAATTCCTCATATGTTTCACTCTGTTTTACTTCCTTAACCAGAATAATGTTTTTCTCATCGACTGCAGTAATGAAATCCTTGGTCTTCCCTGAGAAAAGACCGCGTACAGTTTCTAATGCATTTGCATCCTTTTCATTCTTAGTTTCAATAATATAAACCACACGTCTTGCTTCCGTATCAATATGAAGCTTCTTTGCACGGTTATAAATATCTACTAAAAGCAGGTTATCGAGTAAAAGGTTCTTAATAAAATTATCCTTGTCGTATCTCTCTTTATATGCGACCAACAGATTTTGAATTTGGAAAGAGGCAATCTTTCCAATCATGAATACATCCTCGCTATCACCTTTCGCAAGTATTACATATTCTAACTGATGTTCATCAAAAACTTTAAAAAATTGATATCCTTGAATTGCTTGGCTGTCTGCTGGAGATGCAACAAAAGCTAAAACTGCGTTTTCGTATTGTTCTGCATTTTCAATCGTTGTAGCTAGAACTTTACCTTCTGTATCCATAACACAAATATCGATACGAGTGATGCCTTTTAATCCATCGATAGTACTTTGTAGAATCTGATTGGAAATCATGATTTTACTCCTTTATATTATATTTCTATTTTTCTTTTAAAATTCATATTTATGAAAGTTATTTTAACACTGAATTCGTCAGAAGTAAACCAATTTTATGTAAATTTCATAATGTTTTTCGTATATTATTATCAAATTTGCAGGTTGTCTTATTAGTATATTGTCTAAACTATTATTTGATAAAATAAAACCCTCCAAGGTAGTTCTTGAATTTGCTTTATGCATATAAAGCAATACCTTTTGAGGACAAATCCGAATAATTACCGTTCTTTCTTATTTAATACGCAAAAACAGGGAACACTTACGTGTTCCCTGTAATATACTAAGTACTAGTTTATAATAACTTGTTCTGTCTCTTTATCAAATACATGTAATTTTGACATATCAAATGCAATCTTTAATGAATCATCAGGTCTTGCAGTTGTACGAGGATTAACACGTGCTGTGATTTCTATTGTATCATTAACAGTGAAGTATAAGAATACTTCTGCACCTAATAATTCATATACTCTAACAGTAGCCTCAATTATGCTATCTGGTGAGCTGCTGAGGAACAATTGCTCATCATGAATATCCTCTGGACGGATACCAATAACAACAGTCTTACCTTCATAACCACCCTCAATAAGCTTCTTAGCTTTTCCTTCAGGAACCCTTATTGAATTAGCCCCAAAGTTTACGAACACATCGTTACCCTTCTTTGCAACTGTTGCATCCATCAAGTTCATTTGAGGTGATCCCATGAAACCTGCAACGAATAAATTCTTTGGTCTGTCATATAAGTTCTGAGGTGTATCTACCTGCTGAACTAAACCATCCTTCATAACAACGATTCTTGTACCAAGAGTCATAGCCTCTGTCTGATCATGTGTTACATAGATGATAGTTGTTTGTAATCTCTGGTGTAACTTAGAAATCTCGATACGCATCTGTACTCTCAACTTAGCATCAAGGTTTGATAACGGCTCATCCATAAGGAATACTTTAGGATTACGAACGATAGCACGACCCATAGCAACACGTTGTCTTTGTCCACCGGAAAGAGCCTTCGGTTTACGGTCTAATAAATGCTCAATATCAAGAATTTTTGCTGCTTCATGAACTTGCTTATCTATTTGATCCTTAGGAATTTTTCTTAATTTCAAACCAAATGCCATGTTATCAAAAACTGACATATGTGGATACAATGCGTAGTTCTGGAATACCATCGCAATATCTCTGTCCTTTGGTTCTACATCGTTTACTAATTTATCTCCGATCCACAGTTCACCAGAAGAGATTTCTTCCAATCCTGCGATCATACGAAGTGTTGTTGATTTACCGCAACCGGATGGTCCAACAAAGATGATAAATTCTTTATCAGCTATTTCAAGATTAAAATCTTTTACAGCGATTACTCCATTAGGGTATTGCTTAACAATGTTTTTTAATGATAAACTTGCCATTTTATATCCTCCTACAAATCTTCTACTTATATGATTTCTTGTACAATTACTATGATGTAATGATACACCATTTGTAGTATAAGAACCATATCGTATTTCAACAAAATAAATTTTGCCCTTTTGTATAATTTGTATATTCGTTTATAAAATAAGTAGTTTTACCGATAATACGATAAATTTAAGCCGAAATTACTGTCTATATTCAATAAAACCTTCTCCCATGACCTCTCTCACATCGCTAATAATCACAAAAGATTTTGGGTCTATTTTCTGCGCTATCTCAATAAGTTTCACGATTTCTTTCTTTGACACTACACAAAACAGCATTTTTTTATCCGTATTAGAGTACATTCCGGTAGCACTAACCCCTGTAGCTCCTCTTCCCATTTGATGCATAACCGCATCCGCAATCTCCTGATACTTGTCAGAAATAATATATGCCATTTTGGCAAATTTAAGACCTTCCAGCATGCCATCCGAAACCTTTGCAGTAATAAATACTGCTATTATTGCATATAAGGCGTTTCCAAGTCCAAAGACAACTGCTCCGATCAAGATAATAAAACCATCTATAAAGGTTAATATTTGAGGTATTGAAATGTGTCTTTTCGTCGTATGAATGACACTAGCTAATAAATCCGTACCCCCTGTGGAGGCTTGAGCAGAAAAAACCATACCAATACCAATTCCTCCGATAACTCCTCCCAAAATAGCCGAAAGCAAATCATCATCAATATTAAAATTGTAAACCGGAATAACCATCAAAGCAAGAATAAATGCAACGGTTCCAAAAATTGTAGATAATAAATATTTTACTCCATTTATCTTAGCAGCAATCAAATACAAAGGAACATTGCATACTACAGTAAATAACCAAATCGGAATGCCTCCTTCGATTAGTGAGCCAGTTAAATACTTTACAACAATAGCAAGACCGGAAACTCCTCCGGTTACAAGCCCCAGCGGTTCAAATATTACATTAACCGAAACTGCCATAAGTACAGCTCCAATTGAAATAATAATATATTTTTTTATTAGTAATAAATATTTATTTTTAATCTTTGTGATCATGACTACTCCTTAATATATCCATTATTGTCAACATTTGTATAGTATGCATATCTTTGATTGTTTATGCATATTTTTCTTGCTAAACGGGCAGACTTGATTAGTTCTTAACTGCCAATTCATATTTTACCTGGTAAGTTCTGTTAATTGCTGTGCTGCAAGCTCCAAATCAATGATATAAGCACTGTTTATATTATTCCCCTTGATTAAATCAAAGGAAACGTCATTACTATATGCCTCATAATAACCTTTCACGTAGCTTAGCTTATCCTCAAGATCAAGATTTGATTTTAAGGTTGGATAAATATCATCTAGGTAAGACCTTAATTTTTCTTCCGAATCAAGTGACTGCAGTGTAGCCCTATAATCCTGCATGAAGATTACCATCGCCACTGAATCATATTGATCTGCCTGCTCTATGTATTTATCAGTAAAAATCGTATTAAAGGTGCTCTGCGGTATTGCTGTATAATAGCTGATATCCATCCCGAGTAATTCTTCAACCATCAGTACTCCATCTTCGTAAGCCTTTTCATTATCTAGGTATTTTGAAATAGAGCCCAACTGCATAACCTGAGGAATTTCAGGGCAGTCCACCACCAATTTTCGAAACAGGGCAACCGATATATTAAGCTGTGTTCTTAACGGTAGAGTAATGTAAGACAGCTGTTTATTCGCTGGATTTAAAATTTCCAGTACAACTTTAGTAATTTCACCGGTATCTTCCTTATAACAAAAGATTAAATTCTTAGGAACATCATCCATGCCGGCTTTTACACTGTTGTCCGAAACCGTATCCTCCTGATAAGCCTGTGTTGCTTCCTCTTTCGGCTGCCAGAAATACATTGCCGCTTTATAACTCAGCACCCCTGCAC
>JAQUYQ010000011.1:0-27345 GCA_028691795.1 Herbinix sp.
TCGTAAGCCGACCAAGCTATTTACTCTCCATTCATATTCAACAGCTTCGCAGCTTGGTCGGCTGCAATTAAGCTATCTATAATTTGGTCCAAATCTCCATTCATAACATCATCAATTTGATAGATAGTTAGCTTTATACGATGCTCAGTTACACGCCCCTGTGGGAAGTTGTAGGTTCTGATCTTCTCGGAACGGTCACCCGTGCCAACCTGACTTTTTCTCGCTTCTGCCTCAGCGCTTTGCGCTTTTTCAAGTTCCAGCTCATAAAGCTTGGAACGTAATACCCGAATCGCCTTATCTTTATTTTTTAACTGGGATTTCTCGTCCTGACAGGAAATAACAATACCTGTTGGAACATGAGTAAGTCTTACTGCGGAGTCAGTCGTATTAACACACTGACCACCATTACCTGAGGAACGGAATACATCGAATTTGCAGTCATTCATATCAAGCTCAACATCAACTTCTTCCGCTTCTGGCATAATAGCTACGGTTGCAGTAGAAGTATGAATTCTGCCTCCTGATTCGGTTACTGGAACACGCTGTACACGATGAACACCGCTTTCGTATTTTAATTTTGAATAAGCACCTTTACCATTAATCATAAAGATAGCTTCTTTAAAACCGCCGATTCCATTCTCATTCAAGTTCATCATATCTATCTTCCAACGATTACGTTCTGCATACATCACATACATACGATATAACTCTGCTGCAAAAAGAGCTGCCTCATCACCGCCGGCACCACCACGAATTTCAACAATAACATTCTTATCATCGTTAGGATCTTTCGGAAGAAGCAGTATCTTAAGTTCCTCTTCAATCTTTACGACCTTCTGCTTGCAGTCATTTAATTCTTCCTTTGCCATCTCACGTATCTCTTCATCGCTTTCTTCCTCAAGCATGGCAAGGCTATCTTCAATACTGCTCTGGGCTGCTTTGTATTCTTTATATTTTTCTACAATCTCTGTAAGGTCTGCATGTTCCTTTCTGAGATTTCTATATTTATTCTGATCATTCATGAGATCCGGATTCATCAATTCTTCTTCAATTTCCTCAAAATGCCTCAGAATATCTTCTAACTTATCAAACATAACAATAAATCCTCCATACCAATTACGGTTTTCTTGCGGATATAACTCTATCCAATCCGCTCAAATCCTTCTTTATTATGATATCAGTAAATCTTTCCTGTAAAAGAATTTCCTTCACAGCTTCACCCTGATTGTGCCCTATTTCAAATAAAATGACTCCATTGCTATACAGATGATTATTTAAATCCCCAACAATGCGGCGGTAAAAATATAAACCATCCTTATTTCCATCCAATGCGATGAACGGCTCATGGTCTTTCACCTCAATCATCAACTCTTGTATTTCATTTGTCGGTATATAAGGCGGATTAGATACAATAATATCAAAATATCCATCCACCTGTTCAAATAAATCACTGATTAAGTACTCGATTGCCACATCATTTTTGACTGCATTCTTTGCCGCAATCTCCAGTGCTTTAGATGAAATGTCCACTCCAACTGCTTTTTTTGGCTTACCTAATTTTGCAATGCTTACAATAATACAGCCAGATCCGGTACACATATCCAAAACTGATTTTCCCTCGCAAATTTTTAGAACGTCTTCTACTAGAATTTCAGTATCCTGTCTTGGAATTAGTACATCTTGTGTAACATTAAACTCTAACCCCATAAATTCCTGGGATCCGGTGATATACTGCAACGGTATATGTTCTTCACGCATCTTTACAAGTTTCATAAAAAGTAAACTGTCTGTTTCTGATGCTATTTTATCACTCTGCAGCATGAAATCCATTCTACTTGTCTTAAAAACAAAGGAGAACAAATACCATGCATCTATATCAGCATCTGTAATCTTTTGTTCATTCAGCTTCCTACGTGCAGTTTGTAATAATTCCTTATAAGTACTCATAAAAAATCCTCGCAAATCCTATTGAGAAGCTTTACTTACCGTCAGCAGCTTTTTTTGATTCCTTTGAGCCATTATCGAAGAATTTATCCAATGCTTTTAAAATCTCATCATCCTCTTCTTCTGCTCTAGCCGGTTTACTCTGTGCAGGGGTAAACTTTTCGCTATTTAAAGTATTACTTTTAATTTGATTTTCATGCTTTATGTTTGTTACTTGATTTGATGAATTTACTTGCTTTGCAGTCTCAACTTGCTTTAAAGTATTTACTTGCTTAACTGCATCTACTTTCTTTACAGTCTCAACTTGTTTTGCAGCATTTACTTTCATAACTGTATCTACTTGTTTTAGTTGACTTTCTTGTTTTGTTGTATTTGCTTGCTTTGATATATTTGTTTGTTTTGATGAACTAATCTGCTTTGACGAATTAGTTTGCTTTTTTACATCAGCTTTCTTTTCTTTTTTTGTTTCCTTTGATGTATCTAAAAAATCTCTCCAATTAAAAACTGCGCCCACTGACTCAATTGCTACTTCAATCATGGAATCATCCGGTTCTTTAGTAGTAAGTCCCTGCATCCATAATCCTGGCTGACTTAAGATATCAACAATCTTGCTTTCTGATTTACCAGCCAGACGAATAAACTCATAGGAAATCCCCGCAATGAATGGAACCAAAAGAATTCTTGATAGAATTCTCCATAATAAATTACCGGTTGGTATGAACATAAAAAACACTAAGCTGATTAGAATAACTAGTAACATAAAGCTTGTACCGCAGCGTTTATGCTGTTTTGACTGCCATTTTACATTTTCAACGGTAAGCTCAAAACCATTCTCGAGACAGTTAATTGTCTTATGTTCTGCACCATGGTACATAAATACTCTTTTTATTTCAGGCATTTTAGCTGCTAATAATACATAACCAATAAATATGGCAAGACGTACAATACCTTCAATCAGATTCATTACTAATCTGTTATCAATAAGGGATGCAAACAGATTCGTGAGCAATACCGGCAATACCATGAATAATGAAACCGAAATTACAATGGAAATTAGCACTGCAAATACCATCATGAGTGCATTACTTTTATCTTCTTTGCTCTCTTTTTTGTTTATATTTTCTTTACTTTCTGTATTATCAAGACTTTTTTCGTCGCTGTGTGCAACTGACACTTCTTCAATTTCAAAATCTGTGTCCTCGCTTATTACTTTTTTTTCAATCTTTTTACCTGATTTTTCTTTCTTCTTTTTGTTCGGTGTATCCTCCTCTTCCTCTTCAAAGAAGCTGGCGGAATAATTTAATACTTTTACACCTACTACCATCGAATCAACAAAGGCCAACATTCCACGGAATACAGGTAATTTAAAAAGTTTTACCTTATCAGAAATATCTTTATGTGTATTTTTTTCGACTGCTATTTCATTATTCGGCTTACGTACTGCTACGGCGTATTGATCTTTGTTCTTCATCATAACGCCTTCCATAACAGCCATGCCCCCAATACCTGATGGTTTCATTTTTACACCCGAACCTTTCTTCGATTATTGTATTCTTATATAGGAGTATATTTTATTCAATTTCTTTAAATTATTGTATTTTTTATAAGGCTTATTCTTTATTCAATTTCTTCAATTACCGTATTCTTTTTATAAGTCTTATTCTTCATTTTCTTAATTATCATACAATTTTTTTATATGGCTTATTCTTTATTTGATTAATTCGATTATATTTTCTTATTTAAAAATAGGCTGAGGAAGTAAACCTCAACCCGATTTTTAACGTTTCATTATTAATTTCATTAGGTGCGTATACAATAAATATATATTACGCCGTATTAAGCTAACCATAGTTAATAGAATTATATCTATTATTTATCCTGGTTTAAACCATACTTACGGTTGAATTTATCAATTGCGCCACGTGCTGCAGCAGCCTTTTGCTGACCAGTGTAGAATGAATGACATTTGGAGCAGACTTCAACGTGGATGTCTTCCTTAGTTGATCCTGTTACAAATTCGTTACCGCAGTTGCAAACAACCTTAGCCTGATGATATTTGGGATGGATTCCTTCTTTCATGTTTTCACCTCTTTATAATCGAATAGTATTATATAGAATAGTATTATATGTTAATATTATACTAATTCCAATCTAATAAACAGCTTTTTTATTATAGCATAGGATAATATCGAATGCAATACCCAAAAGATTTAGTTTTAGCCCATACAAATAAATAAAAAGACTACGTTTTACCCTAAAAACTATTATATTCAGAAAGATTATTTGATTCTAAATGACTGTTTTATTTAAAAATACTATTTTACTCAAAAAACTATTTTAGTCTTCTTAATCGTCTCGATAAATTCTATATTGGTTTTTGTTCGAAGGAACATGTCTATGATTCTTTCCAAGGCTTCATCTGATTTTAAGCCTCCTAATGCTTTCCTCATTAGATAAGTAGCTTCCATCTCCGATTGTGTTAGAAGAAGGTCGTCTCTTCTGGTACTGGACCTCTGAAGATCTATCGCAGGGAAAATACGCTTTTCGGATAAGCTTCTGTCAAGTACAAGTTCCATATTACCGGTTCCCTTAAACTCTTCGAATACAACGTCATCCATTCTGCTGCCTGTCTCAACCAGAGCTGTTGCAAGTATTGTTAGGCTCCCACCCTCACGCATATTTCTAGCCGCGCCAAAAAATTTCTTAGGCATATGCAGAGCTGCAGGATCTAAACCACCGGACAATGTTCTTCCGCTTGGCTGAACGGTAAGGTTATAAGCTCTTGCAAGTCTCGTAATGCTGTCAAGTAATATAATTACTTCTTGTTTATGCTCAACAAGACGTTTTGCACGCTCAATAACCATCTCAGAAACTCTCTTGTGATTATCCGGTAGCTCATCAAAGGTGGAATAAATAACTTCAACATTTTTACCCTCAATGGACTCCTTAATATCCGTAACTTCTTCAGGACGTTCGTCAATTAATAATATAATCAGCTTCATATCAGGATGGTTCATTGTAATTGCCTTTGCTATCTGCTTTAACAAAGTTGTTTTACCTGTCTTTGGCTGGGATACAATCATACCTCTTTGCCCTTTGCCAATCGGTGAAATCAGGTCAACCATCCTCATTGACACGCCAGTTCCTGGTGTTTCTAGATGAATCCGATTATTAGGAAAAATGGGAGTCAGGTCTTCAAATCTCTTCCGTTTTTGTGCTTCATTGGGATGAAAGCCATTGACTGCTTTTATAAATAATAGTGCGCTGAATTTTTCGTTTTGATTTCGTATCCTTGTATTTCCTGCTACAATATCTCCTGTTTTTAAATTAAAGCGACGTATCTGAGCAGGTGATACATAAACATCATTTTCACCGGGCAAATAATTATCACAACGAATAAATCCATATCCATCCGGGAGAACCTCCAAAATTCCAACCTTAGTTTCCCCGCTATCCAATTGCTCTATTTCATTTTGTCCCGATGTTATCTTTTTTTCTTCTTTGCCAGCAGATTGCACCTGCAAAGTATTACTCTGATCCACCGGGGTCTGCACAGGTAAAGTTTCAATATTTACCTGTTCTTTACGTCCAGCTTCTGAATCAGATTCAACTAATTTCTCTATCAATTCGCTTTTCTTAAGTGAAGTAATATTTTTAAGTCCTTTTTCTTTCGCCAACTCCCTTAAATTCGCAAGGGTCATTAAATCATACTGATTTTCCATGCATACAGCTCCTTTGGTTTCGATTGGATTCTCTTACGGAATGTGATATAGAGATGATTCAGAAGTTTAATATGAGAAATATATCCATAGATTATCCTAATTACATTATTATATTATACAACATGGGAATAAGAAAAGAAAGTACTTTCTTATAAGCTTAATTCCCTAATTTTCCCTAGATTTTTCACCCTCTATTAATGATTTTAGCGTCATAAGTCGGTATTCTATTTAAAGCCGAAGGTAAGGCAAGTCCAGATAAATATATATGCACAAATATTCATTACACCAAATTAATCCGACTTATGACACACTATCAATAATATAACATAAAACCAAAATGCTTGATTTACCCATTTCATAGTGTTATGATAACTTTGGATTAAATACCAAAATAGTAATCAACAGATAATAATAAATATAAATATTCAAGGTTGTGTGCAAAAGTCTCTAAAATGTGGCTTGCAACTAATGGAGGTTAAAATGAATATCAATGAACAAGCGCTAAAAATGCATGAAGAGTGGAATGGTAAACTGGAAATCACTTCAAAGTGTAAAGTAACATCAAGAGAAGATTTATCTATTGCCTATACTCCCGGTGTTGCAGAACCCTGCAGAGTTATTGCTAAGGATAAGGAGGCTGCTTATAAATATACGATAAAAGCGAATACAATAGCTGTTATTTCCGACGGCAGTGCTGTTCTTGGCTTAGGAAATATCGGACCTTATGCGGCTATGCCGGTAATGGAGGGAAAAGCTGTCCTTTTCAAAGAATTCGGTGGCGTGAATGCAGTTCCAATCTGCTTAGATACCCAGGATACCGAAGAGATTATTAAAACCATCGTTGCAATCGCTCCAGCCTTCGGAGGAATTAATCTGGAGGATATCTCCGCTCCTAGATGTTTTGAGATAGAAGAACGCTTGAAAGAATTACTTGATATTCCTGTATTTCATGACGATCAGCATGGTACCGCTATTGTTGTTCTTGCTGCTGCAATCAACGCGCTTAAAGTTACAGGTAAGAATAAGGAGAATTGTAAAGTAGTAGTGAATGGAGCAGGTTCCGCAGGAATAGCGATCTCCAAGCTTTTATTGACTTATGGTTTTAGTCATTTAACCCTATGTGACAGAAACGGAATTATATCCAAAGATTATGATAATCTGAATTGGATGCAGGAGCAAATGCTTAAAGTTACAAATCTTGATAATAAAAATGGAACTTTAGCAGATGCCTTAGTTGGTGCCGATCTGTTTGTCGGTGTCTCCGCTCCGAATATTGTTACCAAGGATATGGTTGCTTCCATGAATAAGGATTCGATTCTATTTGCTATGGCAAATCCTACACCAGAGATTATGCCTGATTTAGCAAAGGAAGCCGGTGCAAAGGTCGTTGCAACCGGGCGTTCTGATTTTCCTAATCAAGTTAATAATGTGGTTGCCTTCCCCGGAATCTTTAAAGGAGCCTTAGAGGGAAGAGCTACACAGATTACGGAAGAGATGAAGCTCGCAGCAGCTCAGGCAATTGCCGGGCTCGTTGATGATAAGGATTTGAATGAGAACAATATTATGCCACAGGCTTTTGATCCAAGAGTTAGTGATCTTGTAAGCAATGCAGTAAAGGCTTATATTCGAAAGTAGAGGCTATCCATGTGGGATCAGAAAAGGTATCACTCCTTGGATTTTGAACTTAAGAAAACCTATGGTCAGAAAATTTATAAACTATCGCTAAACGGTGGCATGAGCTGTCCGAACCGGGACGGTACCACTGACACACGTGGCTGTATCTTTTGCAGCGCAGGTGGTTCAGGAGACTTTGCTACCGTTTTTCAAAAATCTATAACCGCACAGATTGAAGAAGCAAAAAAACTTATTTTACCTAAAATTAAAAACCCCGAGATGGCTAAATATATTGCCTATTTTCAGGCATATACGAATACCCATGCTCCAGTCCCGTATCTACGTACTATTTTTATGGAGGCTATCAACCACCCAGACATTGTAATTCTATCGATTGCTACAAGACCGGACTGTCTAAGTGAAGATGTACTTGACCTATTATATGAACTAAACCGCATCAAACCGGTTTGGATTGAATTAGGCCTTCAGACAATTCATGAACAGACTGCTGCTTTTATACGCCGCGGATATCCGTTATCTATATTTGAAGAACGTGTAAACCGTTTGCACTGCCTTGGTATATCTATCATAGTCCATACCATTCTGGGCTTGCCAAAGGAAACAAAACATGATATGTTTATGACGATGGAATATATATCCAAGCTGCCTATACAGGGAATTAAGTTGCAACTGCTCCATATATTAAAAGGAACCGATCTTGGTACACTTTATGAAGAGGGAATTCTTACAGAAGTTTTATCCATGGAGGATTATGTTGATATCTTAATTTCTTGCTTGGAGCTTCTTCCAGAGAATATGATTATACACCGTATCACCGGAGACGGTCCAAAAAGGATCCTTCTGGCACCACTTTGGAGTACTGACAAGAAGTCTGTATTAAACCGTATCCATAGCAGGATGAAAGAAATTGACAGTTATCAGGGGAAAAACAATAACTGCCATTGATAAAAGATTTGGGTTACAAAGCAATAACATTTTTTCATAAGGAGGCCACCATGCAATCTGATACCTTTATGTTATATAAATTAATGATTTTATATATTCTTAGCCGAGTCAACTTTCCGTTATCGAATGCTCAGCTGACTGCATTTATTTTAGAAAAAGAATATACAAACTATTTTAATATCCAACGGGCTATTTCAGAATTGATTGATGATGCCTTCATATCCACAAAAACCATCCGTAACAGTACCTTATACCGTATTACAGAAAGTGGATCCCAGACACTCGTTTTCTTTGATAATATGATATCCGCGGGGATTAAAGAAGATATTGAATCTTATCTTTCTCAAAACAAATATGATCTCCAAGAAGAGGTATCCACTCGTGCTGAAATGTATCAGGTAAAAAAAGGAGAGTTCTCAGCTCATTTATGTGTTATCGAAAGAGATACCCCTATTATTGATTTAACCTTATCCGTAACAACCGAAGAAGAAGCCTCAAAACTCTGTAGCAATTGGAAAGAAAAAAGTTCCGATATTTATTCTTACTTAATGTCAGTTCTTCTTGAAAATAAATCATAAATTGATATGATTAAAGATCACTGTTCTGTAGTATCTGAGGAAGGATCGCCTTCATAAGCAGATCTACAAATGGTCTCAATACATTCCCAGATTTCATCCCTGCCCTGCTTCGTAACTGAAGAAAAGGGCAGTATTTTTGTACCCGGAACAGCCTCAAGTCCTTCTCTGATTAACTTTATCTGCTTATCCTTCTGGCTACGGTTGATTTTATCCAGCTTTGTAGCAATAATAATCGGCGTAAAGCCTTGGTAAACGATCCAGTCGTACATACTCTTATCATTTGCAGAAGGCTCATGGCGTATATCCAAAAGTAGAAATACGATTTTTAACTGTGTTGAAGTCTTTAAATACTTCTCGATCATTTTGCCCCACTTCTGTTTTGCAGCCTCCGATACTTTGGCATATCCATAGCCTGGTAGATCTACATAATAAAGCTCATCATTAATATTATAAAAGTTTATGGTTTGTGTTTTACCGGGTTGTCCGGATGTCCTTGCCAGGGATTTACGGTTCATTAGTGCATTAATCAGTGAAGATTTCCCTACATTAGATTTCCCTGAAAATGCTATCTCTGGTTTATTATTAACCGGCAGAACACTTGTAATTCCGCAAACGGTCTCTAACTCAGCACTTTTAATAATCACTTTATCCTTCTTTCTGCCGCATGCGGTATATAAGATCTGCCACACAACCTACTTTTGATATCACGGCATCTATCGATAATTTATAAAGAAGGGGATGCTGCAAAACGTAAGTAAAATGTTTTGTCATATCCCCTTCTCGTTAAAGCTATGCTATTTCGTCTTTACTTTTCTTTGAGCCACGCTTTGAAATTGGCTTTCTGGAAACGTTCTCTTCGGATAGTATTAATTTGGGTTTATCCGTTCCTAGTACCGCATCCTTCGTAATAATACACTTAATTGCTTTCGTATCCGACGGTATGTTGTACATAGAGTCCATCATAACTGCTTCCATAATTGCACGAAGTCCTCTGGCACCGATTTTTCTCTTAAAGGACTGCTTTGCAATCTCCTCAAGTGCGTCCTCTTCAAATTCCAGTTCCACACCATCTAATTCAAATAGCTTCTTATATTGCTTTGAGATAGCGTTCTTGGGTTCGGTAAGAATTCTCACTAATGCTTCTTCATCAAGCATATCAAGAGCCACCGGGACAGGAACACGACCAACAAATTCAGGGATCAGACCAAATTTAATAAGATCCTGTGGCATTACCTGTTTGAATAATTCACCAACGTTTGCCTTATTCTTCTCGATAATCTGCGCATTGAAGCCTATGGATTTCTGACCGATACGTGCCTCGATAATCTTCTCCAATCCATCAAAGGCACCACCGCAAATAAATAATATATTGGTAGTATCAATTTGGATAAATTCCTGATGAGGATGTTTTCTTCCACCCTGTGGAGGAACAGAAGCTACCGTACCTTCAAGAATTTTAAGAAGCGCCTGTTGGACGCCTTCACCGGATACATCTCTGGTTATCGAAGTATTCTCTGATTTTCTTGTAATTTTATCAATCTCATCTATATAGATAATACCATACTGGGCACGTTCAATATCAAAATCTGCTGCCTGAATAATCTTGAGAAGTATATTCTCAACGTCCTCGCCTACATATCCTGCCTCAGTAAGTGCAGTGGCATCAGCTATAGCAAAAGGAACATTTAATAACTTAGCAAGCGTTTGAGCAAGGTATGTCTTACCGGAACCTGTGGGGCCTATCATCAGAATATTACTTTTCTGAAGCTCTACATCCAAATCCTTTTCAGCAAGTACTCTTTTGTAATGATTATATACAGAAACGGCAAGTACCTTTTTTGCATCATTTTGTCCAACGACGTGTTGGTCTAAGAACGCTTTAATTTCTGCGGGTTTTAATAAATTGATATCAGAATTGATTACCGGATCACCATCAAATTCTTCTTCAATGATTTCACTACAAATCTCAATACATTCATCACAGATATATACACCCGGACCTGCAATCAATTTTCTGACTTGGTCCTGCGTTTTATTACAAAAGGAACATCTCAGCTGTTTTCTGTCATCTACTTTTCCTGCCACTGCCTAATCACCTCATTCTTAGTGATATTAAAGTTCTTATCTGCTGGTTAATATCCCATCGATAAGACCGTAATCACGTGCTTCCTCAGCGCTCATATAATAATCTCTCTCTGTATCTACTTCAATTACCTCTAAAGGTTTCCCGGTGTTCTTAGCTAATATCTCATTCAATTTTTTTCTGGTCTTGATGATATTATCAGCTACGATTTTAATGTCTGTTGCCTGACCTTTTGCTCCGCCAGAAGGTTGATGAATCATAACCTCTGCATTGGGAAGTGCAAATCTCTTTCCCTTTGCTCCGCCAGACAATAAGAATGCTCCCATGCTTGCTGCCATACCGATGCAGATGGTTGATACATCGCATTTGATATAGTTCATGGTATCATAAATAGCCATACCAGCTGTTACAGATCCACCAGGACTGTTGATATAGAAGTTAATATCCTTTCCCGGATCCTCTGATTCTAAAAATAACATCTGAGCTACTATCACACTAGCTGAAACATCATTAACATCTTCACTGAGGAAAATGATTCTTTCTTTTAATAATCTGGAATAAATGTCGTAGCTTCTTTCACCGCGACTTGTTTGTTCTATGACATAAGGTACTAAACTCATACATTTATCCTCCTTGTCCATTTACCTATTATCTTTCCAATCATGTGTTCATTACTTTATCTTTTAAATAATTAAACTAGATTTTATTGGATAGCAGTATTATTAAGTCTATGCTTCTTTTGACTGCTCAACTACAAAATCAACTGCTTTTTGTACGGCAATATCTGCTTTAATCTGCTCTTTTTCTTTATCGCCGACTAATTCCATCAATTTATCTACTTCCATCTGATACTTGGAAGCCATGTCTGCAAGTTCTTTATTCAGTTCTTCTTCAGTAACTTCAATATTCTCTGCCTTTGCAACAGCTTCTAATACTAATCTGCTCTGAATACGTTTTACAGCCTGCGGTCTCATGCTTTCCATGAACTTCTTTGAATCCATTCCGGTAAACTGAAAATATTGTTCGATGGAAAGACCCTGATATTTAATTCTTTGAGCAAAATCCTCTGCCATCTGATTTACCTGAGCATCTATCATTTGTTCCGGAATATCCATAGCACAACCATCAATGATTTTATCAACTATTTCATTTTCCTTTGCTGTCTTTAATTCTTTTTCTTTATTTTCCTTAATTGTAGCCTTGATGCTCTCTTTATATTCATCTAAAGTATTAAATTCAGATACATCTTGTGCAAAATCATCATCTAACTCAGGAAGCTCTTTCACCTTGATCTCTTTAATCTTAACCTTAAACAGAGCAGGTTTGCCAGCTAATTCTTTTGCTTGATATTCCTCAGGGAAAGTAACATTAACTTCTACTTCCTCGCCGATTGCTTTGCCGATCAGCTGATCTTCAAAGGTATCGATAAAGGAATGGGATCCAATTGTAAGAGCATAGTCTTCACCCTTGCCGCCTTCAAATGCTACACCATCTACAAAACCTTCAAAATCTATTACTGTCATATCATTATTCTGCACAGCTCTGTTATCTACGGTTATTGTTCTTGAGTTTTGTTCAAGTTCTTTATTAATCTGTTCCATGATTTCATCTTCGGTTACAATAGCTTCTTTTTTCTCTACTTCAATTCCTTTATAGCTGCCTAAGGTAATCTCCGGTTTTAATGCAACTTCAGCAGTAAAGATGAAGCTCTGGCCTTTTTCTACCTGAACAACATCAATTTCAGGTCTGGCTACGATTTCTAAGCCGCTCTCAAGAGCTGCTTTCTCATAAGCCTCAGGAATTAATTCATTTGCAGCATCCTCATAAAAAATGCTTGCGCCATACATCTTCTCAATAATCGCACGAGGAGCTTTTCCCTTACGGAAGCCCTGTACGTTAATTTTATTCTTATTCTTTACATATGCCTTTTGAAGGGCCTTCTCAAATTCTTCAGCAGAAGCCTCTATTGTAAGCTTTGCCATATTTTTTTCTAATTTTTCAACTTGTAAACTCATTTTGTTATTTCCTCCGGTTCTTTTTTTGGAGGAATTTTCCTCCAGTATATTTTTTATGGAGGAATTTTCCTCCATTACTTTTATAGTAGGAATTTTCCTCCTATTATGTACTTTACTTTTTACCATTTATGTGCATTTCTATACGTCATATTCGCAAAAGTACATGATGTCTGCTTTGGCAGACAGTTTGACATTAGTATATTATAACATAGCGATTCTGTAAATACTATATTTTATTAAAAATCAAAACGTCTTTTGTTAAGATTTCTTCTAAAATATAAATTCAATTGATATAATATTGGAATTATCAAAAGCGAAATTTATTTTTTATATTGCGTGTCCCTGATCCTTAAGTACTTGAATTACCCTGTCTACCTGCTCCTTGCAGATTTCTTTGGTTTTTGCTTCTACCATAACTCTGGTTAAAAGTTCTGTTCCACTCTCTCTTACTAAGATACGTCCATCATTTCCCAGTTCCTGCTCTATTTCGGCTACGATATCTTTAATTGCCTGATCTTCTTTTACCGCTTTCTTATCTTTTACCTTAACATTAACAAGAAGCTGAGGAAATATGGTAACCTCTTTTAAAAGTTCAGAAAGAGTAGTCTTACTTTCTAACATAACTTCCATCAATTTTAAAGATGTTAAAATGCCATCTCCTGTTGTAGCATGTTTACTGAAAATTATATGTCCTGACTGCTCTCCGCCAATAGAATGGCCATTCGCCATCATATTTTCATAAACATATTTATCACCAACTGCTGTTTTCTCATAACGGATACCCTTACTGTCCAAAGCTTTATATAATCCCAGGTTGGACATTACCGTAGTGACAATTGTATTATTAGTAAGTTCGTTGCGGCTCTTCATATAGGTACCACATAGATACAAGATTAAATCGCCATCTATAATATTCCCCTTTTCATCAATCGCCAAACATCTATCTGCATCACCGTCATAAGCAAAACCGACATCTAAGTTATTATCTAAAACAAACTTCTGCAATTCTTCCATATGGGTCGACCCGCAATTGTGATTAATATTGGTTCCATCCGGTTCACTATTTATAACATAGGTTTTTGCCCCTAAGGCATCGAATACTCCCTTTGCTACTGTAGTAGCGGAGCCATTTGCCAAATCAAGTCCTACCTTCTTGTCTTTGAAGGATCTTGTAGCCAACGATATTAAAAATCCGATATATCTGTTTCTTCCAATCGCATAGTCTGTCGTTCTACCGATATTCTCTTTTTTTGCAAATGGCAGCGTATCTTTTTCACTGTCTATGTATTTTTCAATCTGTTCTTCAACCTCGACTTCCAATTTATAACCATTACCGTTAATAACCTTAATTCCATTGTCATAATAAGGATTATGACTTGCTGAAATCATAATTCCACAATCAAAGCCTTCACTGCGCACTACGTAGGAAACACTTGGAGTTGTCGTTACATGGAGTAAGTATACATCCGCCCCGCTTGCAGTCAAACCTGCCACAAGCGAATATTCAAACATATAGCTGGATCTTCTTGTATCCTTGCCGATTACTATATTTGCTTTATGGTTCTTTCCATAATAATTACCCAAAAATCTTCCAACCTTATAAGCATGCTCTACTGTAAGATTAAC
The DNA here is from genome assembly GCA_028691795.1 of Herbinix sp. Lineage (GTDB taxonomy): Bacteria > Bacillota > Clostridia > Lachnospirales > Lachnospiraceae > Mobilitalea. The sequence continues at coordinate 14,549 of JAQUYQ010000011.1, forward strand.
ATTAGCTTCTCCGCGAAAACCATCCGTTCCAAAATATTTACTCATTATTTCATATCCTTTCCATAATATATATAAGTATATGCCATCTTAGATGTGCCTCATGTATCATTTGTTATGGCAGGTTTCTTTCAAATGTTTATTTTAGCATAGTTATAATTAATTTGGAAATAAAATTTTTATGACCTGATTATCATAAAATGAAAAGCACCACTGATAAAGGGTAAATATACTCTTTATCAGTGATGCTTTTTCATTTGCATTGCGCCTTACGAAGCAATACTTTTCATAAAATTATTGATTACTGTTGGCTACCACCTGACATCTGCTGTTCTTGCTGTCTGATCATACGTTTAACCATTTCGCCACCTACAGAACCGTTTTGCTTACTTGTTAAATCGCCGTTATAACCTTGTTTTAACGGAACACCGATTTCATTAGCAATTTCCATCTTATAACGATTAAGAGCTTCTTTTGCCTGAGGAACTGCTGCGCTGTTAGATCCATTGTTATTTGCCATAATAAATTCACCTCCGTTTTATTATTATCAAAGCAATCAAGATACAAAATCAACTAGTTGTAGGTTCAGCGGTTCTTTAAGTATTATCACCGCGAGTGATCTTGTTTTGTATTGCCTGTGATATTATTGTTAACAGAAAAGAAAAAATTATTATGGTAATTTCTGTTTATTAAACCAATTATTTGTCATAACAAATAGGAACAATAAAAACGCCCTAAATAATGCAATAATCTATGTTTTGATCTTGTAGTAATTATTATACTTATGTTTTATTTTATGAAGATCATCCATGAATTTTATATTGCTTTTTTGTTTTGCAGGCATAAATATAAAGTAAATCTCAGTAAACATACTACTTCCTGATCTGCCCACATATACATATAAAAATTGCATAATGGGGAGTTTTATTGTGATTGAATATGTAAAAACCATAAATAATTTTCTGTGGGGTATTCCTATGCCCCTTTTACTGTTTGGTACACATATTTATTTTACCGTACATCTGAGAGGAGTTCAGCGGCACATCGGCAAAGCAGTTAAATTATCTGTTATTCCAGACAATTCTGCCGAGGGTGATCTAAGCGGCTTTGCCTCTCTTACAGCCACTCTGGCAGCTACACTAGGTACAGGAAATATAGTCGGTATCTCTACGGCAGTTGCTTTGGGCGGTCCGGGAGCAATCTTCTGGTGCTGGCTCACAGGCATTCTTGGTATGGCTACCACTTATGCAGAATGCTTTCTTGGTGTGCTATATCGTAGAAAAACCTCGGATGGAACTTATCTTGGCGGACCAATGTATGCTCTAGAATATGGTCTTAATAAAAAATGGCTTGCTGTTTTGTTCTGCATTTTTACGCTGATCGCTTCTTATGGTGTCGGTTGTTCTACCCAAGCCAGGGCAGTAACAGAAACGGCAAAGACCTTATGGAACCTTCCGGAATATGCTGTCGGAATGGTGATAGCAATTATTGTCGGTTTGGTTATCGTTGGGGGCGTTAAATCCATCGGTAATATTTGCAGCAAATTAGTACCGGCTATGGGGATCTTTTATATCCTGGGATGTATTCTCATTCTATTAATTAACCTTCGATATTTATTACCGGCGATCGGTTTGATATTTCAATCTGCATTTCTTCCTTCTAAGCTTCCTGCTGCTGTTGCAGGTGGCTTTATCGGTAGTACACTCCGCTCTGCTGCAAGATATGGAATTGCCCGTGGCCTCTTTACCAATGAAGCGGGTCTTGGTTCTGCTGCCGTTGCTGCTGCAGGAGCAAAAACTTCTCATCCCTCAAGGCAGGCATTGATATCAATGAGCGCCACCTTCTGGGACACTGTGGTTATGTGTGCTATAACCGGGCTTGTTATTGTAACAAATCTTTTAAAAGACCCCTCCTCCGCAAAAGGATATTCCTTTGCCGAGCTTACCACCGCGGCTTTTCAAACGATACCATTAGGAAATCTATTTTTGGGCTTATCATTAATTGCTTTTGCAGTAGCCACCCTAATTGGTTGGTCCTATTTCGGAGAAAAAGCGGTAGAATACCTATTCGGAAAATCCGGGATAGGAACCTACCGCATCTGTTATATTGTAATGATATTTGTTGGTTCGATCATGTCCCTGGAGTTGGTTTGGGAAATGACTGACCTTGTTAATGCATTCATGGCTATACCAAATTTAATATGCCTATTCTTACTGCGTAAACAAATCACGAAACCAAAAATTTAGTATTTACCTGGTATGATTGGAGTGTCTAAAGCCAATCATGGTATTAAATTAATTATAATACTGATATTGTATCGCTCTTGCGATTTTTACCGCCTCGGTTTCACCGACAATATTTTTAATCAAAGATAAAGAAAAATCAATCGCAGTACCCATGCCCTTGGAGGTTATGATATTACCATCCTCTACAACAGCAGCATTTGTTACATGCGCACCGGTCAGTGCTCCCTCATGTCCTGGATAACAGGTTGCATTTTTTCCCATTAACAAGCCCTTACTGCCGAGAATAATCGGTGCTGCACATATTGCAGCAAGTCGCTTTCCTATTGAAAAAAACTCCTTGAGAAGCAGGTCCAAACCCTCATGCGCTTTTAAATTATTCGTTCCAGGCATTCCTCCCGGCAGAACCAGCATATCTGCATCCGCAAAATCAACATTTTCAAATAGAGCGTCTGCTTTTGTAATAATATTATGGGAACCGGTAACAAAGATATCACCTGAAATAGAAACCATTACGACTTCTATACCTGCTCGGCGAAGTAAATCTACTACAGTTAATCCTTCAATTTCTTCATACCCGTTTGCCAGGAATATATATACTTTTGCCATTCCTATTCCTTCCTTTCGTACTTTATGCTTCTAATTATATCGTTCTTTTTTCTTCAAATCAATGATAGTTTATATAGTCTCACAACATACACGCGAGTCAAAAGAATTGCAAAAGTGACTATTCTTTAGGATTTATGCTCAAAAGCATGGGCATTAGTATGAACAAAAAGCTGTTAGTTTTAATTCAATAGTTTAAACAACTATAAAATAGCATATCGTTTCATCAACTAGCTTATTCCATCATGAAGTTTGCTACTCCGATATTTTTAAGTGTAATCATAGGCTTACATATTACCTTGTTCTTACTGTGTCTATGGGAGGAAACAGCAATTGGACATATCTTCAATAGATAAAAATCATCATAGGGTACTTCAAATTGGAAGCAGCCACAGCTACAAATTTTAATGCAATGAAGTAACGTTCTATTCTCACCGCATTTTCTATATATTTTTACTTCCCATTCATGATTACAACTGCAGCTGCAGCCCCAAACACATCCAAAAATAACACCGGGTATTATCCTGCATTCTTCGCATTTCTCTTCATTAGGAATCGGAATTGGAATCGGTATTGGTATTGGTTGTACTCTAACCTTACTTTCTGGAGCCGGGCAAGGAGGGCAGGTGGGACAAGTTGGGCAGGTAGGACAGCTAGGACATTGTTCAGGTTGCGGACAGGTTGGGCACGGTGCTGCTATAGGACATGGTTCTGGTTGCTTACAGGTTGGGCATGGTGCTGCTATAGGACATGGTTCTGGTTGCGGACAGGTTGGGCACGGTGCTGCTATAGGACATGGTTCTGGTTGCGGACAGGTTGGGCACGGTACCTGAACTGGCGTCTGTGGTATTTGTACTGGTGTAGAAGGTAATGGCATTGGTACCGGTATTTGCTCCGGTGTAGAAGGTAAAGGCATAGGTGCCGGTATTTGCTCCGGTGTAGAAGGTAATGGCATAGGTACCGGTGTTTGACCAGTTAAACACACTACCTCTCCTATAAAAGGATAAAGGTGGAACTCAAATCCACTGGTTGCTTTTACCGTAAATGAACCAAGAGCCGCATTACCATTTACATTACCACCCGTCTGATGTGCATGGAACATTGCCTGTGGCGCAAGTATACTTCCCCATATTGCTGCCGGAACTTCCATATGGATATGCGCAGCATCTTCAAAAACATAAAGCGTATTATTTACGTGTCCTTCATCTCCCATCAAGCCATACTGGAGATGCGCATGGTTACCGGTTCTAAATATAACGATTGCCAAACTTCCCTGAGGAATTTCAAAGCGAATTTCTTTATTCAATATTCCACTCGGTCGAACATCGATTAGAAAAACATTTTGCATTGGATCATTACCTTGCAGTATCCATTCATGATAATGTTCCGTTACCGTACCATTTGGCTGCAGACCTGTAATGCATTGTTTAAAATTAGAAATACTCTCCTTCGCATCTTTAAAAAATTCCGAGACGTTAGCACCAATCCTGGAAGCAGGGATATACCTTGGTATATCATAACTGGATACTGCATAATGGGATCCCCGATTACTGAGGCTCCAGTATTTACTTCCACCGTCTGCCTGATATAAAGCAGTTAACTCCTGAATCTGATTTGCCGAACCGTCTTTTCCTATCATGTAAGTACTGCCTCTGGCCGCTCTAAAGTTTCCTCCGGCCACAACGTGACCAATTACAACAAGCGGTCCCTGCATAGCAACATTTTCTCCAACTAAAAACCGTACTAAATCGGGACTGTATCCTGTTCCTGTAAGATTTCCGTCATTACCATAGGCAAGGCTCAGTCCTCTTGAACTTACAAAATTACCGCCTACTGCCATTGCACCCTTTGTATCTACGATATTATCAGCATTTCCAAATATAATTGCGTTAAAGTAGGAAGCTATGCCAAAGGGCTGGCCAACAACGTCATACCAGTTAATGTTGTCGTAGGGCAGTCCGGCAAATTCATTATTGTAAAAATTATTCATGGTTCCCTCCTTGAAAACACAACAAACCATTTATCCAATATTCTCAATTTAGTTTATTCAGTATTAAAATTATCGTGCAGACTTTTGATTACTAACATAAAAATAAGCCATTTATCGTATTACATATTATAACAATTACATATAATCAATGTGGGTTTTTACAGGTTTACAGTCAAATATAGTTAGTGTTAGAATAGATTAGGTATTATTCTTACTAAACTGTGAGCGTTTCCTAATACAAAAGCAGAATTACAGGAGGTGTATTATTTGAGAGAATTTGATTCCTTGGCCGTCAATGCAAAAACAGATCCTGCGGTTCAAGAAAAATTGATCAAGCAAAATGAGAGTTACATACTGAAGTGCGCCTCTAAAGTTTGTCATCACTATATCACGAAAAGCGATGATGAATGGTCAATTTCATTATATGCATTTTCGCAAGCGATAGAAAGTTATAACCTTGATAAGGGAAACTTTCTAAAGTTTGCAGAATTGGTCATAAAGCGTAGGTTGATTGACTATGCCAAAAGTCAGAAAAAATACAATTCTGAAGTTTTAGTAGATCCTATCTTATTTGATGTCCCGCCAGAGGAGGAAGATGAGGATGTTCAAATACGTATGGCAGTTGCGGAGCAGGTTTCCAAGAAGGACAAGGGTGATCTAAGGCTTGAGATAGAGGCTGTAAATCATATATTTTCAACCTATGGTTTTTCCTTCTTCGATTTATCCGAATGTTCTCCTCATGCTGGTAAAACCAAAAAAGCCTGTGCTAAGGCTGTAAATTATGCACTGCAAAATCCAATATTAATAAATGATATACGTACCGCCAAACAACTTCCATTAAAGATTATTGAAAAAAACACGAATGTACCCCGAAAAATACTCGAACGCCATCGAAAGTATATAATAGCCGCAATAGAAATATTATCAAATGAATATCCAAATCTCGCAGATTATTTGCGATACATTAGGGAGGAGAGATAGGAATGAATGCAGTTGTAGTTGAATTAAAAAATAATGTTGCTGCTGTCCTTTCTGATGATGGTTGCGTTGTAACGATAAAAAATAACGATTATGAAATCGGACAGATTATTCAAATAAAGAACCCAAGCATACGTTTCACTAAGAAAATTGGTATGTTAGCCGCTTCTGCTGCTGCAATAGTAATATGCAGTGTTGGTACATGGGCATATGCAAGTCCTTATACTTATGTAAGTATCGATGTAAATCCATCCATTGAATTTACGGTAAACCGTTTTGATCATGTTCTTCATGTTAATGCAGTCAATGATGATGGTGAAGAAATCTTAAATGATATTACACTCGATGAGCTAAAGCATAAAACGATACAAGAAGCCTTAACAAATACGGTAGATCAGATCTCTGAAGCAGGTTATTTTGATGGTGAAATGGAAGGCGGTATAATTATTGCAACATCTAGTGACAATATGGATAAGGCCGAGGATCTGGCTAATGAATTACAGCAAACCATTGAGCAGGAAATAACAGAGAATGGCGATGATGTAGAAGTCGAAGCCATTAGTGTTGATCCCACACGTGTTGAAGAAGCGAAAGAATTGGGTGTAACCCCCGGAAAGCTTAATTTAGTTGAAAAGCTTCAGGCTGTCTCTTCCAACCCCGACTCAGTAGATATAGAGGAATGGCTAAATAAACCGGTAAAAGATATTATGAAGGCAACGAAGGATTGTAAGAAAGCTACTAAGAATAACGAGTCTTCTTCTAAAGAAGAAAACTATGAGGAAGACCAATCTTTGGTTGGAACTGATCAAAAGGTAAGTCAAGATACCAAGCAAAGTAAAAAAGAAAATCAGAAGTCGCACAGTAATAAAGCAAATAAATCCGAGGTAATTGATCAAGACGTTAAAGCATCAAATAATGCAGCTGATAATACAGTTAAAAATGGTAAGAATTCCAATGAAACGGATAAGAGTTCTAATCAGCCAACTAAGAAATCCAATGAGAGTACTAATACTGGTTCTAAGGATACTAAGAAACAGAATCAGGGTACTACAAACGATAAGAAATCTGACAGCAATACTTCATCTGCAATAACAGAGGAAAATACTGCTGCCAATAAGGTAGAATCAGAGAAGGATCAATCCGAATCGGTAACAGAGGAAACGGATCAAACTAATTCGGATAAAACAGATAAAACCAATGGAAAATCTCAGAAATCAGGGAATGCTAATGATTTAGCTAAGGATACTACTGAAACAGCCAATGGGAAAGTGGAAAGTGATATTACCGAATCTGGGGGGGCTGCACAGAGCACTGATGGGAGTACTGTGAATGAAATAGAAGATAATTCACAAAGCACCGACCAAATAATCGGAGCTGACAACGGAAAGGCAAGTGATAAAACGGATACCAATTCCAATGGAAATTCCGCAGATAAAGATAATAATAACGGCAATTCCGGAAGTAATAAATAATACAAAATACAAAATTGAAAGATTATCCCTCGCCAACAACATGGGCAATCTCCCATATACAAAAGCCATTGTAATTTCCCTAACGGAATTAACAATGGCTTTTGTATTAATATTCTAGTGATTTCCTGTTAAAAATTTTTCAAATTTTCTTATGCTCTCATTATTTCCTACAACAACGATAATATCGTTTTCTTTTAAGACTATATCTCCTGTAATATCAGTAATTGTATTCTTCTCATGCTGTACAGCAATAATATTTAATTTGAACTTATGACGGATTCCTGTCTGTTGTATCGACTGACCTACAAATTTTGAATTTATCTTCACTTCGGTAATTGCAATATCATCATTTAAGGTAATATAATCCATAACTCCGGAAGTCAATAAACGGTTTGCAAGGCGTAGTGCCATATCATGCTCAGGATATATTACCTCCGCTCCGATTTTTTCTAATATTTTACCCTGTTCCACACTGATTGCCTTTGCAATTACCTTTGGAACTCCCATACTAATTACGTTTAATGTCGTTAATATACTTACATCTATCTTCTCACCGATGCATATAATTACAGTCTCGCAATTTTGAATCCCTGCTTCCTCTAACGTTTCTTTTGAAAGCTCCCCTACTACAAAAGCATTATCAGTCAAATGTCTTATTTGTTTAATCTTACTTTCGCTGCTATCAAGGACCAATACTTCTCTTTTTGCTTCTGCAAGTGTAGTTGCAAGCGAATATCCGAATCGGCCGAGTCCGATAATACCATATTCTATAGTGGGCTTATGTGACATAGTAAATACCTCCCTTACTTTCTTATTATTATATTTATGGACACAAATAGATAAAAATATAAGGTCCCTTTTCACAATAAAAACACTAGGTTTTTCTTTAATCCTATTGTATAATAAAAAACAAGTGAACTTAAAAAACTAATTACTTACATATTTAAACCAAATCCTTTTAAGTAACTAAAATTCAAAAAAATTATAAGCAATCAATAACACTTATTTATTATCCGAAAAACAAGACGAATTAGCAATTTAATTCATTATTATCAATAAATAAGCTGTTATTATCAGCAAATCTATTTAAGAAAGGAACATAGCATGCAAGACTGGATTATTAGAACCATGGAGAATTTAGGCTCCTTCGGTTATTTAGGTATCTTTTTATTAATAACACTAGAAAATATTTTCCCACCAATTCCTTCAGAAATTATATTAACCTTCGGAGGCTTTTTGACAACTCAGTCCGAATTAACATTTTGGGGAGTAATCATAGCAGCTACAATTGGCTCTGTAATAGGTGCAGTCTTATTATATGGCATAGGACGCTTACTTTCAGCAGATCGTCTGGCAAAAATACTGGATAGTAAAATCGGAAAAATTCTTCATTTTAAAAAAGAAGATGTTTACAAGTCCTGCGATTGGTTTAACAAACGCGGTAAAAAATCTGTTCTGATCTGTCGATGTATTCCGATTGTACGTAGCTTGATTTCAATTCCTGCCGGTATGGCAAAAATGGAAATTGGTATTTTCATAATACTAACTACCACAGGTTCCTTTATATGGAATACTGTTCTTGTATACCTAGGTGTAAAAGCCGGTGAATCCTATTTAAAAATTGTAGACGGTGTAGGAATTTATCAAACAATTACATTAATAGTATTAGGTATATTAGGATTACTAGCTGTCATATGGTATATACGCTTTCGTAAAAATAATAAAAGTGCTATGGATAAGTAGTTAAATGATATGATTTATTTATCCCGTAAAAAACCTAATTTCACAAAGAAGTTCAAGATGAAATCCAGTGTAATTTCATTTTGAACTTCTTCTTTTATATTTATTCTTCTTCTTTTATTCCAATATATAATTTCACTTTATCAATTCTCTTGTTTTTTACACTCTCTAATTTAAAAACTAAATTATCAATTTCAATTGTGCGTTCATCATTTTCCTGTGGAATAGATCCGATATGATCAATCAAATATCCTGAAATGGTTTCATAATTTTCTGAGTAAAGGTCCAAATCAAGTTTGTCGTTAAGTTCATCAATGGTAACCATACCGTCGATAAGATAGGTGGAATCATCAAGCTTTTTCACTTTTACGGAAATAAGATCATATTCATCTTCGATGTCACCCATAACCTCTTCTACCAAATCCTCCATGGTTACTATTCCAGCAAAGCCGCCATATTCATCAATTAATACCGCAATCTGCTTCTTTGACTGCTGTAATTCGCGAAATAAATCCTTTATAATTTTACTTTCGGGAACCAGATAAGGTTTTTTCAAAATACTTCTAAGATCGACGTTTTTATATCCCTTTTTCACTGCTTCCTTCAAGAAATCCTTAATATATAACATCCCAACGATATTATCAATATCTTCCTCATATACTGGGATACGGGTATATTTGGTTTTCAACAGATCCTCAAGGTATTCTTCCTTAGGTGCCGAAATATCAATTGCAAATACATTAATTCTTGGAGTCATAATCTCCTTTGCAATCTTTTCATCAAATTCCATGATGGAGTTAATCATTTCCTTCTCTTTCTTATTGAGCACTCCATGAGCTTGACCTTCATTTACCAGTGAAATCAGTTCTTCCCTTGATAATATCTCCTCGGTGTTACCCTCTTTTATACCAAATGGCAGGGTAACTATATTTGTTGAAAATGTCAGCAATTTAATAAAGGGATAAGCAAATTTAGATACTGCTTTAATTGGCTTTACACAAAACATGCTGATGGATTCCGGTTTTTGTAAAGCAACTTTTTTAGGGACAAGTTCTCCAAATACAAGCGTAAAATAAGATAAAATCAAAGTTACTGTAATCAAAGATAACTGACTTCCATAAGGAATATTATTCTTTGACAACCATACTCCTAAGGGATTCGAAAGGCCAGAGGCTGCTGAAGCACTCGAGAAAAAACCAGCCAGAGTAATCGCTACCTGTATCGTAGATAAAAACTTTGTTGGTTCCTCCGAAAATTTGAGTACCAGTTTAGCACTATTTCTTCCTTCTTCCGCAAATCTTTTCATTTTGCTTTTATTAACAGAAACCATTGCCATCTCTGCACAGGCAAAAAAAGCATTTACCATTGTAAGTGCAATTAGTATTACTATTTGGCCAATAATCTTATCGGCGTCAGGATCCATTTTAATTTTCCTCCGTATAGCTTCGGCTTTCCTATGTAGCCAAAGATTTTTTACTTTATCAGTAATCTATCCAAATACTTCAGAAATTAGTATATCATATTTATTCTATTAATTCCAAACATTTTATTAAGGGGCTGCTGCAATTTTGCATCAGCCCATATCTTCGATGATTAGTAATCGGAGTATTTATATTTTAAATAAAAATGCTTCTAATTTCTTAATATTATTTTTCTGTCCAATTACCACAATATTATCATTCGGCTGCAAAATATAATTAGGATCTATTTCGGTGGTTGTCTCTCCGCTGCTTTCTAATGCAATAATATTTAAGCCGAACTTCTGACGTAGATTTACCTGTTGAACGGTTTGATTAACAATTTTCGATGTCAACTTTAATTCTGTGATTGTAATATCTCCTTTTAATTCTATTGATTCCATGATGTTAGAATTAATTAATTTATTAGCAAGACGTATGGCAATATCATTTTCCGGGTAGATAACCTCAGCACCGATTTTTTCCAAGATTAATCCCTGCTCATAGCTCATTGCACGTGCAATTACCCGTTCAACTTCCATACTAATAACATTCAGCGTTGTCAAAACACTGACATCTAAGCTGTCTCCGATACATACAATAACCGTTGCACAATTTTGAATACCGGAATCTTCTAAAGTTTCCTTGTCCAAAGAGCTTACCAAAAAAGCACTCTCTGTAAAATTTCTTACTTGCTTTACTCTACTTTCAATGGTATCGATTGCTAGGATTTCCTTTCCTGCAGCAGCAAGGGTTTTCGTAAGTGCACAACCAAAACGTCCAAGTCCAATTATTCCGTATTCTATAACAGATTTATGTTTTAACATAAAATTCTCCTTAATCATTCTTAGGTATTTTTATACGTTTTTTAGTATTATCCTATCGTAATCGATTCTTCTGAATATCTTACATTAGACAGCGGTCTAAAAGACCAAAGTGATGCAATGGTTAATGGTCCAACACGTCCAATAAACATTGTAATTATAATAACAAATTCACTGACTGGACTTAACTGAGGGGTAATACCAGTCGATAATCCTACCGTACCAAAACCTGATACCACTTCAAATATTAACTGCATAAAGGTATATTTGGGTTCGAATATACAGAGTGCTAAAGTACTTAAGTAAACTATAAATGCACCTAAAAATACTAATATAAATGCCTTAGATATTATTTCGGTAGGAATTTTTCTTTTAAAGCTACTGCAATGTCTGTTCGTTGATACACTATATGCACTTTTTGCAATGGTAAACGCTGTTGTCGTTTTGATACCACCGCCGGTAGATCCGGGGGATGCACCGATAAACATTAACATAATTATGATAAAGAGACCTGCATTAGTAAAATCACCTATATTATATGTTGCAAACCCTGCAGTTCTTGTAGAAGTACTGAAAAAGAACGCTCCCATCCAACTAACATCTTCTGTCAGCTTTAAGAGAATTGTTCCAACCGTTAAAAGTATTCCTGTCATCGTAATTACTACTTTTGAATGAAGACTTAATTTTTTAAAAGATCGCTTATGAATAATTTCCTTAATTACAACAAAACCTAATCCGCCAAATATAATTAAACCACAAGTTGTTAGGTTTAGTAATACATTTGATTGGTAATCCAACAAGCTTTTAAATCCCCCCAATATATCAAAGCCTGCATTATTGAATGAAGAAACCGCATGGAACATACTGATTCCTATCGCTTTATTAATTGGATAGTGCTGAGAAAATACAAGGAAGCTTAATATTGCTCCAACTGCTTCAAAGCATAAGGTCATTAACAAGATAGATTTTATTAATTTAACTACTCCTTTTAATGATTCCAGATTTAACGCTTCTTTAATTAGAATACGGTCTTTAAAACCAACTTTCCTCCTGGCAAGCAGTATAAAGCTAACTCCTACACTCGCTACACCTAAACCCCCAATCTGTATTAATAACGCAATAATCGTCCGTCCTAACACATTATATGTATCTGCCGTGTCAACAACGACTAGACCAGTTACACAGACTGCGCTTGTTGATGTAAATAAGGCATCAATAAATGTCACATCTATTCCTTCATTATGAGAAACAGGAAGAAATAAAATGAATGCGCCCAGCAATATTACTGTTACAAAACCTAGAGCGATAAAACGCCCAGGGCTCATCTTTTTAAAAACGTTCATAAATAGTCCTCAATTCTTCTGCGAATAAGATAATTTTATATTAATTTAAAATTCAACAATATTATTATTTTAACTCTGCAGCCGTTAATTTAGTATAAAGATAATCGCTATGGTGTTAATTTTTTGTTAATATTTCACCGCGCCTGC
>JAQUYQ010000011.1:27445-38285 GCA_028691795.1 Herbinix sp.
GATTCCTGTATCCATTGACCCATTCGAATGCATAAATTAATGCTATTAATTTAAGAGTTACAAGTTACTTTAAGAGTTGCAAATTTCTTTAATCATTTCTGATATTACTATTAATTTACAAGATATTTAAGCTTTTTTCGGAATGAGATGTATAATTTTATCATCACCTGCGTGAAGATTGCCTCTGCCATCTCGATTACTTGTTGTTATGTAAATAGATCCGTCTTCTGCCTCAATAACCTCACGCAGACGTCCATATTCATTCAACAGCAATGCTTCTACTTTCTCTACCCTTGTTCCATCATTATTCAACGTGAAAACAAGCAGTTGTTCTCCACGTAAAGTTGCAGCGAGTAATTTTCCTTGCCATGGTCCTTTACTCACAAAGGTAATACCAGAAGGTGCCCATGTAGTACTTTCGCTATTTATTAAAGGTTTTTCTATCTTAACCTCTCTAGACTCTTCATTTCCTTGAACGAGCGGCCATCCATAGTTAGCTCCTGGTTTTATTATGTTTATCTCATCATGTGCTGTCTGTCCATGTTCTGAGGAATACAAGACATTATTTGAATTCCATGCTAAGCCTTGTGGGTTTCTATGTCCAAAGCTATAAACGGGAGAATTACGTAATGGATTATCCTCTGGAATCCTGCCATCTAATTCTATACGCAGTATTTTTCCTGCTGTACTTGTGAGATTTTGTGCCAATATAGAATTTCCAGCATCTCCTGTTGTAATATATAATTTCTGATCTGGACCTATTTTTATCCTACCTCCATTATGTATTTGTCCACCTGGAATTCGATCCAAAAGTGTACGGTCAATTGATGCCACATTGTTATTTTCCAGTAATCTTACAACACGATTGTAAAGTTTATTACCTTCGGCATAGGAATACATAACATATATAGAATGGGTTTGCAAAAAATTTGGGTCCAGTGCAATCCCCATCAAACCGCCTTCCCCATAACTTACAAAAGGTGCTCTAAAGGTGATGAGTGGCTGTGCATAAAGTTTACCATCTTCTACAATTCTTATTTCTCCAGACCTCTCCGTAAAATATAGTTTTCCTTCCTCGCTTATATCGATTGCCCAAGGTATATATAAATTTTCAGCAACAACTTGAATATCATAAGGAATTTCACCTTGAATGAATACGTTAGCTTTCACTTTGGCTGTATAGCAATCGCCTGGAAACCTATTTGAAAAAACGTTATAAATTAATTTATTCATGCGGTTTTCCTCCATACTTATTAAATAAGTTTCTAAATTCCTATTTAAACATATAATTAGTTACTTGTTTTTATGCTATAGGAACTTAGTTTACTTATGTAATACCTGCAGGGAGGCCAAAACAATAGAAGCAGCTTTTGCAGCTTTTTCCGCAGACGATACAGCTTGCCTTCCATACTTTCTCCCCCACTCCACTTATCCCTGAACGGCAAAAGACCCTGTAAACACATAGCTTACAGGGTCTTTCTTTACTTTTAGTGCGGATGACAGGAATTGAACCTGCACGGTCTCCCACTAGATCCTAAGTCTAGCGCGTCTGCCAGTTCCGCCACATCCGCATGATACAAGATAAATTGGCAAGCCAATTCATTTGTTTTAAATTAAAAAAATGAGACATCCGGGGTTCGAACCCGGGACACCATGATTAAAAGTCATGTGCTCTACCAACTGAGCTAATATCCCACGTTAATATACAATGTTCATATTGGCACTCATACAGAAGTTAAGGCACATCCGCTCCTGATGATCTTTTATCAAAAGCTGTAATCAAATTTCAGCAAATACACTATAGAGTAGATTTTACAAATTATCATACTATTATTGTTCTTCTGTATCAATGTTATTATCATTTTAAAGTTCTTCGGTAAGTTCATCACCGAAACTCTAGGCAAGCCCAGTTTTTGATATTATTTATTTATTTGGCAAGTCCTTGCTAAAAACTAGGCAAGTCCAGTTTTTTAATATAGTTTATTCATTTGGCAAGTCCTTGCTAAAAAACTGGGCTAGGTGGATTTGAACCACCGTAATGCAGGAGTCAAAGTCCTGTGCCTTACCGCTTGGCGATAGCCCAATATACAATTAAATATGGTGGCATTATAAACCTTTTTTGGTTTGTATTGAAAACGAAAAGTCTTCTCAGACTTTTCAATTTAATCAATATAGGGTGGATAAAGGGATTCGAACCCTTGGCCTCCAGAGCCACAATCTGGCGCGCTAACCAACTGCGCTATACCCACCATAAACAATTTTCAAATAATTCTTTAGATGAAAAATGTGCCAGAAGGGATTCGAACCCCCGACACATGGCTTAGAAGGCCATTGCTCTATCCAACTGAGCTACTAGCACATATGGTGTGATACGGTTTTACCTATATAAAACCATATATCAAGCGGGTGATGGGAATCGAACCCACGTATCTAGCTTGGAAGGCTAGTGTTCTACCATTGAACTACACCCGCATATTGATTACTATTTTTTTATGATGCGTAACAACCACTTAATTTATTCAAATACATTTAAGAGTGATTTGCTATTATCAATAGGTAATTTAGTGTTACCCAGTCGGGGTGACAGGATTCGAACCTGCGACCTCTTGATCCCAAATCAAGCGCGCTAGCCAAGCTGCGCTACACCCCGAATTATTAATGTATTTGACAAGGTAATAATTGTCATCCACAATTAACGATTTTTGCTTTCCACACACTTGTCAGCCAATAAAATCTTTCTGCGTTTTTATCAAACACCTTCAAGTTTTATTTTCGTTCCTGCCGTGACGCAAGAATTATTATATAATAGCATGAAGCGAATGTCAACAACTTTTTTAAACTTTTTATACATTTTCTACATTTAATTTAATTCTACATATTTTTGGAAATTTTAACACTATTCAAACAGCTTACAAAACAATTTACTCCTCGTCCTTATAGTAATTTAGAGTAAAATGAGCATCTCCCTTTGCATCGATATCCATAATGATAAAAGTAGGTATTCTTCCATTCTGCCTTGGTAAAGCCAAGCTACCCGGATTAATCGCCCATACACTGTCACTAAGATTAATCATTGGTACATGAGTATGTCCAAACATTACAATATTAGCCTTATTTCTCTTTGCAGTCTCAATTAAGTCACTCGTATTATAATTAACTCCGTATCGATGACCATGGGTCAGCATAATAACGTATTTACCTATTCGCATAATTACTTCTTTAGGTATTCCATTATAAAAATCATTATTTCCTGATACCATCTCTGTAGGGCAAGGCGATATTGATTTAATATATTCTTCTCCTCCATCAAAATCACCTAGGTGAATTAATAAATCAATAGGGCTTACTCGCTCTATAGTTGTTAAAACATGATGATTTCTTCCATGCGTGTCACTAATAATTAAAATCTTCATCTTGTTCTCCATCATATTATAAATGTTTTATTATATCATGAACTTTGTTCATGATCTCTTGCTCCGATCGGTTTTGAAAGCGAGCTTTCAAATCCTCACTACGCTTTTATTATATCATGAACTTCGTTCATGATCTCCGGCTCCGATCGGTTTTGAAAGCGAGCTTTCAAATCCTCACTACGCTTTTATTATATCGTCATGAATTGCTCTTAAAGCTTTACCCCTATGGCTTATTTCATTTTTTTGATCCGGTTTCATCTCAGCGGTTGTACAATTATACTCAGGTACATAGAAAATTGGGTCATATCCAAATCCATTAACACCGCTGATCTGCTTCGAGATATATCCTTCAATTGTCCCTCTGCGAGTTATTATTTCCCCATCCGGAAAAGCACAGGCAATCACACAAACGAACCTTGCACTACGTTCTTCTCCCTCCGCAGCTTTCAATTGATCTATTATATATTGATTTTTGATTTCATATGAAGTATCTTCTCCCATAAATCTTGCCGAATAAACTCCAGGTGCTTTATCCATATAATCAACCTCTAACCCGGAATCATCCGCCAATACTATTTCACCTGTTAATTCCATAACCGTTTTTGCTTTTATGATTGCATTTTCTTCAAATGTTTTACCATTTTCATCAATGTCAGGACTTAATCCTGCATCCTTTAAAGAAAGAAGTTCTACATTCAGGTCTTTTAATATTTCTCTTATTTCTTTCATTTTACCTTCATTCGAAGTCGCAAAAATTATTTTCTTCATATACTGTCTCCATTCTAGTGATCTACTGCGGCTCAATCATTGTAAAAATATCTCCAAATTGGCTTTTTTCTTAATGCAAATAATGATGCATCATTCGCTTTACTGTCCTCTTTCAGCCTTCCTCATTGCACCGTTAGCATGTCTAATCTATTGTCCATCTTTTACCGGAAGTTCCTGATAAGCTCTCATAATTCCATTATAGATACCTTGCGCAACATTCTTCCTGTTTTCATACTTATTTAAATAATTCATATCATTATTATTAGTTAAATATCCAACTTCTATCAGTATCATAGGAACTGTTGCTTTATCCATGATAAAAATATCTTTTTGATTTTTTTTGATAATACCTCGTTTTTTTAAAGCTACTGTTTTGCCTATTTCTTCGGAAAATAATTTTGCGAGGTCTTGTGTTTTTACCCCCTTAAAATTATTGTCATAATAAAGAATCTCAGTGCCATTAGGGTAGGAAACTACATTTGCATTGCAATGAATACTAATAAAATAGTCACAGTCTACAGCATCTGCAAGTTCAACACGTGGCCTTAGATACACTGTATCATCCTGCGTACGCGTATAATAGACCTTAATATTTTCCTTATCTAGAAGCTTCTTCAAATCCAAAAGGATAGAAAGATTAATATTCTTCTCATAATATGTATCGTTCTTAGAGAGTGCACCGGCATCCTTTCCACCATGTCCTGCGTCAATAACTAATATTTTATCATATACTTCTGACGGCTTTTTAAGGTCTATATAATAATAATCAGCATCCTCATAAATAATGTAAGCATAAATCGTGTCAAGTTCAATTAAAACCTTATCAGTATATAATTTGGTCGTAAAATCCTGACTAGCAGTAATGGTTATTCCATGGCTTATGTCATTACCATAATCCTTTATTACCACTTCTTCTGAATTACCGTCTTCATCCACTTCCGTGCTGGTAGTTTCCGTAAAATTGGGCTCTCCGGTATAGAGATCTTCACCCCTTACTCTGGACACCATGTCGCTTGTTAATTTATCTTCGGATATCCCTGCTATCGTAAGCTGTATACTTTTGTTAATATATAAATCTTCTAGCTGAAGCTTTAAATCATTACCCTGTGGCTTTTTAATAACTAAGTAGTTATCCCCAAGCTTCTGTAGAATGTTTTTATCTGCTCCTTTAATTAATTTTTGTACTTTGGTTAAATGTCCTTCGGAGGCATCGGTTTTATTAATTGTTAATGAGGTTAAAAAGTCTTCCTCTGAAAATATCATATTACTTCCTGATACTTCTTCACCTGATTGATTAATTGCCTCTACCGTCACTATCTGGTACTGTTTCATGGCATAGGAAAATGTAATCACTGCAATCATAAGAGCTAAACTTTGAATTGCCGCTTTTTTTAGCAGCGATTTATCCATACAATATCCTCCTAGTATCTCAAGTAAATGCAAATCAGTAAATATGTTAAGTCAAATTTAAAGTTATTTTTTCTACAAAATGCTATATTAATACATGAATTATATAATAATATTAACATATTCTCAATATATTTTTAGAGAATTACTATATATTTGTAGATTTTTGGTACTTATTGTATTTCCTAATCATTGATTTTTTCCATCCATATCTATATAATAAATTTGTAACTAAAGTAGGGTTTATTGCTAACAAAGGAGAAATACAAAAATGAGTGAAGTCATTTATACTCAGGTTAAGCAGGTAGATGGATATACTATAAAACTCACACAATACGTCTGCCCCCAAAAGCCAAAGGCAAGCATTTTAATATTACATGGAATGGCGGAGCACCAAAAAAGATACCAGTCATTTGCAGAATATCTGGTTAATCAGGGCTATGATGTATATTGTTATGACCACCGTGGGCATGGAATAGATAAAAAGCTAAGCGATTTAGGTTTTTTTGCTCCTGAAAATGGTTATCAGCTCATAATTCAGGATGTAATTACCGTAAGCACCTACATAGACCAAAACAAACGAAGCACTAAATTTTTTCTCTTTGGTCACAGCATGGGATCCATAATTTCCAGAAATGTAATACAGACCTATGATCATTATAATGGTGTGATATTATCAGGTACTAATTTCACTGCCAAACCGCTTATTCAGTTAGGTTTATTTCTATCCAGTGTGATTCAGAAGTTGAAAGGGCCAAAGCATGTATCACCGTTTTTAAATAATTTATTTTTTGGAAACAAGAAATACACATCCCTTTCTAGTCGAACAGCGTTTGATTGGCTTACAAGAAGCAATCCGATTGTTGGCGCTTATATTCATGATCCTTACTGTGGCTTCCTATGTACCGCTTCCTTTTACCACGACCTGTTAAAATTAACACAGGCCGCCACTACAAAAAAGCAAATTCAAATGACCAAGAAAGAATTACCTATCTATATTATCAGTGGTGCAAAAGATCCTGTTGGCGGATATGGTAAAGAAATCAACAAGTATGTTAATCTATTAAAAAAACTTGGGTTTATTAATTGCAGTTCGAAGCTTTATCCTGAATGCAGGCACGAAATTCTTAATGAGCTTAATAAGGAAGAGGTTTATGCCGATATTCAATCATGGATAGCAAAAGATGTTAAAAACTATAATAAATAACGAACATAAAAAGATGCTGTAAAACGTGCTCTGACTTAGTCACCGGCGTTTTACAACATCTTATTTTTATCCTTGTTTTATATGATTTTGTTTTGGAGGCTTTGGACCCATATATTGATAAAAATAAGTTTTCAGCATACCATTATAGATTTTACGGTTTTTATCAGCTTGTTTTCCAATATATTTTTGAGCATCCTCATATCCTGTTATTATATAATATGACCAAGCATCAAGTGCCCCAAATACTTTACCCATCTCCTTATATAATCCCGGAAGTTCCTGCTTCTCCTCCAGTCGTTCACCATAAGGGGGATTGGTAATAATAAAGCCATAGCGCTTATTGCTGCTTAACTCACTGAGTGGTTTCTGTTGAAAATGGATTAAATGGTCAACTCCAGCTAATCTAGCATTCTGCCTAGCTGCTTTTATAATCTCACCATCCAAATCATAACCCTGAATTGTCATCTGGATATCCTTCTGCTCCATATCGCTTGCTTCCTGCCTTGCCTGTGCCCAAACACTCTCAGGAAACATTTCTGTCCAAGTTTCTGCAAGAAAGGTTCTTTTGCTTCCTGGAGCAATCTTAGCACCTATCATAGCCGCTTCAATCGGTATGGTACCACTTCCGCAAAATGGATCAACAAGAATTCTATCCTTATTCCAAGGTGTCAGCATAATTAATGCGGCGGCCAAGGTTTCGGTAATTGGCGCTTTACTTGTTAGTTTCCGATAACCCCTCTTATGCAAGGACTCTCCGGAAGTATCAATACAGACTGTAACCTCGTCTTTTAAAATCGTCACACGAAGAGGATACGAATTCCCGCTTTCTTCAAACCAATCCTGTTCATATTTTAACTTTAATCTTTCTACGATAGCTTTTTTCATGATAGACTGAATATCTGACGGACTAAATAACTTACTATTTACAGAATTTGCTTTAGCAACCCAGAACTTTCCGTCCTTTGGCAAATATTCCTCCCAAGGTATGACTTTAGTCATTTCAAACAACTCATCGAAGGTTTCCGCCTTAAAAGATGCCACTTTAAGCAATACACGCTCCGTAGTCCTAAGGAACATATTCGCTCTTGCACACGTATTCACATCACCTGTATAACTTACTTTTCCGTCCTCAACTTTAGTGATTTCACATCCTAAATCAGTCAACTCACGTTTCAAAACAGATTCAAGACCAAAGTGACACGGTGAAATATATTCAAATTGCTTCATTTTTACCTCCGGTATTTTGCAGTATTATTTTTCTTTAATACAAAATAATTTAATAATTTACTTTGTATCTGTTATTTTAAATCTCTTTTGACTACTAGTCAATGAACTTTTCTATAAGCTTCGCTCCAATTTACCACGGTAGGCATGAATTCCTCCATAAAGGCTCTTAATATTATACCCATCTTTCATTAAATCCCTAGAAGCAAGTAAGCTTATATTACCCCGGTCACAATAAAATATCAGGAGATTCTGACTATTATTTTGCAGATATGATTTATATTTATCAAGATAATCGTACGGAATATTAACTGCGGTAGGAATATGGCCCTCATCGTATTCCTCTTTATCCCTTAAATCAATAATTAATACATTCGTCATCCCAATATATTTTAAGATATCATTTGTTTTAATAGTATCAAAAGACATACCTTTACTGTCACCACCTCAACGTCAAATAATATTCCCCACCATATATAATATTCAAAATAAATCATATTTGCTCATAAAAAAATCCCTTTAATTATATTAAAGGGATAAAAAGATGTCCCAACTTTGCTTATTGGGACATCCTTTTTAGATGTTTATAATTTTTAATAATCACTTTCAGAATCATCTAAATCTCTGAAGTTATTATTGTTACTGTTTGTATTTCTGGAAGAATTACCAGATGTATCATCTTTACATCTTGAACCAGATGTTGCATTGCGGCTTGTACCGGTTGTATAGTTACTTGTGTTAGCATTTCTACTACCTGTCGTATAACTTGATCCTGTTGTATTGCTTGTGTTAGCATTTCTGCTACCTGTCGTATAGTTTGACCCTGTAGTATTACTTGTGTTAGCATTACTTGTGTTAGCATTACTTGTGTTGGCGTTACTTGTGTTGGCGTTTCTGCTACCTGTCGTATAGTTTGACCCTGTAGTATTGCTTGTATTAGCATTTCTACTTGAGTTACCTGTACCCATTGTATTTCTTACATTTGATGTCTGGTTGTTGCTATTGCCGTTTTTGGAATTGTTATTGTTACTTGTCATAGTGGCCTCCTATAAAAAAGTTAATTTGATATTGCAAAATTATTATCTGCTTTTTAACATTAAATATTCATATAAATACATACATTTTGAATAGTATTTTCCATTTATTTAATCAGTATTATAGTTTAAATATAATTAAAAAGTATAATTTTAAACATGATTGCACTTTTTAATTAAATAATTATTATTATCTTTTTTATTATTAAGGTAAATTTATTTCATTATTTGTAACTCACCCTCATATAAAAATCTTTCAGATAAATATTGCATATTAAAAATTTCTGTATTATAATAGATAAGTGCTATGGTTAAAACCATAGCACATTATATAACCCCTTATTAATTATTTATACTCCCCTCATCGAAACGACCGCATGGCTCCCCCTTGCGGTCGTTTCATTTTATGTATTATAAAATAGTCACTCCAATTTAAATTATTAATTTCAAGATTGATCTTATAAACTTGATATAAAGTAACTATAGGTAAAACATTTTACATGGATAAATTTTCCATATAAGCTATGCAGTTGTCAAAATTCAACTATGCTACGATTCTCTTTTTTTTGTAAGTAACAAAAAAGCCTTGCAACCATTATATTTGCAAGGCTTTTTTAACGTGTGCTAGAAGATTCGAACTCCCGGCCTTCTGGTCCGTAGCCAGACGCTCTATCCAGCTGAGCTAAGCACACAAGTTATTGCTAATTCAAGATTGATTAGCAATCTTATTCACTATTTAAAATAAAAACAGCATTATTCTTTTAAAGAATAATGCCGGCGACCGGAATCGAACCGGTACGGGAGATTAGTCCCGCAGGATTTTAAGTCCTGTGCGTCTGCCAGTTCCGCCACGCCGGCACAAATGGGACCTATAGGGCTCGAACCTATGACCCTCTGCTTGTAAGGCAGATGCTCTCCCAGCTGAGCTAAGATCCCTGGGCTATTAAACTTTCTTAACTGCTAAATATTTTAACACAACAGCTTATAGCAATCAAGTAATTTCTTATATTATATTATTTATTTTTCTGGTCTTATGAAAAATCAGAAAGCTTACTAATACGACTTGAATATATCGTATACGACCCAGAAGGGACTCGAACCCTCGACCTCCGCCGTGACAGGGCGGCGCTCTAACCAACTGAGCCACTAGGCCAAATATTATAAATGGACCTTCAGGGACTTGAACCCCGGACCGACCGGTTATGAGCCGGTTGCTCTAACCAACTGAGCTAAAGGTCCAAATGCTATCATTAGGACTTGAACCGATAACCTGCTGATTTTATCAGCTGCTCTGCCGATCGAGCTACATCGGTATACCGGCAAATTGGCTATTAACCATATCTCTTATCTATGACTCCAAGGGGATTTGAACCCCTGTTACCGCCGTGAAAGGGCGGTGTCTTAACCGCTTGACCATGGAGCCGCATTTATTATTATATCATATATTATATATAAATGTCAACTAAAATATATTATTAACATTTAAGCTCCCCGAGTAGGGCTCGAACCTACAACCCCACGGTTAACAGCCGTGTGCTCTACCATTGAGCTATCGAGGAATACATATCAATTAAACTGATAAATCAATTTAATTGATACCACACAAGAAAATGTACATCCTAAGAATGTCAAGCATTCTATAAGAACAGATTATGTTCTTTCAACTGTAAAACCTTTTTAGGTCAAGCCCTCGACCTATTAGTAACAATCAGCTCCATGCGTTACCGCACTTCCACCTTTGTCCTATCCACCTGATCGTCTTTCAGGGGTCTTACTAGCTTGTGCTA
>JAQUYQ010000110.1 GCA_028691795.1 Herbinix sp.
AATATTTTGCTGCATTAAATCCATTGACCGATAAGCTAGATCTTCTTTGCTTTTCATCAGAAGGAATACTCTTAGATAATCCTGATAGGAAAAAGACAATTCCTTTGTACTTTCTACGGCAGTAGCTTTTGACTGTAAGAAGCTTCTGTTAATCATAAATATCTCAGGGAATTCCAAAACAATCTTCTTTTTTAAAATAGGTACTTCCTTTCCCATCATCAGAGCACTGACATCACAAAGCGCTTCAGCGAGTGACCAGGAAAGCAATATCAGAACTTGGGTTATGCCCACCAAGATTGGTAAACCGGTAAATCCTACAAGAGCCGTTGCTACTGCTTTGGCTTCATTAAGTTTAGCACTGTCTCCTAAGATGCTGACAAAATCAAGTACCGTTCTAAGGAAAACCATTCTTGATATTACCGAGGATAAGTTCTCCTGATCCGTAAGTTCTCCAACCAAAAGATATTCCTGTTCATAGGCAAGTGCAGAGGGTTTACTTACCGCAGTATCTTCTTCCTCAGCAGAAAACATCATAAAATGTTCTTTTAAATATTCCTGATAAAGAAAATGCTCCGTTACTTTATTAGCACCATCGCCTGCCTTGGATAAAATTTGCGTTCCACTCCCAAAGCTTTCAAAAAGGCTACCCATACCCAAACCGCTTTCGCCTATTGCCGCACTTTTAAAAAAGGAGGTCAATTTGGAGAAAAAATCAATGTCCACTTGAGACATTGCAGCAATATCCGAAGGAAGAAGGTCCGGTGTAAGCTCCCCATCTGATATATTGCCAGGATCTATCACCATGCTAGAAATACCTGTCTGCAGTAGATTAGTAACCTCATCTAGTGGATTCTCCTGCCCCAATTTATCTATCGCTAAAGTACTATAATCTAAAGATAATCCATCAATTTGATATTGATTCATTTCTACTTTGGCATTTTCAAAGGAGGCATTCGAATTTTGATACCATCCCTGCGTTAATTCATAATCCCCTTGGCTGAGAATACTTTCAACCTGCCTAAGAATCATTAGATTGTTTTCTAGAATTGCCTTCATTCCTGCAAAATCATAACCAGTACTGTCTACCGCTATATATCTTTTTATTTCCTTTAAATTTTCCTCCAGCCCTGTAAATATCTCCTCGTCGATTAATTCCCTTTCGCTGTTTAAAACCTCTTCATATTTGTTTAGTAAGGGGGCAGCTGTCTCAGTTTTTAAAATTATATTATCCAGGACAGAGACTGCTTCATTTATCACTGGTTTTATACCCGCAATTAATTGTGATAAACTTTTCTTTGCCAAATTAATTGTAGCAACTAATGCAAGCTCTACTTTTTCTTGTTTTTGTATATCGTCTTCGATTGCTTTTATCTCAGCGATTAGATCTTTTATATTATTCTTAATTGATTTAATCTGTTGTTTCTCTTTCTTTGTTTTCTTTTCTATGGAATTTAGCTCACTTAATTTCATTTGTTCCTCTGATAAATACGTTTCCGTTGCTGCCTTATCAATCCGTAATGCTTCTAAATTGTATAAAACCTTCTCCAGACTGTGGAAATTGGTTCTTATGGTATCAAAATACTTCGTCGGATTAATATAACTGCTTTTTAGAGCAAGAAAAACATTCTCTTGATTAATCCCTACTGTTTCCTTGGTAACCTCATGAAAGCAAATCTTTTTAACAAAAAATTCAGCCGTTTTTAATTTACCTTTACTATTTACCTCAATCCCCTTTTTACTAGTTTGCAGCCCATCCAACAATTCCATTAATTCTAATATCCCTTTATCAATTTCAACGAGCTCCTCTTCTACCTTTTGTTTTTCTTCATAGACATAGCTGACTTTTTGTGGTGTTTCCAAAAGAGAGAGCTTACTAAGAAGCTGCTTCGCGCCGCTTCCAATCTCTGTATACTTCATAAATTCCACTGCTTCATTAATTAATAGTTGTCCTTGGTAATCCATAAGCATCGTCTCATTCTCTATCGTTACGCAATTCAATGCTATATCAAAAAGCTCATAGTTTTCTGAATTATCAAAAATATTTAAGTCCTTGTTCGGTTCGAAAGTATAAGACATATAATCCGCCAGCTTTGCTGCCATCTTCCCTTTTGACTCACCCTCACTGCCTTCTCCGGTATAAAACCCAAAGATATGATACTCCTCCCATAGCGGTCCATAGTATTCTGCCAAAACCGAATCCATGGCTGTAGATAAGGCGCGTTCCGCATAAACCTTAGCGGTACTAACTCTTGCTCCTTCAACAATTGTAAATAGCAGGGATAGAATAAGCAGTAAAATCAAGCTTAAAAATACCGTAATGGAACCAGTAACCTCCGGTTTATGTATTCTTTTTTTCAGGATGTATCCCTCCTATTCGCTATGAAGATGTTTTTTTTTCTATTACAATATCCGCATTAATATCACCTGCATCACCGTTGATACTATCAAATGCATTCTGCATAATATCAGCAATTTGATTTCTAAATATCAATACCAGGCCGATAATAATAACTAAAATTAATATAATTTCAATAACTCCGATACCCTCGAGCTGTGTCGTAGTCATTTTCCAGTAAAATCTTTTTATTCTTACTTTTATTCGCTCCATCACTCGTACCATTTATTCTTTTTCTGCTTATTTAAAGCAGAAGCTCCTTTCTATCGTGAATTTATAATGTAAATGAATTTAATAATTTACAGAGACTTCGCTGTACAAAGATTAGAACATTGCCTAGAATTATTAATTGCAAATTTTATATTATTTATTTCCATCATTACTATATATAGCTAAAATCCTATACACGAAATGACCAAAACGCAGGGATCATAATCATAAGAAATACAAAGATTAGCATTACCATCATAGGAAGCAATAGTTTGGTTCCTGCTTCTTCCCCAAGTCTCTTTGCAATTTCCTTACGCTCTTCAAACGCTACTATTGACTCTTTCATTAATAAATCTGTAAATCCCTTATTACCCTTTTTTAAATTTTGTGAAATCAAAGAACTGAATTTTATATATGGAATTAATCCTATTCTTCTTCCATATTGCTCATAAGCGATATTTTCCGGCAGACCTAATTTGAGTTCATTGCATGTAGTAAGCATTTCATCGTAAGCATAACGCTTATTTCTTTGTCTTTGACCCGATCTATCGTTATAATCCTCCGCAATTTTATTCCATGCCTGCTTCACCGTCATTCCTGCATTGACCAGAAGAGTAAATTTATTAATAATCTCGGGGTAATCAAACAGCATCTGTTCCTTTCTCTTCTTCATTTGTTTTGCCAGCTCTTTATCTGCAAACAGCCAAATGAAGGTTGCCATCATTATTCCTAGGAAAAACATCGTCACACCACTATCCTTATTCTTATCTTCCCAACTCAGACGGTAATTCTCTATAACCTGTGGCAGCTCCAAATAATCCTCCTGCGCTGACTTTTCTGCATAAGCATTTATCTGCTCCTTTAAATCCTGCTGAAGTCGTTCCTCCTCACTGTATTGTTTTGGCATAATCTTAAAGGGCATACGATATTTTGCCTGCTGCTCTCGGTATTTGAGGATAACCGTAACCGATGTATCTACTCCTTCCTCGTTAATTCCTAGATTTCTTACGGTCCCATTTGATTGGATCAGATTATAATTTTCAGGATCCCACTCTACTGTAATACTGGTTCCCGCTATGGTATTGCAAAAATGTAAATTTTCATATACTTGGTCTGCTGATTTGTTATTACCAAGTACCTCTGACTCTAGATACCTAAACACATTATCAAAGATTTTCTCAATCTTATCTTGCGAATAAGCACGTTCCTCCACATTAATTGAAATCTCTTGTGTGTCTGAGCGTTCTTCCTTATCAGAATCATTCACGTCCCCCTCCTGCTCCATGGTTACATTGAGTTCAACTTCAGAACTGCCCTCACCATAATCAGGGCGTAATAGGTAATTTCCATTCAAAATAACCGAGTTATTATTGACTAACTGACCGATTAAAGAAAGTAAATCAAACAAAACAATAATAGCAATTACCATTGCCATCCGATTACACCAGTATAATCTTTGAATAAGCTCCGGTTTCGCTGTAATATAAAGGGCTTTAATTGCATTAGTTACATTGGTTTTCCGTTTTAAGACTTTTTCAAGTCTCGTCTTTTTAAGAATCCAATTAGCGAAGGGATAAAGGAAATATAATTTATGCTCCTTTTTATCTATATTCTTAATTAATTCTTGTGAACTTTTTAGACAAAGAAGAACTCCGGTGAGAAACAAGAGAAGGATTATAATATTAAAAGCGAACAATATTTCTGCCTCCTTACACTTCAATTGCAATAATTTTATCGATGATTAGAAAGGCTCCCAGATAGAAAGCCATGAAGATAGTCATAGTAACAATTCCTAATAAATTATGATATAGGGGATCTAAAAAGCCTGGCGATGATACAGATAAATAGATAAGAATTAAGAGCGGCGTGAGCTTCATTATATTCGCTTCCAGACGCTTTGCCGTAATTAGAGTTATTATTTCTTTCTTTACTTCAATTTTATCACTAATAATATTGCAGGTTATTTTAATTACATTGATTAAATCTCCCCCTGTTCTCTTTGCTGTGTTAAAGACCTCCGAAAAGCTTAAGATATCTTCTATCCCGGTCCGTTCTCCGAAATCACTCAGTGCTTTCTCTACAGTAATGTTCATATGAATTTGATTAGTGATATAAGAGAACTCTCGTATTACCATTGAATTCTCAAGGTAAATCTGGCGTAAATCCTTACAAACCTCTTCAAAAGCATTCTCAGCAGAATATCCTGCCTGAAGCGCTGCAGATAATGCAACCATTCCATCTCTGAACTCTAAATTCAATTTCCACTTTCGATCATTGATAAGTCCTCTAACTCTGCTTCTTCTATAAAAATATACTAAAGGAGATAACATCAGAAATCCTAATATACTACGGTAAAATAGTGTACCTAGAATAATTGCTACTGCCGTCCCCTGTAGTGAATATTTAATATTTTCCTTCCATGAGAGTTGGTATTTATTATAATCACTAATCACCGGAAGCCTCCTCCCTAAGGTTTTAAAAAATTGGTTTTATATAGATGGTTATATATGTTTGGTTTATTATAAATGGTTCTATTTAGTTTTATTTGGTTTTATATCGACTTATATGGGCTTATTTGATTTCTAATCCGGCCCGCTTTAGTTTTTCTTTTCTCTGCAGCTCATTTTTCTTAACAAATACACCATTTACCCTGCCATCCTCTTCACCCCTTTCTTCAAACAAATAAAGCGGATTAAGTAATATCTCCCCCTCCCTGCAGTCCAATACCTCAGTTATCTCTAGTAAACGTCTGGAACGGTCTCTCAACCTACCTAAATGAACTATAATATTAATTGCTGATGCAATTTGTTTACGAACTGCTATGAGCGGTATTTCTGCACCTAGAAGTACAAGAGATTCTAACCGGCTGAGCATATCCGCCGGAGAATTGGCATGTCCAGTAGATAGTGAACCGTCATGCCCCGTATTAAGGGCCTGAAGCATGTCAATTGCAGCGGCGTCTCTTACTTCTCCGACGATAATGCGATCAGGCCTCATGCGAAGGGAAGTCTTAATTAAATCACGAATTGTGATTTCATTACTTCCCTCCGAATTAGCGTTGCGTACCTCCAATCGGACAAGATTTGGAATATTACGAATCTGAAGTTCAGCCGAATCCTCGATTGTAATAATTCTTTCGTTGGAGGGGATGTAATTAGATAAAACATTGAGAAAAGTGGTTTTACCGGAGCCGGTTCCCCCACTAATGAAGATATTGTAACCTGCAATTACCAGTTGTTTTAGGAAGCTGGCTACCTCTGTGGAAATGGATTCAAGTTCGATCAGGCGCTCAATTGTTATAGGCATATTAGGGAACTTTCTTATCGTTATAATTGGGCCTTCCATCGCTATCGGAGAAAGGACAATATTAACACGTGAACCATCCGATAGTCGCGAATCCACAATAGGACAGGATTCATTAATAATACGGTTAGAATGTGATACGATCTGTTGGACCACATCCTCTAATTTTTGTACTGATTCAAAACTTTTACTACTGGGATAAATTCTACCGTTTTTTTCTATAAAAATATTTTCGGTTCCATTTACCATAATTTCAGTAATGGAGGAATCCTCAATTAATTCCTGCAGTATATCAAGTCTCCTTATGGAATTAAAAATATCCCTTCGAAGCCTACATTTTTCCTGCATGCTAATATATTCTTCTTTACTGTGATTAATTATAATTCGATCTATCGTATCCAAAATCTCATCATCTGCAATTTCTCTGCTTAGATCAATATCGTCTATCACCCTTTGTCTCAGTACTTCCTTCAAGCGGTCCATAAGCACCTCCTAGTTGTATCAACAAGATAAATTGAAAAGGCAATTCACTTGTCATGAATAATTAAGATATCTCCGTGCTTCTGTCCACGAGTCGCTATTCATTAATTCCTGTATTGTCAACGGTATATGTCCAAGTTCCTCTTCCCCTTGTAACCCGATAGTCTGAAATATCTCCTGTTTTATTGGAATACCAAGCTGATTCATCTGTCTCTCCCATTCTTTTTGAACAGCAATTTCATAGGGGTTATCCATTATAGTTACAAGTACCGTGTCGCTTATATTCATGAGTTCAGCCATGGCTTCCGTATAACATCCCAGATAGAATACAACCGTCTGATAATCGTTATGCCGCCTAAGTTCCTGGGTCCATTTTCGCATATCCTCTTTACTTAACGATAAAATGTCAGCACCGTTGAGGATACCGGCTAGATAGGATAAGTTACCATTCCTGCCAAGAAGCGATTCCATCTTTACTGTTATATTCGAATTTTCTTTCAGATAATATATAAATTCTGTTATCGATTGGCTCGTATGATCTAAGGGATTGAATAGGGGAATTGGAAAAAGGTCCAGCATGACAAATAATACTTTGTTTTGCTCAGATAACAGCGAGCTGATGGACCATGCAAAGGACATCTTTTGTATACTAGGAAGGGGCGAAAATACAGATATGATTTGCATTTGATTTGTTGATTCATAATTTATCCGAGTTTTATTTTCCTTCTTTAAATAATCAGCCATAATCTCCTCCATAATTTCCTTAGCTGATTGATATTTATATACTAGGGGATAGCCGGTATCCGTATCTTTACAAAGCTTATCTGTTAATTGATATATATACTTAATGTTTTGAGAATTAAAATCCTTCCTGGTGATTTGATCACTCTCCAAAAGAATTTCTATTGGATGTAGCCGTAAAAATTCTTCCAGGCTTTCCATCCTTGTAAAGGCTGTAATTTCAATATCATACTCATTCTTTCTTTGGAAATATTCTAAAAAACGTGTTGCATAAAAAATGTCAGAATCGTAGAGTGCAAAGATTTTTTCCACTTTTGGAATCCTCCTATATTGTATAATTGGCTTGGGGAAGTTTGTTATACCGAATTCATGAGTTTTAATGATATATCTATAACCAAACGAGATTAGAAAAAAGAAGAATAATTACTTTACGTAATTGTAAATGCATTCAAATCATTAACATGTCAATATATTACAATAAATCATATATTCTGTCAATAAAAGTAGTTTGAAATTTTTATCTTTGGTAAATTTATACAATTATTTTATTAAAAAGTATCAATTTTCACAATTTATTAGCCTACATAATAATAAGCTGCCAAGCCATATAGCATTAAAAATCCAGGAATCCCAAGGAGCCCGTTCGTAAATATTGAACTTCATCAAATAAAATCTGCATCTATGACTTAAAATAAAATTTTTTACTTATTCCGCTTAAACAAATAGTACGCTGGGGATCGGTTTTCACATTCTTTCTCCAATAGCTCCCTGCTACAGTAAATAAATTTATCTACCACTTTAACTATATTTTTATCTTCTCTTTCCTCATATTTACCTTCTTTATAAGACGGATCTA
>JAQUYQ010000111.1 GCA_028691795.1 Herbinix sp.
CATTTAATATTGTTAAAAGCGTAAGGTCAATCATGCCTACTATTCCATTGATTGGGGTACGAATTTCATGACTCATATTCGCAAGAAATTCACTTTTAGCTTTATTCGCTGCCTCTGCTGCTTCTTTTGCGGATATTAATAAATTCTGATAACGTTTTAAATCTTCTTCTGCTTCCTTTCGCAAGGATATATCATAGGTAGATCCTATATAACCTTTAAACTCGCCATCTTGACCATAAAATGGAGCTCCAACAACCATAAACCATTGATATTGATTATTACAACATCTGAATCTAACCTCACGTGTAAACAACATTTTTAGACTTAAGGCTTCGTATGCTGCCTTTTTAAATTCATCTGCTTCATCAGGATGAATTAAATCAAACCAACTTTCCAATGGGGTTTGAAGAAAAGATAGTCCGGTAATTTCACTTTGTGATCTATTTACATATTTCCAGTTTAAAAATTCATCCGTCATCCAGACGGAAAAAGGAAGTTGACTTAAGATATTATGACAATAATCACTTGCTTCCTTTGCCTGAATTTCTATTTTTTTGCTGGAACTTATATCTACAAGTGCTACAGCAATTTTCCCATTTTCTGTGTTTACTAATGGACTTATACTTGCTTTGAACCAAACATTATTCTCTTTATTATCTTTGTATAAAGTTAAATTTATTTCTATATTGCTGGTTGCCTGACCCTTAGTTATTGCTGCATCGATCGCATCTCTCATTTTACATTGCAAGCACTTCTCGCTAAAGCCGCAACCCTTTTCATTATCAAAACAACCCAAGCAATTCAAGATCTCACAAATTTGTTTTCCTATCACATCTTCACTTTTTTTACCTGAATAACTTAAAACTACTTCATTAACCTTCACCAGTTTCGCTTCGTTGTCAACAAGAAGCATTCCGGCAGGTGTATCATTAAATAATTCAACAAGATGTCGCTCTTCATTTTGGTGTTTTATTTCAAAAATTTTAATTCTCGTGATATCTCGACATATAACCACCACGCCCTTGAATATCCCATCGTTTGAATTCAAAGGTGTACAGGTAGCTGATATATATTTAGGAGTATCTTCTTGTATAAGAATACTGTTATTCCTCAGCCCTGTTTCCATCTTATACTTTAAAACATAATCTACTGGGCTTGCCATTTGTTCTCTTGTTTCAGCATTATAAATTTTAAATATTTCATTAAAATCCTTGCCTATTACACTATCTTTATTGCAACCAATGATTTCCTCGGCAGCTTGATTCAAATAGACAATTTTTCCCGAGAGGTCTGTCGAGATAACTCCATCACCAATGCAAGCCAAGATTGCCATAGCAAGTTCATGATCCTCTCCACACATCATTTCATTTAGCATTTCTAACCACCTTTATAATGATGAATATTCCTTTGTAACAATTCTTTTACACTTTTTATTACTTAGAAACATGCCATGTCCCTCTTCGTATGGATATATGACTATATACTTTAGCTCAACATGGAATATAAAGCACTTGCAATGTTATCAAGAGGTGTCTGCTTTTCAACTGCTCCTATGTTAAATGCTACCTTTGGCATACCATATACCACACATGATTTTTCATCCTGACCTATGGTTCTGGCTCCTTTTCGTCTCATTGACATGAGCCCCTTTGCACCATCATACCCCATACCGGTGAGTATGATACCAATTGCATTTTTACCAGCTTCTTTTGCTACCGATTCAAAAAGAACATCCACAGATGGGCAATGTCCATTCACTTTTTCATTAAAAAAACAATCCACCTTATATCTATCGCCTATTCTTCGGATAATCATATGCTTATCTCCGGGAGCAATTAATACAAGCCCTCTTTCTACGTAATCTCCCGCTTTTGCTTCTCTAACTTCCAAATCAATCGTATTATTAAGCCTCTCGGCAAACATTCTTGAGAAATTCGGAGGAATATGTTGAACAATAACAATTCCCGGTATATCCTTAGGCAGCCTCTTCAAAACACTGAATATTGCTTCCGTTCCACCGGTAGAAGCACCGATTGCAATTATTTTATTTTTATCAGTTGATTTTGTACTCTCAATCTTATTTGAAACTGTGTCTTTTGAACGTTTCTGAACCTTCGCATTCGAAGCAATTTTAATCTTTATCGTTAAATCATTAATAAAATTCTCCACGTTTTTCACTGAAGATAAGTCTGGCTTGCTGACAAATTCTACAGCACCTGCACTCAGTGCATCAAATACCGTTCCCGAAGTAGAACTCACTACAATAATCGGTAGTGGATATTGTGGCATAAGTTTTTGTATAAACTCAATTCCATTCATTTTTGGCATTTCTACATCACATGTCATTACATCCGGTTCATAGTTAATTATCTTATCCCTGGCATCAAAAGGGTCTGTTGCTGTTGCAACAACTTCAATATCCGGATCGGAGGAAACGCCTCTTAACAGCACTTCACGAAATACCATACTGTCATCAACAATTAAAACTTTAATTTTTTTTGACATATGTATATCACCTCATCTATAGTTTTCTGTATACTGCCGGCATTACATATTTTAAACTAGTTTCGTCCCGATTTAGAGCTTCTGAATGACCTATAAATAAATATCCCCCTGGTTCTAATAAATTGCAGAATTTATTTACAAGATTTGATCTGGTTTTGTCATCAAAGTAAATCATTACATTGCGACAGAAAATAACATGAAACTTTCTCTTAAAAGGAAATATCGTTTCCATAAGGTTGAACTTCCGAAATATTACTTCATTTTTAATTTTATCACAGATAACTGAAGATTCTGTGTCTATTTTATTAATATAGCTTAATTTCCACTTTGCTGGCAGGGTTTCAATTTCTTTGTTAGCATATACACCCTTTTTCGCTTCATCCAGAACTTTATTCGAGATATCTGTTGCCAGTACTTTCTTATCCCATAAGAGTTTATTTTTTTCAAAATATTCTTCCAAAATCATAGCAAGTGTATACGGCTCTTCCCCTGAAGAGCAGCCTGCACACCAAATTCTTAGATCTCTGTTCGAAACCACTGTCTCTAAGTAAGGTATCACTATATCCTTAAAAAAAGTAAAATGCTCAGCCTCTCTCATAAAAAAAGTATGATTGGTTGTTATCTTATCAAGTAATGTAGATACTGCAATTCCGGTTTTATCCGCCATAAGATATTCATAGTATTCAGAAAAGCTCTTAAAGCCATTCTGTACCAGTACATTCTGAAGTCTGCCAATCACCAAAGCCTCTTTTTCAGCTTTTAAATGTATTCCATAATTTGATTTTATAAAAGTCGTCAACTGACCGAATTCTTTTTGAGTTATGGTAATCAAAACATTCTCCTTTTCTGATCTGTTGCAAAACAAAGTCGGCAAAAACAGGTCCAACATTGTTTTGCAGCAGCTATTATTATGACTTAATATTTTCCGAATTCTTTGTCGCTTAATATAATCTTAGGCTTGGAAACTGCTGCTTCTTCATAAGCCTCTACATCTTTACTCTTTTTCTTACTCGCCATATTCTCAAGCATTATTAAAACTTCCGGGCTAATTTCATCAATTTTTCCATATGATTTTGTATTTTGTTTCAATTTATACTTGCTTACTGTTTCTTTCAATATAGCTGCCTGACTGGAAAGCTCCTCACTTGCAGAAGCACTTTCCTCTGAAGTAGCCGAGTTCGTCTGTACAACTTGTGATACTTGCATAATTCCCTGATTTACCTGTGAAATACCCATTGCCTGCTCATTCGATGCCACAGCAATATCATTTACTAAGGACGCTACTTTTTCGATACCGCCTACAATTTCATTAAGAGCATCTGCGGTTTCTTTTGCAATTCTTGTTCCGCCTTCTGCCTTCTTTATTGAGCCTTCAATCATATCCGTTGTTTCTTTTGCTGCATTCGCGGAACGTGCAGCAAGATTTCTAACTTCCTCCGCAACAACCGCAAAACCTTTACCATGCTGTCCGGCTCTTGCTGCTTCTACGGCAGCATTTAATGCAAGGATGTTTGTCTGGAAAGCAATATCATCAATAACCTTAATAACTTTTGAAATATTAGCAGATGATTCATTAATATCTTCCATCGCCTTTAACATATCTTTCATCTGACTATTGCCTTGGATTGCGTTAACTTTTGCACTCTCAGCAAGGTCATTTGCCTGATTAGCATTTCTTGCATTGAGTTCTGTCTGCGATGAGATTTCCTCCAGGGATGCGGTTAGTTCTTCAACGGAGCTTGCCTGCTCCGTAGCACCCTGTGACAGGGCCATACTAGAAGCAGATACCTGCTTTGCACCAACTGCTACCTGTTCTGATGAAGAAGCAATATCAGCTAATATTCTATTATTATTTTCAACCATTTCAGATAGCTTTTTACCCAAAAGGTCGTTTTCGGAACGGACAGCTACTTCTACTGTTAAGTCGCCAGATGCAATCTTTTCTGCAGCGAATGCCTGATTTCGAATATTATCAATCATTTTGTTAAAGGAACTAGCTAGTTTTCCAATTTCATCCTTACTGGATACCTCCACATTTACATTCACATCTCCTAATGCAAGCTTATCAGCAGCTTCAACCATTTTATTCACCGGTTTACTGATAATACCTGCAATCATTAACCCCAATAAAATAGCTAAAAATACAGCTACAATTATAATTACAATCATTGCCAAAGTTTGAGTTTTATACTCCTCTTCACTATTCTTTACTGCATCAACAGACAATTGCATATTATAATCGACTAAAGCCTGCAAATCACTACTTGTCTGCTCTCTGGTCTTTGTAACCTCCGGAATAGTAGTTACTGCTTCCTCATGCTTCCCTGTCCGAACTAATTCAAGGTTTGCACTTCGGGTTGTATTATATAAAGTAAAATCATCTCTAACCTTTTGATAAAGCTCGCTTTCTACGCCCGGCTGAATATGTTCACCGTATTTATCCAGCAGCTCATTTATCTTTATCACATCTTGATCTATTGAATCTAGTCTGGATTGGAGCTTACTTTTGTCAGTATCATAGATAGCATATATATTGAATGCACGTATATCTTCAAATATAATTTGAACTAACTGGAGATCCTGTACCGGTAAAAAATTCTTATTATACATGTTATCACTATTTTGGTACATCGATTTCATATTAAAAACACCCATGATACCAACTATTCCTGTAAATGCAGCCAAAATGATAAAGCCAATAATGAGTTTTGTACGTATTTTTAAATTATTAAATAAGATCATAATGTTTCCTCCCTAAATTATACCATAGTAATTGCTAAACTTCACTCAATAATTCCATGTCATTATCAGTAAGCAGTTTCTCGCAATCGAGTAGCAGATTAACAGAATTTCCAACCTTCCCGATTTTATTTATGTACTTGTTGTTTATCCCTTTATTCATTTGGGGGGGATCAACTATGTCCTGTTCTGGTATGGTAAGTACTTCTGCCACACTATCCACAATTAATCCAATTGATAAGTCCTTGATATCAACTACGATAACGCAAGTTCTGTCATTGTAATCCTTCACCTCTTTCTTAAAGCGTATCCTGACATCGATAACAGGGATTATTTTTCCCCTTAAATTGATAATACCCCTAACATATTCAGGAAGCTCAGGGATTTCTGTAATAGCCTGAATACCAATTATTTCTGTTACATACTTGATTTCAATACCATAACATTCGTTTCCTAATACAAAAGTCAGATATCTGTCTTTCTGCGTATCTTCCTCCATATCCACCATGTTTTCCAATATATCCGCCATAATTTTTCTTCCTTTCATTTATCTTTGTTAAAAGCTATGTGCAAAAACTCATCGCTATTTGTATACTCTGGAAGCTTGTCTTGCTCTATTTTTATCCACTCTACTATTATTTTTTTTACAGCTATTTATACATGTAAGTTAATTCTCTACAATATTTATATTAATAATTGTTTCAATATTTAATACTTTCCAAATTCCCTGTCACTTAAAATAATCTTAGGTTTGGATGCTGCTTCTTCGTATACCTCTGCATCTGCATTCTTTTTCTTACTGGCCATATTCTCAAGCATCATTAGTACTTCCGGGCTAACTTCATCAAACCTTCCATATGCTTTTGTGCTCTTTTTCAGTTTATACTTGCTGACTGTTTCTTTCAATACAGCAGCCTGGCTGGAAAGCTCCTCACTTGCAGCAGCACTTTCCTCAGAAGTAGCTGAGTTTGTCTGTACAACTTGTGATACCTGCATAATTCCTTGATTTACCTGCGAAATACCCATTGCCTGCTCATTCGAAGCTACTGCAATATCATTTATTAAGGACGCTACTTTTTCAATACCGCTTACAATATTGTTGAGTGCATCTGCTGTATCTTTTGCAATTCTTGTTCCGCCTTCTGCCTTCTTTATTGAGCCTTCAATCATATCCGTCGTTTCTTTTGCTGCATTCGCTGAACGGGCTGCAAGATTTCTAACTTCCTCCGCAACAACGGCAAAACCTTTGCCATGCTGACCGGCTCTTGCTGCTTCTACTGCTGCATTCAATGCAAGGATGTTCGTTTGAAAAGCGATATCATCAATGACCTTAATAACTTTGGAAATGTTAGCAGAAGATTCATTGATATCTTCCATAGCCTTTAACATTTCTTTCATCTGACTATTACCTTGGATTGCGTTAACTCTTGCATTCTCTGCAAGTTCATTTGCTTGATTGGCATTTCTTGCATTGAGTTCCGTTTGTGAAGAGATTTCTTCCAAGGATGCGGTTAACTCTTCTACAGAGCTTGCCTGTTCAGTAGCACCTTGTGACAACGCCATACTGGAATTGGATACCTGCCTTGCACCTACTTCTAATTGTTCGGAAGCTGTTGCTATACTGGTTAGGATTTCATTGTTGTTATGTACCAACTCGGATAATTTTTGGCCCAATAGGTCATTGCCTGACCGGATGGCAACATCAATCGTAAGATCTCCGTCTGCAATCCGTTCTGCAGAGAGTGCTTGTTCACGTATATTCATAATCATTTTGTTAAAAGAGCTTGCAAGATTTCCAATTTCATCTTTTCTGTTATTCTCAACATTAACCTTAACATCCCCATCTGCCAGCTTATCAGCTGCTTCAACTATCTTTTTGATAGGTTTGCTAATCGAATGAGATATAATAATACCTAATATAATTGATACAACTACACCAATTAACATGGTAATTGCCATGGCAATTACAGATCGTTCAGCTAATCCTTGGTTTGCATCAGAACTATTGCTGGCTGCTTTATCATTATATGCTACAATATTCTCCAAATCTGTTTTTACAGCCATTGCGGTCGAATCAGAATCTACAAGAATGATTTCCTCTGCACGATCCATATTTCCATTATTTACTGCTTGGACTATATCTTTAATAAATCCCTTATACTCCTCCCAGTTAGCTTTCAGAATGTCAAATTGATCACGGTCTTCCTTAAGTGAAATTCGTTTATCATACTTTGAAAGCAGATCATCAATGGTTACTGCAAAATCTTCTATTTTAGCTACGTTAGCCTCTCTTTCTTCCACTGTTTTCAATATTGTTGTTTCAAGTGCGATATATCGAATTCTCTGGAAATAGGTACCTGCACTGCCGGAATATGCAACTCCTAAGGTATTTTTGTTATAAAGCTCGTGATCTGCATTAGTAATCATATTAATATTTAGTACTCCAAAGATACCCAAGAATGCTGCTATTGCAGCAACAATTAAAAATCCAATGATTAACTTTGTCGATATTTTTACATTTTTTAATTTCATAATAAGCTTCTCCTATGTTGTGTCCGTTAAAATAAATCCGTCATTGTATCTTCCCTCTTTGTTAATTATTAAATAATCGTCCAATATCTAAAATTAAGCTGATACTGCCATCTCCTAGTAATGTACAGCCTGCAAGTCCTTTTATTTTCTTGAAGTTTTGGATGTATATTGGCAATGCCTTTACAACTA
>JAQUYQ010000112.1 GCA_028691795.1 Herbinix sp.
TAAATGTGATTTGAATCAATGTTTTTGGTCAAACTTTAATGTATTATTATCACATAGCCTAAATGAAATATTTACCGTTATCAACAATCAAAGGAGGAGTATCAATGGGTAAGAAAATAACAGAAAAGGTAACTTGGGTTGGAAAAGTTGATTGGGAGTTAAAGAGCTTTCATGGAGAGGAATATTCCACTCGCAGAGGTTCTTCTTATAACTCATATTTAATACGTGATGAAAAAACCGTATTAATTGATACAGTATGGCAACCCTTTGATAAAGAATTTGTATCTAAGCTAAAACAAGAAATTGATTTAAAAGAAATAGATTATATTATTGCCAATCATGGAGAAATAGATCACAGCGGTGCTTTGCGCGAATTGTTGAGGGAGATACCGAATACACCGGTATATTGTACCTCAAAAGGAGCGCAAATATTGAAAGGACATTATCATGAAGATTGGAATTTTGTCACTGTAAAAACAGGCGACACGTTAGAGCTGGGAAAAAGTAAATTAATCTTTATAGAAGCCCCAATGCTTCATTGGCCAGATTCGATGTTTACTTATATGACAGAAGATAATATTTTATTTAGCAATGATGCTTTTGGCCAGCATTATGCGTCAGAATCACTTTATAATGACTGTGTAGATGACGCTGAACTTTTTGAGGAAGCGATAAAATATTATGCCAATATTTTAACTCCCTTTAGTAGTCTGGTAACGAAGAAAATTAACGAGGTTCTTGGTTTTCATTTACCGGTGAATCTCATTTGTCCAAGTCATGGTGTGATATGGAAAGAAAATCCTGTTCAAATAATTGAAAAATATTTAGAGTGGGCAAACAATTATCAGGAAAATCAGATTACAATTATTTATGATTCAATGTGGAATGCAACAAGAAAGATGGCAGAAATGATAGCAAACGGTATTCTGAAGGCAGATCCTAACATTACAGTAAAAATCCATAATGCGGCGAAATCAGATAAAAACGATATCATTACAGAGGTTTTTAAATCAAAGGCAATCTTAGTGGGTTCCCCTACCATTAACAATGGTTATCTTTATTCCATCGGCGGTATCTTGGAGATGATAAAAGGATTAAAATTCAAGAATAAATCGGCTGCATCATTTGGAAGTTATGGATGGAGTGGTGAGGTAGTGAAGCAATTAAATGAAGAGCTTGAGAAGTGCGGTTTTCGTGTAATCAATAATGGACATAGATCTCTTTGGGTTCCTGATGAAGCGGAACTTAATATTTGCCGTGATTATGGTAAGGATTTTGCCAATAAGCTTGAAATAAGATAGGATTCGCAGTAAGGAATTACTGCAGAAGGAAGCCATAGGAGGATGTAAGGATAACAGCTTTCCATAGTATGTGAGGGAAGGTGTTATCCTTTTCTTTGCATCATTGCATATGTTTTAAAACTGCCATTAGCTCTTTGGTTATCGTTGACCGGAAATATACTTACATCTATAATTAAAATATAATCCAAAGAAAGGAAAAATTGTATGCCAGAAAATAGTCAGCAGTGTTCTCACTGTAAAAACAAATTGTGTATGCATAAAGTACCTATATTTAATAATTTAAATCATGAGGATATGTTTAAGATAGCAGAACTGATTCAACATAAAAACTACAAGAAGGGTGAATCGATTTTTTCCCAGGGTGATAATCTGGATTCCATTGTGATTATAAATGAAGGAAGTGCAAAAGCTTATAAATATACTCAGGAGGGGAGAGAACAAATACTTTATCTTTTTTCTGAGGGAGACTTTTTTGGGGAACAGTATTTATTAAGTAAAAGAACCGCAACATATACAGTGCAAACCTTAGAGGCAGTCAAAGTATGTACGCTCTCAAAAGAGCATTTTCAAAAATTGTTACTGCAATATCCTGATATGGGAATTAAAATTATTGAAGAATTAGGTACGAGAATGTTCCGATTAGAACATGTAATGGAAAGTATGGGAGTGAGGAATATAGATTTAAGGATCCACTCTCTTCTATTAGATTATTCTGCGAAGTATGGAAAGAAGGTTGCAGAAGGTGTCCTGTTACAACTGCCATTAAGTCGTGAAGGAATTGCTAATTATTTGGGTGTTGCTAGGGAGACCGTAAGCCGTAAATTAAGCCAGCTCGAAAATGATGGTATTATACGATCTGTTTCGAATAAATCTATATTGATTTTAAATGAAGTAGCACTGGAAGAGTAATCTTAATATTAAATCTTATAATAATAAGATTATTAGTGACTGTAATCACATATTTTTTTTATAGACTCCGCTATAATAAGTTTCATAAGGAAGCAGTTGATAATGATTTATTTAGCCGGGAGGTATGTGATATGAAATATCGAGATAAGAATGTAACGATTGGTGAAGTAGGAGTTGAATTACCGGATGCGACAGAAGTTTTCAAAGAGTTTGGAATAGATTTTTGCTGCGGAGGTCATCGCAATCTCGTTAATGTGATTATAGAGCAAAAAATCGATAAAGAAGCTTTATTTACAAAATTAGATAAGTTATATGAAGAACGCAAAGCCAGCTACGAAAAAAATAATAATCGTTTTGATCAAATGAGCCCAGAAGTGCTTACCACTTATATCCAAGATACTCACCATGAATATCTTAGGCGGGTGTTGCCGGAGACAGCCGATTTATTTAATAGAATATTACGAGCACATGGTAAAAATCATCAAGAACTATTTGATATGTATCGTATCTTTGGTCAATTAAAGACAGATTTAGAACAGCATTTATTAAAGGAAGAGACAATGCTTTTTCCGGACTTCGATGAGCTTGAGGACAATAAGCAGGAAATAATAGAATTAACACAGATGATTATTAATGAACATGAAGCTGCGGGCGAATTACTTGGCAAGCTCCGTAAAATTTCGGGTGATTATCATTTGCCAGAGGATGCTTGTCAAACCTTTGCGAAGACATATCGATTGTTGGAAGACATCGAGGACGATCTGCATCAACATATTCATTTGGAAAACAATATTTTGCTAAAAAATTATGTAAAGCGCTAAAACCATGGAAATGAGTGAAACTTGTATTTGCGTAATTCTTGCCATAAACCTGATATGCGCAAAAGAAATGCACAGGAAAGGGTAAGTTATGAGTAAAATAATTAATATAAATACAGAATAGTTAAAGTTTTAGAGACCGCTTATTTTCTAGTTATTTGAAGATAGGCGGTCTTATTATAATTCAGTAAGCAGCGATAAAGACTTTTGAAAGAGATATATGAAATTTCAAAAACAATGATGAGTTAGTAAGCTTAAAAATAGTTGTCAGAAATCTTTAACTTTAATATAATGAAAGACAGCTAATATTTTTGAGATTACTAATTGTTGAGTGGCAGTACAGAATGTTTCAAATTATTGAAGCACATTAGTGTATTTATCAATATGATATGAACGATGAATGAAGAGCTGTAATAAATTATTGCTTGGAACTTGATGTTTATAAGGATAATAGGATACAGTTGTATTAAATTGGAGGATAATATGGCAAAATTCAGTGATTTAAGATTTGAATATGCGATAGATATCATTGAAGAATATATAGATTCCCATGAGTTGAAAGAGAATGACAGACTACCGGCAGAACGTCAACTTTCCGAGGAATATAATATCAGTCGTGTAACTATTCGTGAAGCTTTAAAAAAACTAGAAATTGAAGGACGAATATATAAGATACCTGGAAAAGGACATTTTATTGCGCCTAGAAAGCATACGATTAATATTAATATTTTAGAGTCATTTTCCGATTCTGAAAAGAGACAAGGAAATATACCAGAAAATAAAGTAGTCTATTTTTGTACTGTGTTAGCAGGTGAAATGATAGCTAAGGAATTAGAAATTCATAGTGAA
This sequence comes from Herbinix sp., assembly GCA_028691795.1. Classification (GTDB taxonomy): domain Bacteria; phylum Bacillota; class Clostridia; order Lachnospirales; family Lachnospiraceae; genus Mobilitalea. The sequence goes on from JAQUYQ010000112.1 coordinate 3,878, forward strand.
GATGAAGTATACTTACTTACTCGAGTGAGAAGCATAAATGGGAAAGCAATACTTTTAGAAAGTGCATATATTCCTGTAAAATATGTACCTGGTTTATCCAAATTTGACTTTGAGAAAGAGTCATTATATCAGGTGTTACGAAAAGAGTATGAAATCGAATTAGTGGATCAAAAACTGGATATTCAGCTTTCAAAAGCTTCTGATAAAGAGGCACAATATCTAGAAATAGATCCAAAAGAAGTTGTTTTTGTAGAAAAAGGATTAACGAAAAATATTAAAAATATACCAATTGAATACACAAAAAGTATTTTAGTTGCTAAGTATGTTAAATATCAAATTGATTTGAACCGTAGAACAAATATGCTGTTACTAAATAGTCTAAAACTCAGAATATTATGTGAAAATATTGAAATACCTGTTAATTCTTATGCTGAATGTAAATTTGATGATATGTACTGGGGCAAAGTTAAAGCAGTATTAAATAAAAATAAATTGAATGGAAATCAAATCAGCTTTTTTTATGATTCTCTGGAGTCAGAAGAACTTATTCAGCATACGATGCCCTTTGTTGATTATGCTTTTTTCTTAATTTTTGATTATGTAGAAGCAAAGGCATTTATTCAAAGGATGGATGTTTATGATGCAAAAGAAATTATTATATTCTCACATGAAGCAATTCTGATAAAAGATAGTAGCAAAATATGCGATTATTCAGTTTTATTAGAGACATATGATATTAAGGAGTTTCAGGAAAAATATCTATTTGGTTCATTGAGAGGTTGGGATAAAGATAAATGTTTCAAATTCGCATTGAATAGTTCAGAGAAGAGGGAAAAGATGGAGGAATAATTTATGGGAAGTAAATCTTTATATATTCAATTATGGGAGCATTACCGCAACCAAATACTGACGGGAACATACAAGTATGGTGAAATTTTTCCTACAGAAAGAGAGTTGGAAAAAGTACATAATTGTAATCGAAAGACAATTAGAAAAGCTTTAAATATGCTTGTAGAAGAAAAACTATTAGTTAGACTTATTGGAAAAGGAACCTTTGTAAACCGCCCGGACTTAACCTTGCCACTTGAAACTATTCGTGGCTTTTCGAGCTTGATTAAACAAGAGGGGATGGAGGTAATAAATAAGGTACTTTTTTTCCAAAAGGTTGAAGCTGGTTACAGAGTTTCAAAGGTTTTTGGAATATCCAAGGAAGATCGTGTATATAAGTGTGTAAGAGTACGTTACGTGAATGAAAATCCGATTGCATTAGATATAACTTATATAAGAGATGTTTTCCCTGAGTTGTTAAAATTTGATTTTAATGTATATTCTTTGTATGAGGTAATGGAGAGTTATGGACAGATACCATGCAATGTAAATGAAGAAGTTTCAGCGATAGAGTTGCAAGAAATGGAAGCACAATATCTTAATAAAAAGTCTGGTGATTTTGCTTATTTAATCACGGATATTACAAAAAATCAAGATGGTATTATCATTGAATATAATAAATCTTATACAGTTAGTGATAGATTTGCATTATCTACTGACTTAATATAATTATGAGAGAATGAGAAGAGCTATTTGTGTAGCTCTTTTTTTGTGCAATATTTACAAGAGTATTGAACTATATTTGCCTCAATGTACAAAGATATAAAAACTATATTGAAATTGATTGGGGCATGTGGTATTATTGAATATACTAATGGGGTACTTAATAAAAGTTAAACAATTGAGTTGGATTTAATGAAAGGAGGTAGCATTGAAATATTCTAGAAAGTCTATTGCAGAGATTTGCAAAACGGCTTAAAGAGTATAATCTGGATATTTTATTAAAAGGAGTTACAGATTTTGTCTCTCGTTTGATGGAGGATGCAAAGACTGTAAAACAAATGATTAATGAAATAAAACATGAAAAAAAGAGTTATTAGGGAGGTAAAAAATGAAGCAGTTATTTGAAAAACATAAGAGAGGTGTCGGATACTTAATGGTGCTCCTTTGCTTTATAGCAGTGGGCATATTTACAAAAGCTGGACAGGAATCATTTGGTGCTTGGAGCATACTTCCGCCAGTTATGTTATTCCTATTTGCTATTATGACAAAAAGTGTTATTGAAGGCTTTATATGGGGTGGCTTATTAGCAACATTTATGAATGCAAGGGCGGGAACTTTTACTGCTTACTTAGACGGAATTTCAGAAACAATTCAAAATGGAGATAACGTGTATTTGATTTTGATATTCTTGTTTATTGGAATTTTTATTGCTTTTTTAAAAAAGAGTGGGGCTGCAGGATATTTTGCTAATTGGCTTGGTAGTAAAACAAATAATCCAAAGTATCTTCTTATTATTGATTGGGTACTTGGAATTGGATTATCTGTTGATGAGTATATGTCTGGATTCACTGTTGGAGCTGCTATGACGCCTGTAAACGATAAGAGGAAAATCCCAAGAGAAATGACAGCATATGTAATCCGTTCTGTAAATGTTCCGCCTGCCTGTATGAATCCGCTAAACGCATGGGCGATTTTTATTGCAACTACTTTAGAGAGTATTGGATTTGCGGCTCAAGGGCATGGAATGACAGAATACATAAAAGTGATACCTTTTTTATTTTTCAATATTATTGCGATGTTGGTCTCTTTCCTTACAATTATTGGTGCGTTGCCAAAACTTGGAGGAATTAAAAAGGCCTATGAACGAGTAGAAATAGATGAAGCAGTATTGGGTAATGACGAGGATAATAGTGAAAACAATGAGACAATTGAAGTAAAAAAAGGAGTTAATTTATTAAGTTTTATCGTTCCAATTGTATCACTGGTTGCAGCAGCAATCTTTTTCAATTTTAACATGGTTTATGGCATTATGGCTGCAACTATTGTTATGGTGATAATATATCTTGTTCAGAGAATAATATCGATTTCCGAAGTGATTGATATTGCACTTATGGGAATAAGTGATTTGGTAGAGTTAACAGTATTTCTTATCGTTGGTATGAATATGGCAAGTATGGTTTCAAAAATAGGATTTACAGAATATGTAGTGTCTTCAATTCAGGGATTCATGACACCGTGGATCCTCCCATTTATAGTTTTTGTAGTTTTTGCGTTCACAGAATATTTTGTAACGTTTAACTGGACATTATATCTGCTTGCGCTTCCTTCAGTGATAGGTTTAGCACAAGCATTGGGTACAAATGTATATCTTGCAATTGCAGCTTTAGTTTGTGCAGGTGTTTGGGGGAGTAGTGCGAGTTTTTCAGCAGATAATGGGATTGTTGTATCCAGTGCATGCAAAATTAAGCTGTTTGAACAAAATATGTCGCAGTTGGTTTATATGATAATCTCAGCGGTTCTATCTGCAATCGCCTTTTTAGTTGCTGGTATTATAATGACTGTTTAGGTAGGGTTTGGATGCAGTAAAACTGCAAATAAGAAAATAACAATGACAATTATAGGTACTTAAATTAGACCAGGAGGAAATCAAATGTATAATTTTGATAAAAACACATTTTTAAAAGTAATAAATGGAGCAGTTAGTGTTAAACCGGAAGTGGATAATATTGTAAAGTCTGTAACAGAAAAAGGCTATAAAAGATTATTTTTAGTTGGATCAGGTGGTTCAATGGCAATTATGATGCCTTTTGAATATTTGATTAAAGCACATTCCGTAATTGATGTGAGAGTTGAAATTGCAGCTGAGCTTATGGCTAGAGGCAGCAGAGTACTTGATAAAGATACTTTAGTTATATTGTCGTCTTTGTCAGGAACAACAAAGGAAACTGTTGCAGCATCAAAATTTTGTAAGGAACATGGAGCAACAACGATATGTCTTGTTGGAGAATTAGGTACGCCGTTAGCAGATTATGCAGATTATGTGCTTGTTAACTATAGCGAGAATAATTTTGCAGGAGACTCTATTTACATTCAACTATATGAACTGATTTTTGGTCTAATGCATGCAAATGGAGAATTCGAAGAATATGAAGAATTTATGGAAGAGTTCAAAGCATTACCAAAAGCATTGTATGGGATGAAAGAGGAAGTAGAGCCAGTGATGATAAAATTTGCTGAAAAGTATAAAGATGAAG
>JAQUYQ010000113.1:0-3350 GCA_028691795.1 Herbinix sp.
TGTAGGTAAATCTACTTTGCTATCACGTGTAACCAATGCAAAGCCGAAGATTGGTAATTATCATTTTACTACGTTAAGCCCTAATCTTGGTGTTGTTGATTTAGAGGGCGGCGGATTTGTAATTGCTGATATTCCAGGTTTAATTGAAGGTGCTTCTGAAGGTCTTGGCTTGGGACACGAGTTCTTAAGACATATTGAAAGAACCAAGGTAATTATTCATTTGGTAGATGCAGCATCTACCGAAGGCAGAGATCCGATTGATGACATTAAATTAATTAATGCAGAGCTTACTGCTTATAATCCGGAATTAGCAAAACGCCCTCAAGTAATTGCCGCGAATAAAACAGATGTACTTGCACAAGAGGAACAAGAAGAAGTTCTGAAAAAATTAAAGGAAACCTTTGAACCACAAGGAATTCCAGTATTTGCGATATCTGCGGTAAGTGGAAAAGGTATGAAAGAACTCCTTTATTATGTAAAAGGAATGTTATCAAAGCTCGACAGTACACCGGTTGTATTTGAAAAAGAATTTTTCTATCAGGATTTGGCTAATTCCAACGAAGCATATGAAGTTTGGAAGGAAGAAGAGCATCTGTTTGCAGTGGAAGGACCACGTATAGAGAGAATGCTTGGCTATACAAACCTGGAATCAGAAAAAGGTTTTGAATTCTTCCAAAAATTCTTAAAAGAGAATGGAATTCTTGAAGAATTAGAAGGACTTGGTATCCAAGAAGGCGATACCGTAAGAATGTACGGCCTACAATTTGATTACTATAAATAATTCCAAAGGAATTATTTATAGTAATCAACGAGAATAATATATATCATTTGAAAGGAGTTTACAGATGACAACAAAACAAAGAGCTTATTTAAAGAGTCTTGCGATGACATTGGATCCGATCTATCAGATTGGCAAGTCGGCATTAACGCCGGAGATAACTGAGGGCGTATCTGAAGCATTGGAAGCAAGAGAGCTGATAAAAATAAATGTATTAAAAAATTGTATGGATGATCCGAATGAACTTGCAAGAACACTTTCAGAGCGTACTCATTCAGAAATCGTACAAGTAATCGGTAAAAAAATTGTTCTTTACCGCGAATCCAAGGATAAGAAAAAGATCGTTCTTCCGGAAGAAAAAAAAGTAAAAGTAAAAAGTAAATAATTTTAATAATGTAGCACTAACATAAGAAAACCAAGTAATTTTCAATACGAAAAGGAAGGTTTGGTTATGAATAAGATAGGCATTATGGGTGGGACTTTTAATCCAATTCATTGTGGTCATTTGTTTCTTGCAGAGAATGCATATGAGCAGGCGGGTTTGGATAAAATTCTCTTTATGCCCTCAAAAAATCCACCTCACAAAATAAAGCCAGTAAACATAATGGATCAGCAGAGAGTAGATATGATAAACCTCGCCATTCAGAATAATCCGCATTTTGAGTTATCAGAAATGGAATTAAATCGGGAGGGATTGACATATACAGCGGATACATTAACGCTGTTGACCGAAAAGTATCCCCAAATAGAATATAATTTTATTGTTGGTACTGACTCGCTTTTCATGATGCAGAACTGGAAGCAACCACAAATTATATTTGACCATTGTATCGTTATTGTTGCAGGCAGGGATAATGCTGACGAGAAGCATATCCGCCAGCATATAGAGTATTTGGAGAATACGTTTCAGGCTAGGATTCAATATATTGAGATGCCTATGATTCAAATTGCATCAGCCGATATCAGGGATCGGATTGCATCGGGTAAAACGATTCGGTACTATATGCCGGATGCAGTAATCGAATATATCACAAAAAATAAGCTTTACTTCGCTGATCAGGAGGACATTATTTAATGGAATTGGATCTGATTAGAGAGGATATGAAAAAGTTATTAAAAGCATCAAGATATCTTCATAGTGTTGGAGTGGAAGAAGTATCCCATGATTTGGCATTGATTTATGGATATAATATCAATCATGCGAAAACGGCCGGAATACTTCACGACTGTGCAAAGTACCTTTCCGATGAGGAACTTCTAAAGGCTTGCGAAATGTATCATTTACCTGTTACTGAAATCGAAAGGGAATGTGCATTTTTACTGCATGCGAAGGTCGGAGCTGCATTTGCTAAGTCAAAATATGGTGTTGAGGATGAAGAAATATTAAGTGCCATCGCATATCATACGACGGGACGTCCTGCCATGACCTTACTGGAGAAAATCATTTTTACGGCGGATTATATTGAACCTTACCGAAAACCTTTGCCACGAATTGAGGATATACGAAAGGCTGCTTATAATGACTTGGATTTGGCAGTATATATGATTTTAGAAAACGTTTTAAATTACTTGAGTAATAATAATAGTAAAATTGATAATCTAACAAAAGAAACATATGAGTATTATAAAAAAATACTTTCTATACAATAATTGGGATTGGGTTTTTTGGGACCTATTCCTACATGAAAACAGAAATGTATCAATGTCTTTTCTGTAGTTTAACGAAAGGTCATAAAAATAGTTGAAAGGTAAGGGTTTAAAAATGGACAATTCAAAACAAATGGCTAAATTAGTTTATGAGGCATTGGATGAAAAGAAGGGTGAAGATATCCAGATAATCGAAATTAAAGATATATCCATTATAGCGGATTATTTTATTATTGCTAACGGTTCGAATGCTTCCCAGGTAGATGCTCTGGTTAGTTCCGTAGAAGATAAGCTCGGACGGAATGGATTTGAAACAAAACGAATTGAAGGTGTCAGATCTGCAAGTTGGATTTTAATGGATTACGGTGATGTAGTAGTTCATGTATTTTCAAAGGAAGACAGGTTGTTCTATAATCTGGAGAGAATCTGGAGAGACGGTAAGACAGTTAGCATAGATCAATTATAAAACCAAACAAAATTATTTTCTGATTTCAAAGAAGGCAAATGTATTCCCGATTGTAATAATAAATGATATAAGAAAATAGGTAGAAATTATGTCTGCGATACCTTTGAGTATGAACAGAACCTGCTAATCTGTGAAAGTAATTGCTATACTCTGGTTGCAGGTTGTGCTCATACGGGAATTGTAAATATCATAGAGAAGGCTGAGATTATTATAGAATTTGAAATCAATACTGCAATCGGAGGCTTTCATCTATATCATTTGCCAATTAATAAACCTAAGAATATAGGTTTAATATTCTTAATGAAAAATCAAGAATGCAAAAAGATCAACAAAGAATAAATAGTAAACAAAAAATTTTATATTAAGTAGGTTAACTATATTTATAAAATAAGGATAAGGAACTCATATTATGGTTTCCTTATCCTTATTTTTGGCTATTTGTCAACAGTTGGGCGTAAT
>JAQUYQ010000113.1:3450-4945 GCA_028691795.1 Herbinix sp.
AGAATAAATAGTAAACAAAAAATTTTATATTAAGTAGGTTAACTATATTTATAAAATAAGGATAAGGAACTCATATTATGGTTTCCTTATCCTTATTTTTGGCTATTTGTCAACAGTTGGGCGTAATACATTAGTGTATTGCTCCATTACTGATAATAGGCTGTTTTAATGAAAATAATTTTATTACAAAATGTATGTAATAAATAAAATCTGCTTAGTTATACATGCGAAATAAGCCGATAACCTTTCCCTGAATATTAAGATCTGATACAATAATGGGTTCCATAGAATCATTTTCTGGCTGAAGACGGTAGTAACCGTTCTCTTTATAAAATGTTTTAACAGTAACTTCTTCACCGATAAGTGCAACTACATACTCCCCGTTCTTAGCATGGGATTGTTTCTGAACTAATATCTTATCACCATTATAAATTCCTGCATTAATCATACTTTCGCCCTTTACTTTTAACATAAAAGTATCTTCATTCGGCATATATTCCGAAGGAATTGGAAAGTAGCTGTCAATATTCTCAACTGCTAGGATTGGCTGTCCAGCGGTAATGGTGCCAACAACTGGTACATTAACCAATTCACGTCTTGTCAGATTAAATTCATCATCAATAATTTCAATAGCACGCGGTTTTGACGGATCTCTTCTAATATATCCGTTCTTCTCAAGGGTCTCAAGATGGGAGTGCACAGACGAGGTTGATTTTAACTTAACGGCTTCACATATTTCTCTAACGGCCGGCGGATATCCCTTATTAATAATCTGAGATTTTAAATATTCTAAGATTTCTTTCTGTTTATTACTTATTCTACCATACCCCATAAAAAGATTGGCCTCCATTTCCTATTTGCACCATTATACCATATACTCTTTTAAAATGCAAAACTAATGTTCTGAAAAGCGAAAAAATGTTTGTATAACAGATATTCTACATAAACCTACGTTCGAAACATATGTTCGTATTTTTGTGTTGACAAACCTATATAGGTTCGATATAATTGAATACAGGAAACAAACGTTCGTATCATATGTTCTGGTTATTCAAGAACAATATGTAAATTACTCTGGGATTGATTATATATATTACTAAGAATAATAATTTAAATATTATAACTGAATATATAGTTAGATAATTAAAAAATATATTTGGATTTGACATTGGATGACCATGGCACATACTATAATGAAAAAATAAATAGTACATATATTAATGAGATAAATCTAGGAGGTATGTAAGATGAATAGAACCGCATATATCATGATGGAAGGTCAGAATTATTATCAGTCTAATAAGAAAAGAATTTGGATTTTAGGAGCAGCCATATTATTTGTGATTATCCTATTATCAGTATGTTTTTTTACTAAGACAGTTACTGCACAAAGAAACTCTGAAAGAATTAGATTAGTGACCAGCATTGAAGTAAAGAAAGGTGATACCTTATGGAGTATTGCTTCTGATTATATGAGTGACGAATTTGATGATGT
>JAQUYQ010000113.1:5045-7882 GCA_028691795.1 Herbinix sp.
CAATCAAATTAGAGAGTCATTTTATACTAAACAGTTTAGTGAAGCGTAACAATCAGGTTAGTAAAGCATTTTAAATAAATATACTAGTGCGTTTTTTATGCTAATCAGCTAAGCGAGTGTTAGAAATGCTTTAATAAATAAGACATATAATCTGATGATTTTTAATAAAATAAATTTGCGTATATAAGTAAAATTTGCTAGACTATATATTGGGTGGAAAAGATTAACACATGTAATAAATGATAAGCAATTATCATTTTAAATGGATTAGAGAAGGGGAAAAAGTTATGAGAAAAATTAAATTAATAATTACCTGTAGTTTAGTTATTTTTTTCGTACAACTTAATATACAAAATTCGTTTGCTGCATCAGTACCTACTCTGAATAACGAATTCATTACAAATAATTCAGCACTATTTTCTTCGGATGCATCCGGAGACGTATTCAGTATATCAGAAACACAAAATGGTAAATCAATTACAAATATTAATCTTCAAGATATTATATGTAATAATTCTAAAATACAAAAACTAATAATCCCGGAAGAAATCAGCAGTATTACGGAGGAGTATTTTGATGAAATGGATAACAGTATGCTGCATAAATATATGTCACTTACTCCGGCTTGTCCAAATCTAAGTGCCGTAGAGGTAGATAAAGATAATGCAATGTTCATTTCTATTGATGGAGTATTATATAGTAAGGATATGACGACGCTGTATTATTGCCCTCCGGGAAAAGAAGGAGTTATAGTCGTTCCCGAAGGAGTTAAGCGAATTGGTTTATTAGCCTTTCAGGAATGCGCAAAACTGACGTCAATACAATTGCCATCAACAATTATTAGCATTGACGAGGCTGCTTTTGGCGGTAATAGTAGCTTAAAAACGTTAGAGGTATCAAACGCTAATACAATATTTAAATCCAAGTCAAATGTTATTTTCACAATGGACGGCGAAGTATTGGTTGCTTATGCCGGCGGTATTGTATATAAAAATTATACAATACCGAAAGGTGTAAAAGTAATTAGAGCCGGTGCATTTATGGGAAGTAGTTCTTTAAAAAAAGTTACATCAAATGAAAACCTTACAACAGTGGGGATTGAAGCATTTGAAAATTGTCCTAAATTGAAGTCGGTTCATTTTGCAACAGGACTTAGAGATATTTATGCAGGTTCCTTTAATAATTGCAAAAGCTTAACGAGTATTAATTTTCCGAATGGGACCCGATACATCTATGAATATGCACTCACAGGCTGCAAAAGTTTAGTGACACTTAAATTTCCAGAGAGTGTTCAAGAGCTTCCAAGTGACCTTTATAAAGTTGCAGACAGGGTTATAAAATACTATAGCCCATATTGTTCCGGTGCTGTTGTTGGAGATATTGCAAAAGGAATTGTTGTTTATGGATATAAAAAATCTCCGGTTACAACTTATTTGAAAAACAGCGGAGTTACAGTTAAGTATTTTAAAACAAGCTATGCAACAATATCTAAGGCGATAAAGGTTCCAGCCGGAGTAGTGTCAGGCACTGGAAAAGCAGATATTAGCTGGTACGATAAATCAAAAAAAGCATTTAGAATAATGAATCCCGATCAACTAGCCGGGCTAGCTATGCTTGTTAATAATGGAACAAGTTTTAACGGAATTACTATATACCTGGATAATGATTTGGATTTAAGCTGTTATTCTAACTGGGTACCCATAGGTAAAGAATCACAAGAAGGGTTAAAAACATTCAATGGAATCTTTAATGGATTTAACCATACCATATATAATTTGAGAATAAATGGCTTTCAAAATTATCAGGGCTTATTCGGTCAAAATAGTGGTACAATAAAAAATCTGATAATAGATCGCGCAGAAGTTATAGGCAATGATTTGGTAGGAATATTAGCTGGCAGTAGTACGTCAGGTACTATCAGTAACTGTACTATTAGTGGTAAGGTCAATGGTAATAAGGTAATTGGTGGAATCGTAGGTCAATGCGGAAGTATAATAAGTTCGTGTTCGGTGAATGCCGATGTAAATGGAGTAAAAAGCATAGGTGGCTTAGTAGGAACTAATTATTCGAAAATAACAGATTGCAGTAATAAAGGCAATGTAAACGGATTTGAACAAGTTGGCGGATTTGCAGGAATTTCATATGATGGTAGCGATTATAATAATTGTAGCAACAATATGTCTGTAACTGGAGATATTAATATTGGTGGATTAATAGGTTATTTTTTCGATGGATCAACAGCAAAAGATTGCATAAACTACGGGGCTGTGGCGGGTACAGAAAACACTGGAGGTATTGTTGGCTATTTAAAAGTAACGATAGAAAATTGTACTAATCAAGGCTTCGTATCCGGAGTATATTATGTTGGTGGGAATGTAGGTAATCAGAAAGCCGGATATATTAAGAATTGTAAGAATGAAGCAGCTGTTGCAGGAACATCGGGAGTTGGCGGAGTATTAGGTAAATTATATTGGATGTTTCAGGTAAAAAATCGTGTAACTGATTGTACGAATACAGGGAAAGTGAATGGAATTATATACACTGATTCCATAATTGGCAAGGATATATCTGATTTTAAAATCAATCAAATTGTGGATGATAGTAAATAAATAATAGATTGAAAATCAATCAATATGAATCATATACTTTACTCCAGATGATAACGAGCTATTTTAGATGCACTTGACATAGTATGAAGAGCACTAATAAGAATAGTTTGAACTTAAACTAACCACATGTCATGAATAAAAGTTTACCTCTTAATTCATAAAACTTACCACTTATGATTCTGTTATTTACATTTATGGATTAGTAATTATAATAGAAGCATGGAGATG
>JAQUYQ010000114.1 GCA_028691795.1 Herbinix sp.
TCACTTTCTGATTCAGAAAGTGAGAATAAGCAAAGCTGGCAGCAACAAAAAGAAGAACAGGCAAGAAATCGTAAGAGAAAAAGTGATCTAAAAAAAACGGAGGATGAAATTCACCTATTGGAGCTTCGTAATGATGAGATTGATCGTCTTCTGACACAGGAGGACGTTTTTACGAATGTCCAAAAGCTGATCGAATTAAACAACGAAAAGAAAGAAATCGAAGCCCGCTTGGAGGAGCTGATGGTCTTATGGGAACTCCTGGCTGCAGAGGAATAAACCGACTAAAATAATTCGTATAATATAGTGGGGTCAGGATTCTGATAATCCGCCCCACTATTATATGAAAGCGCAACTAAAAAGGGATGTAACCCATGAAATACAATACTAATACTGCTAATACACATAACCCTGCTCCGATAATAAGAAAGAGCAGAAAAGAAAGTAACATTTGTCTCTTAATTACTTTTTTTATCATTCCAAATTCATTGGTAATCGAAGTAAGTTGAACATTCATTTGGAAATTCAGCTGCTTCAGTTGGTCCGAGACTAAATCGTTGATATTATTTATTATTTTTTCTCCTGACTCCTCTATTTTTTCTTCGGTTTTCTTTCCTGATATTTCAGCTTGATCTCCTGATAACTCTATTGCCTTGTCCAAGTTGCAAAGTATTTCTTTCGTTTCAATCAATGAGCCTGTAAGAGACTTCATATCATTTGCTTGCTTTTCAAGAAAAGACTGTAGTCCTTCCATATTGTCATAACACTTCATATTATAGCTGTTTAATTTATTATCATACTCTTTAACAAACTTCTTATATGTATCCAAAACATTCTCATAGTCTTTCAAATATAACATTGGTTTTTGTACTTCATTGATATCATCTCTTCGTTTTGATGTATTCTCCATTATATTAGATAAGCCATACCGTAAACCCATTTCAATCACTCCTTAGTATAAAACTATGTATTTTAAAGATTGTACCATATTTCATTATATACAGATTCTCATCATTGGTATACTCTTCTTTCAAAGGTATCTCCTGTACTTTCCAATCTGACCATTATTACTAATACTTGAAAGTTCTGACAGCAGGTATTTTATTTCTTAACAGTAATTGTTTTTATTGTACTATATGCTCCATAAACATAATCCCCATTTAATTTAACTCTATATGCTCTTGCTTTTATATAATAAGTCTTTCCTTTGGTCAAGTTAACAAGAGTTTTTGACGTATTGTTGGTCGTGATTTTTTTAGTAGTTGAAGCGGTAAATTTTGAATTAGTGGAGTAAGCCAACTGATAACCTGAAAACTCTTTTATTGACTCCAGATAAACCGTAGCTTTACCTGCACCTGTATTACTGATCCTGCTGATCTTTGTCTTACCCGGTGCTGTAATATGTTTTGCTATCATATAGATATATTTATAATCCTTAGAACTTGGTCCAACCTTCAATCCCCAATCCTCATGGTTCCAGAATTGATCTAATGTTACTTTTACCGCTGTCTTTTTAGAAGCACCTGCCTTAATGATGCTATTGGGATCTATTTTTAAACCCTCTAATCCAAAAATGGAAGAATATTCACTTCCAACATTTTCAATTGTAAGGGAGCCATCAATTAAGTTAATAAATCCTAGCTGTATATTTTCGGTAAAAGAAAATCCATGTGCAGCCATAACGTGATGATATCCCTTTATATTATTCATGTTGGAAGTAATGGCCGGTCCGTTAATTGTTATATCTCCATATGCTTTTACAAAACACGATATGCTGTCTGTATCGGAATTTACCAGTTTTAATACACCCGTTCCTGTTAATGATAAATTGCCCATTATTGTAATTCCCACATCTTTTGGCACCAACATCCCTGTTGAAATAAATGTTCCGGATTCGTCATGGTTTTCCCCTTGATATTGAATTTCAATTGCTTTATTCAGTTCAGTAGAAGATGTAATAGTATTCTTTCCGGTTATCTCAATCTTGAAATTACGGTCTCCAATCATACTGTTAACATTTTTAAGGCTATCTGTTACAATAATTGAATGAATCGAATTACCACCTGTCAGTTGTAACAGATTATTATCTTTGTATTTCCAACCATTCCCTTGATCTCCGACTTGAACGATTTCACCATTAATAATCAGTACATTTTGAGCATTTTCAAGTATCTCTTTATTATCATCCATTGATGTGAATTTAGAGTCACGTTCCGTATCTGATTCAGTATCCAGACTTTGTTTATCCAACTGATATACCCCTTGATTTACCGAATAGGCTGCAAAATAATTTATGCCTTCCTGATAAGAGATATTTTCATTCGCAAGAATTACATAATCCTTATATTCTATATCATTATCTACTGCATTTGATGTGATGGCAATCCCTATTCTGACCTTATCCCCGGACAAGTCCTTAGGCAATACGATTGTACCAATATTTGTTTTCGATTCTCCACCTGCGATTTTGTGCAAGTTCCAGGATTTTAACGAATAATAATATTTTTGCTCCGCATCACTGACTACCAGCATAGCCGTATACTCTTTTGGGATGGCCGCATATCCGCTATTATTAATCTTGATTCTGTAATATAAGTTCTCTCCGGATACGAATGTTGTTTCCAACTCAACTTTATCCAAGTATAACCGGTAACCCAGACGTTTGCTTATTTCATTATATGCGTTATTTCCATTCAGAACCTGTTTTTTCCAATCCATTAAAACATTTTTATTATAATCAATATTGATATAAGATATGTTCATCTGTTGAAAGCTCTGATCCGCAATCGCTGGCTTTGTATAGTTACTAATCCGCGACACCTCTCCGCCATTCATACTTAGATTAAGATTTTTATCCATCCATTGCAGTTCCTCATCTCGACTGTAATCAGGGTCATCATAGGTTCCCTTGTCACTTTTATCAGCCAATAATGCATCATTATGAAGGCCAAAACTACTAAGGTTCATACCTGCTGCTATTGCATCACGTATAAATCTGGGTCTTCTTACATTAATAATCATATCCTCCTTCAGTGAAACGATCCATGTGGACAGGACGAGATTTCGGTTCTGAATACATCGTTGTTCATTGTTTTCCGGAAGAAGATTACTGCTATGCCACTCTCCCCATGGACCTAAAAACCCTGCTTGAACGCACAATATAATCTCACTGAATTCATTGATAATGGGAGCAATTTGCCCGATATGTGTTTTTACAATCGATATATCTTTGGGATCCTTATAACCATAAGCAGTATCAAAGCCATATGCTGCCCGAAATATTACTTTGAGTGCATTATCCTTCGCTATCTCAAGTGCATTATGCAGTTCCTGTAATTTTTCATTACTAAGCTTCGAGGTGATAAAATCCTTGATATCATATTCGAGTAACACCAGTGTAACTCCCTCCTGCCGCAAGTAAGAAAGATTCTCTGCTTCATCAGCATAGCACAATACGAAAAAACCTCTGGCAGGATTAATCAGAGTCTCATTACTTTCATTAAAATGAATGATATCCGTTTCAGAACCGAACCCTTGAAAAATAGATGAAACCCCTAAGATAAGAATACCCAAAAATGCAGCTATTGCTCGTGTCATATTACCAAAAGTCTCCTTTCTATTTAATCTTGGTTCGACTCATTTATAATCCTTTTATTACCCATTATACTCCCCGTTATATTGTACGATAGTAACATCATTAACCTGATTAATTGCTCTTATTCTTTCTAAAAATACCAGATTATCCTGTTTACAATGAACCTGAAGAGTCAATTCCGTATCGTAATTTCTCATTGTTTTTGATTTGAAGATATATTTCATCTTTCCCATCGTCTTTAATATCATATCTCCGGCCTCATATCCTGTATAATGAACAATCATGATAAAAACCGTACTTTTATTATTGTTTCTTTGGAAGCATAATATCATAAAAAACACAAACAAAGCACCAATAACCGCCAATATATACATACTGGCTCCTATTGTAATACCTGTCGTAATTGCCCAGAACATATAAAGTAAGTCCATCGGCTCCTTGATTGCAGTCCTGTAACGTACAATGGAAAGCGCGCCTACCATACCAAGTGATATGACAATATTCGTGCTGATTGCCAAAGTAACCATACAAGTAAGAATCGTCATCCCAACCAGTGTAACCGCGTAATTCTTACTGTATACAACTCCATTGAAAAATTTCTTATATATTATGTATATCAAGATTCCCATCAATAGAGCAACGAACATGTTAACTGCAATTGTTATAATGGTAGTCATGCTAATTGCCTGATTATACATATCCGATTCCAAAATTGATTTTTTTATCATATCTTGTACGCTCATGCCTATTTCCTCCTAGCGCTCTTATGTCACTTCTATCTAATTCCATATTTTTTTTCATAACAAAGAACATATTTTGAATAAGCCATATTCATACTGCTGCTTATTGGAAGCAGATTTCGAATGATTTCCGGCAGGAACTCCGTATATTTTACTTCTAAGATTAATTCACCATCATTTAGTACTTCCAAAGTTGGAAGCTCCGGATCAAAAATATTATAAGAAAGTAATCCTGCCCTTACATGCATATCAAAGGTGATTCTGACATCTCCCGGCAAATAAATATACGGAATCCGGTCATAATCTACGATTACCCTCGGCTTCATCCCATTGAGGAGACATTTCAAATAGAACTCCCTGGAGATTGGTTCTTGCCGTTTTGCCAAGAAGCGAAAATCACCGGATATTATTTTCTCTGTTTCATCCCTGGTTAAAGTAGCTGATTCCTTTTTTATATATTGATCTTTTTTTTCTTTTCTTTCCAGTTTAATCAATTGATCACTGCAATTATAGATCCGGATACGATATTTTTTGCGCTCTGCTATACCTCTCATTTTATCTTCATATGCACTGTTACAAACATCATCAAAGTATAAGCTCCGTATCATATATTGGCCATTATTGGTATTTGCATCTAAAGCAATCAGACTTGACAGTCTTTTAATCAATACTTCTTTCTCTAATTCATTGATCCTATACTTTAATTCATGACGATAAAGCAGCTTATTCTCCTTCTTCATAGACATCCTCCACAATCCTGCCATCCGAAAGAATATAAAAACACTTTACACCATAGACTTTACCCAGATCCGTAACATAGTAATCAAAAGCATACTGCGAATATCTTGATTCATTTTCTGCTGTCACCTTTATAAAATATTGTCCCGGTTCCAACATCTCCGTTTGGAATTCCGGAATTCTTAATTCTTCTACATTTTCGATCGGTTCCAAAAAAGAATAATCTTTTGCTAATTCAAAATGATAGGTAATATTTTCTGCGTCAAAATCATAAGCTATATCCCAGTCAAAATTAATTTTACCATTATTGGCGGTTGGTACTCCTATATAGAATGGCATCGGAGTTTCTAAACTTATCTTATATAATTCATAGTTTTTCTGAATCTCCGAAGGCATTTCCGAACAAACCTGCAAATACTCCTCATTTGTTAAGCGGTTATGTAAAATATCCGGTAATTGATTACGGTATTTCCAAGTAATCGTATTATACTTTTCAATCATTGCCTTTATTTTGTCTTCCGTTAAAACTTTCCTGAATTCTTCAATCTTGTTATCTATTATTTTACGATAGTATTCCGATTTTAAGATTCGCTTAAATAATACATTTCCCCAATAGTTACAGATACCGTATTCCCATCCATCCGCTATCTGCGATTCATTTTCTAAGATTTTAAAAGAATAATCATTATCCCATGAGATAAAATACCATTTATTCACATTAAGCGGACTATAAATCAAGGTGTTTCTGGATTGTGTATCAATATTGCCCACCAGAATATGAAATGCCATCCAGGAAAAAAAGTTTTCTTCATTAAACCACTTACGAAATACCTCTTCAATGGGTTTGTTGTAATTATTGACATCCTGAAGCATGGCTATTAGCTTGCTATGGTTATCATCCCCTTTAATTTCTAACAGTTGTTCAAATGCTGTAACATCATAATCCGCATCACTTTTTAACATAATGGTATCTTCATACTGATAAAATTCAAAATAATTAATTTTATATAATTGACCATACTTATCGAAACCGTGATTTTTTAAAAATGTTTTATTCGGCTGTTCTACTTGTGTATATAAGCCATAGTCCTTGAACACATCGTTCCCATCCACTGTCTCATCCTTAACATATAAATGGACAAACTGAGTTCGAAGACTAATCATTCCCGGAAGCGATTCCATCAAATCATAGCATAGTTTATTTCGGAATCGTACTCCATCATAAACATGTTTATTCAGATTTATTACCTTTTGGTCCCTCCAGGTACCTTTTCCATCTTTAATACTAATCTTATAGGATTTTACCGGATTACTCGATGATGTTTGCCCCCGTATCGAAACAATTGCATTTGGAACATAAAGGCCATATCCAAGCTGTCCCTCTAACGGTCCATTCTCATCACCCACCTGCAGAATTCCTTCCACCTGATACCGGTCTATTCCCAAATCCTCATAATAATACACAGAATGCCCATTGATTTCTTCCCAGGTATGATTGGTATTGTCCGCTGCATTTCCCTGTCGTACCGTCAGATACATCGTAACCATCGAATCATCTTCGTCATCCACATATAACATATCATTATCTTCGATTGATATATCCATATTTTCACTTATCGCCTGTACGGTATCTGTTGATACCTGTACTGTTTGTTGCGGCTCATTCATAGATCCTTCAAATGTTAGCGAACATCCTGTCACAGAAGCAGCTGTTAATCCTATTGATATTAATAAGATATACTTATGAATTAATTTCTTTAATTGCCCCATATTTTCGATCATATCTCCTTTCCAGCGCTTCAGATAATATCGTAAATATCATTCTTCTTTCTCTCAGAACGATCGGCTGCCTGCTTAAAATATAGTACATTAGTCGTTTTAGATAATAAAATAATCTCAATAACGCGATTATCGTATAGGCAACACCTGACAGCAAAAATCCAACACCATAGTAAAGTTGTCCGCTTTTCATGGAAAAAATGGTTCCTCCAATACTGATCAGAGCAAAGAAAAATCCTGACAATAATGCGCCTGAAGTATCTGCAAAGTAAAGAGAACATAGCATTACACAATTACCGATTGCATAAAGTGCATAACCCAGACACAATACCTGATAGATCTTCATCATATCGTCTGAAAAATATAATGGTAATTTGGGTATCAATATTGCTCCTAATATGATAAAAAGTACCGTTGCAAGCAATTGTTTGATAAAAGTATAACTTAATTCTTTCACCAAAGTCTGAAGCATTTCTGATTCTGCCTGAACGATATCTGTGATTGACCCGCCCTGGTTGTGCAGCGAAAAATAAGTATAATACTTTGGATAAAAATTCACTTCCACTGAAGTAACAAAGTTAACCGTTGTAATCAGTATCGATAAAAATGCAACCTCCGCCGGAATATCATAAGACGGAGCCCCATAAAACAAACCTTGTACTTGAAAACCAAGCGGACCATACCACATTAATATGATATGAACAAATAAACCCAGTACCAGGAATTCACTCAAAACCGCCAGGGACGGATATCGGTCAATCCATCGGAGAAAATAAAAAGCGCTCCCTTTTCCTTTCGGAAAGTAACCAATTAACAGAATATGGTACCAGACCAGCATAAATCCGTACCCTACCGTAACTGATAATAAAAGGGAGAAGATAATCGGAAATCCTATATATAATAATAAATGAAAACACTAATCCCCCAGCTATGCTGGGGCGAATAGAGTAAGCAGTGGCGTAACTACGGACATTAGAAAGCCTCCTGTGGTATTATGATAAAGGTATCGCAAGCCATTATCAGAAAAGA
>JAQUYQ010000012.1:0-2851 GCA_028691795.1 Herbinix sp.
CAAGATAATTTTAATAGTGAGAATCTTAATCAAGTGAGTCAGGATAAAGAGCTTCAAGATAAGATGAGTCAGGATAAAGAATTTCAAGATAAAATTATTAAAGTATTAGATGAATTTAATGCAGCCGAATATAATTCCAATAACTCCTACATTCAAAGTAATAATAGGAATATAAACTTGGAAGACATACCAATGGGAGAGGAAAGTAATCTTCCGGATAATGCCACAGCAAAAAAAATATTTGAAAATTATCCTCGGATTTATCCCTTTGAAGATAATGAAATCCTTCTATGTGTTAAAATTGAACCGAAGGACATCGGCTTACTGCCAAAAGAGGTATGGCCCTTCAGTAATAACAGCTTTTTAATGCATGGATACTATTGTTACCACCACTTAATTTTTGCAAAAATAAAGAATCGATATGGGTATCACTATATCCTTGGAATACCAGGAATTTATCACAACCGGGAACAATTTATGGCAAGAATGTTTGGGTTCGAAAATTTTAAATCGATTCGAAAAAGAGAACTAAAACAAGGTGATTTCGGATACTGGTATATGCCGGTGTATTTTCAAGCTTAATGCTACGTTTCAATCAGAGATAGACTACCTATCCTTGGGGTTGATAAGAGAATATCGCAGGTGATCGGTCCAATTACCTCCTATTCGAGCATAGGAGCAGGAGAGTCCTTCCTGCCTAAAGGAAAGCCGCTCGATCAGTCGCAGGGAGGGTTCGTTATTTTCCATAATGTAAGCTTCAATGCGATGAATAGGATACTCCTCAAAGACTATTTCAATACACTTTTTTAGGCTTTCACTAGCATATCCCTGATGAAGATATTTATAGCTGAATTTGTAACCTAAGCTACAGCTTCGGTAAGGTTCACGCAGAATATTTTGAAAGCAGATACTACCAATGAGTGTATTCGGACTATCCTTAGTAAAAACCCAGTACCTTAAAAGCTTTCCCTCTGACATTAGATTACTTTCTGCAGTAAGAGAAGCTTTTTGATAAGCTAGAGTATAGAAATGGTTGTCTCTCTTAGGCTCCCAGGGCTCAAATTGAGATTTGTTTTCTTCGTAAAAGGACAATACCATAGACGCATCGTTTTTATTTAGAAGCTTAAGAAAGAGACGTTCGGTTTGATAAATTGCGGTCATCTGCAGCTCCTCTTTTCCACTAATCAACACCGCGTAAGGAAACCTGCCCTACAAACGGAGCCAGTAGCATGGCAAAATGAGTTAAGGTCTCCTTGGTATGACTGCTTAGTCCTGGAGCTAGAATGTCTCCGGAATCTTGATAGGATTGCAGATAATAAGCTTTCGCACCCTTTATCCACTCACCGATGGAGAGAATATCCTCTTTGGTATGCAGCTCTTTAACGATGGTTGTCCGGAATTCGTAATCTAGCGGAGAAGTCAAAAGATAGGCAACACTTTCGTCGATAAGATCCAGATTGATGATAGGATTGCCGGAGGTCAAAGCATACTTATCCTTGGAATTCTTGATGTCCATTGCAATATAATCGAGTAAGCTTTCCTTAACCAATGCTTTTATTAAAGCCGGATTCGTTCCGTTTGTATCTAATTTAACTTTAAAGCCCAAAGCCTTAATATCTTTTATAAACTCGGGTAGATCGGGATATATAGTAGGTTCACCACCGCTGATGCAGACACCCTCAAGAATATTTGTCCTCTTTTGTAGATTAGCCAGTACGTCCGAAACAGGTATCGATGGCTGAGCTGAGGGATTTATTACTAGGGAAGCATTTTGACAGAAGGGACACCTCATATTACAACTGCCAAGGAATATGGTTGCTGCCAAATGACCAGGATAATCAAGCAGGGTAAGTTTGTTAAAGCCGTGTATCTGCATATTGTCACCTCATTTATGTTATGATACAATCAATATAGCAGATTAAGCAGGACTAGTCCAGATGAAAAGGAACATAGAAGTGATGTCAAATGAAAAATATATGAGGGAAGCGTTAAAGCAGGCAAGGAAAGCATATCGCATAGGTGAAGTTCCAATTGGATGCGTTATCGTTTATCAGGATAAAATTATTGGCAGAGGTTATAATAAACGTAATACAAAAAAAACAACGTTAGCTCATGCCGAACTGGTTGCAATCGAGAAAGCAAGCAAAGCCTTGGGGGATTGGCGGCTGGAGGATTGTGTGATGTATATTACCTTAGAACCCTGTCAAATGTGTTCGGGTGCAATTGTACAAGCCAGAATTAAGAAGGTTGTAGTAGGTACCATGAATCCAAAAGCCGGATGTGCTGGTTCCATTCTTAACCTTCTGCAAATGAAGGAATTTAATCATCAGGTGCAACTTGAAACAGGGGTACTTGAGAAGGAATGTACCGACGTTTTGCAAGCTTTTTTTAAAGACTTAAGGATTCGTAATAAAATGGAAAAGCTTGAGGGTTGACATTATGCGTTAAAAATTATATACTTGGCATACAGCTCAATTAGTAAGCTATATAGATGTATTAATTTTTATACATTTATTGTTAATAGTCATAAAGTTTCCGTGCAGCCGGGGAGATAGCGGTGCCCTGTACCTGCAATCCGCTACAGCAGGGGTGATGTTCTGCCCAGGGTGACTTATTGTAAGGCCGCCCCTTATAAGTGATGTTGACGTTTGGGTCTTACGCAACAGGAATTTGTGAACCGTGTCAGGTCAGGAATGAAGCAGCACTAAGCGAAATCTCCTGTGTGCCGTAAGGCTGCCTGGACCGAGTTAACTGTAAGGGTAACGCTTATGGTAAGCATTCAAAGCAGAGCGCACGGAATTAAATATATTTTTGGGGAAATGCTTATGGCATTTCTTTTTTTTATACAAAA
>JAQUYQ010000012.1:2951-6706 GCA_028691795.1 Herbinix sp.
AATCCAAATGCTATAAATCAGTTTTTAAAGGGTTCCGATTTTTATATGGAGGGAGAACCGGTTTTTAGTGTGGCTATGATTGTTAAAGGTCGTGTTTTAATCCATAATGACGGAGCAAAGATCATTGTGGGCTCGGGCTCCTTTCTTGGAATAAATGATTTATATTTAGGCAGATATCAAAGTACCTATACAGCTTATGATGAATTGCTGATCTATGTATTTCCTATTAGTCGAATGGAAGAATTAGATGCCATCTTATCGGCAAATAAAGATTATCACGGTTTTATGGTTGCGTCATTTTATAAGATAATTTATGAATTGGATCAAATATATCAAGGCTTAATAAAACAGGGAGCGGAGATCTATCAATTTCTTACAGACACTTATCAAAATTATGTAGCATCTGCGACTCAAAGAGGTTTTAAGGTCAAGCAATCAAAGAGAATTAGTACGCTTGGCTTACTGGAAAGTGATATCGATCTGATCAGTGACCGAATTAATTATTATAAAGAGTGTAAGAACCTGCCGATGGATGCCGTTAAATTATTTTACTCTTACGGCAATACCGTTACAATATATCAAGTTGAGGATCAGGTTAGTGTTGTAAATCAACAAATGGATACACTTAAGAAGATAGCAGAGGACTTTATTGCGATGGCCGAGTGTCTGGTGGATGATACCGATGCCTGTCTATTCCATTTGATTACCCAGATATCGTCAGAAACAGATAATATCTCCGGCATGGAACTGCTTGATATTATGGATAGTATTATTGAGAAAGTGAATAAGGCAGAGCTGTTTGCGGAACGAATGCTTGGTAAAAAGCTAAAGGTAGATCGCAAGATGATGGAGGAAGGTTATCATATATTATTAACCGGAAATATGATTAAGGATGAAAGTTCTGACCCACCATCACGATATTCAAAAGTCGAAGCTCAGAATGTATTAACAGAACTGAAGGATTCCTTTGATAAGATATTAGAATATTCAGGAATTAATGGTGATAAAGCAGAACAAATGAAATCAGTAATTTCAGATTTTATTGATCTGAAGGATAAGAATTCCACAGAGGAGCACGCAAGGAATAACAGACGCCAACTAGTTGAAAATCATTATGAAATCTATAAATTGGTATTCTTAAGAGCCTATAAAGAGAAGCAGGCTCCAAGGCTTATGGATCTTTTTATGAAATATGGTTTTGCTGATGATAGACTTTTAACGAATGAGCAGATACTCTCACTTTACTTCCTTCAGGAGGAGGAAACAGTACAAAACAATTGTAATGTATATAATATTAAATCTTGGCTGACTTTAATCTACGAAGGGAAGAGGGAACCTTCAAAAAATGAATTTGATCTGGAGTACCATGAAATGCTGGCAAGTCTTAAAAAGCAGGGGAAACTTTCAGATAAGGAAATCAGTGTATGGTTGACTGATCCAGAGAAAAGGCTGGAATATGAGATACAGAATATGTTCCGTTATAATAACCGGACTACATGTGGGCAGATTTTAAGCTTTGTCCCAGTATTACATAAAGACCAATGGTCAAATGACATTGAAAGGATGTTTATAACGGTAGAAAAGGTTAATGCAGCAGTTGCTGAAATTAGAAAGGTGGATTTTTCGGTTTTTGACCGGGAAGTTCTTTATGTGAACAAGGAAAAAAATATTGTTAAAGAATATATCATGAAAAGAATCTACCCGGATATTATTCTGATGCCGAACATCGGAAGTAACGGTATTATGTGGCAGGAGATTTCGGGGAAAAGAAGGGATAGTGCAGGACGGTTTGTCCTCCCGATATTTACGGAAGTAAATATTAAAGTTCTTTTAACCCGTATCTTAGGCAAATTCCGTTGGGAACTTTGCCGAACCCTAGAGGGTTCTTCCTGGAATGATATTAAACATAAATCGCTCACCTCAGAGTACACGGACTATCTTCAGTTTTACCGTAAAAACAAAGAGCTATCGGAAGATAAGAAGGAGAAAATTAAGCAGCAAATTCAAAAAGGACGTAATAGCAGCAGGGAAATATTTGTCCTAGACTATGAGCTGTGGATTAATAATGAATCCGTTGGAGCTATCAAACTAAATAAACTTGTTAGAGAGATCATGGCAACCTATTGTCCATTTTCAAAAGAATTAAGGGAAGAACTTAAGATCCAGCCTCAATTTGAGGAAGCAATGATAAGGTATTACAGGGAAAAATTGAAGAAAGTCCGCGAAGTAGAAGGGCGATATCGTTTACTGCAAAAAGAAAAGATTGAAATAACTCCAGAGCTTATAGAAACTCTTAATTACTATCGGGAATTATAACAAAACTTCCAATGCTTTATACTTGTCTTAATAGAATACAAATGATAGTATAAAGGATAGAAGAAAAGCCTTGGAGGTAGTGTCCGTGCTTGAGCTTGTTGATGTAAAAAAATATTTTAAAAATAATAGAGCTGTGGATGGAGTCTCATTTCATGTAGGAAAAGGGGAAATCCTTGCGCTGATCGGTGCCAACGGAGCAGGTAAAACAACTACACTCTCGATGATAGCTACACTGATCAAACCGGACAGCGGGGGTATCTATTTTGACAGACAGGACGTGATAAGTAACCCTGAGTTACTCAGAAATAATCTGGGATATGTTCCGCAGGAAATAGCACTTTACCCGACACTAAGCGGTTATGATAACCTATGTTTTTGGGGAAAAGCAAACCACATTTATGGGAAGAGACTAAAGCAGCGGATTGACGAAGTGAGTAAGATTATCAACATGGAAGAAGCTGTTTTAAATAAAAAGATCAGCAGTTATTCCGGAGGCATGAAGAGACGATTAAACATTGGGGCAGCATTATTGCACGAACCGATGCTGATTATAATGGATGAACCCACAGTGGGGCTTGATGTGGAATCGAGAAATCAGATTCTTGATACGGTAATGGAACTGAAAAAGTGCGGTGCAGCTATTGTCTATTCGGGCCACTACATGGAAGAGATGGAAAAAATTTGTGATAAAATATGTATTATTGATAAAGGAAAATGTATCCTCTTTGGAAGTAAGAAGGAGCTTTTGTCAGAGAATAAGGGACTGGAGCAATTACTTTTAGAGGCTATACGCCGGCAGTAGTTATTCATACAAAGGAGGTTAAATCATGGGAAACTATGAGAATATTGTAAAAACAGAAGAAATTAGAAGAAAAGTAGAAGAAGGCGACCTACTGTCAGCACAAAAAATTCTTGATACCATCGAGATTAAGAAAGTTAAAAATATATCGGATCTAAACCTCATGGCAGAAGTCTATTCACAAAATGAGCGATATGATGAGGCAGCAGAGCTTTATCTTAAAATATATGATAGGTCAATATCAAGAAGGATCGTGGGTCAACTGGTAGACGTTTCAATCAAAAGAAATAATGCAGAAGAAGCAGAGGATTATCTTTCGCAGTACCTGAAGAATTGGCGGGAGGATTTTGATAGCTTTGTTTTTCGCTATCGGATTGATAGAATCAAAGGAGCTTCCTATGAGCAATTAATTAGTACTTTAGAAACTCTTAAGAAGATAGAATATACCGAGCAATGGACTTATGAATTAGCAAAACAATATTATAAAGCAGGAATGGAAAAGGAGTGCATCAGAGAATGCTCGGATATCGTTCTTTGGTTTGGAGAAGGAATCTATGTAGAAAAGGCAAAAATGCTTCGATCCTATTATTCTGGAGAAGCTGGTAAAGAGAGAATTATCGAAGAGTTAAAGCGCAGGACA
>JAQUYQ010000012.1:6806-37657 GCA_028691795.1 Herbinix sp.
AAAAGACATTCAGGATATGCTCTCTGATGAACCCTATTTGGAAGAAGAACAGGATCTTCTAATACATAACGAGAACGAAGCAGAAAAAGAGCTGGAAGAGCTAACGCCACATGAAGAAGCAACAGGACTTGAAGAATCAATAGGACTTGAAAAATCAACAGGACTTGAAGAACAAATAATACTTGAAGAAGAGGACTTAGAAGATAGCTTCGATGATGTAGACAAGACATTAAGTAGAATAGAAAAAGAATTTCAGATTAATATGGATGAAATATTTGGAGAATTCCTGCAGGTGGTTTCAATCAAGCATCAATTGGTAAAAAGCCTGGAAAGTATCCTACAAGAGAATACCCAATCAGTATTAATGGTAATAACCGGTACAAAGGGAGAAGAAATAACAAAGCTTGCAAAAGCTATGGCTTTATTCATGAGTAAAATAGGAAAGCTAAAATCTTCGAAGGTAGCAAAGATTACTGCTGAAAAATTAAATTCCGTAGATATAAAAGCAAAAACAGATACCCTTCGTAATTGCTGTCTGATCGTGGAGAATGCACGTGATTTAAAATGTGCAACGATAGATAACTTATTAAAATTAACCGGAAATCTACTTGGTGATATTGCCGTAATTTTAGAAGATAATGAGAAAAACATGAATAAGTTATTGAAAGAAAATCCTAAATTAATGGACTTATTAAAGAACAGGATCCATTTGCGTAGATAAACGCAGGAGGATTGAAAAGATACTGGCAATCCTCCCTGTAATTCATAATGTTTTAAAATTAGACTTTAAATTGAATTGTAATATCATTTGGCAAGGATTGTCCTTGTTTGGATTTAACGTTGGTAGTAACGTGAAGAAGATAGGATTCATTTTTTGCATAGGGAGCTAAAGGTTGTATCTCAATGTAGTTATCAATCGAGTCATAGCTGATGCTTGTCTGAAGAGGTGTTTGATTTAATGACGTTACATATAAATTGCGGTTATTTACGGTGGAAGGATTAAGCGGAGCTGTAAATTTAATCCGCCAGACAAAGTTACCCGTTTTAAATTTTAGATCTTGTTTTACACGGTTTTTAACACTACCGTTAATAGACTCTATCGTGATGAAATTGGGCGCCATGATCGTCAACTCCTTCCATGAATAATTGATATAACAAAATTAAACTTTATTGTTTAAATGACATGGATTATGATATTTTTCTGAAACAGCATACCCATTAAGTTATATAAATATTATAGCATAAATAAACTTAAAACTGCAATTAATTAAATATACCCATGTAAATAGCAAAATTATATCTACCGTTTTTAACAGCGTTATACATATAAACAAGTCAATGGTAAATTAATTGATATTTGCCTGCAAAAAAATAAACAAAGATATGTATATAAAAGCTTATGATATATAAAATAATAGTATAAATTATTATCGATTTCATACAGCTTTTTGTTATAGGAAGGTAGGTAGCATAAGAAATAGGATATAAGTTACAAAATATATAATTAACAGAATACGGGAAAAGGGGATAAAAAATAGAAAATAACTAGAGTTTATGGAGTTAGAAAAATACGGCGAATAAAAAAACAATTTACAAACCTATACATTGTGGTATAATCAAAATGGCAACTTAAAAATTAACAAATAATTTACTGTTTTTATATAAAAAATTGACAAATTAAGTTCGATTAAATAGATAGAGGTGCGCAATGGAGCAATATATTATAAAAGGTGGGAGACCGCTTGTTGGAGAGGTAACAATAAGTGGATATAAGAACGCAGCACTGGGGATTATAGCTGCAGCGGTTATGACGGATGAAACTGTTAAAATAGAGAATGTTCCTGATGTAAAAGATATTGATGTTCTATTAGAAGCTATTGAAGAAATCGGTGCTAAAGTTGATCGTATCAATCGAAATACGGTTAAAATAAATGGGAATAGAATAAATTCTGTTAACGTTGAATTTGATTATGTAAGAAAAATACGTGCTTCTTATTATTTAGTAGGTGCACTTCTTGGAAAATATAAAAGTGCTGCGGTAGCGTTGCCTGGAGGATGTAATATTGGTAGCAGACCATTTGATCAGCATATTAAGGGCTTTGAAGCTTTGGGCTCCTCAGTTAAAATTGAACACGGCTCAATTTGTGCGAAAGCCAAACAGCTTAATGGAGCGCACATTTATTTTGACGTATCCAGTGTTGGCGCTACAATTAATGTCATGTTGGCCGCATGTTTGGCGGAGGGCCAGACGATTTTGGAAAATTCAGCGAAAGAGCCTCATGTAGTTGATGTGGCGAACTTCTTAAATAGTATGGGAGCCAATATTAAAGGCGCCGGTACCGATGTAATTCGGATCAAAGGAGTACCAAAGCTGCATGGCTGTGAGTATTCCATTATACCGGATCAGATTGAGGCAGGGACGTTTATGTTTGCTGCGGCAGCTTCCAAAGGGGATATCTTGATAAAGAATGTGATTCCGAAGCATTTGGAAGCATTTACAGCAAAATTACTTGAAATTGGAGCACAGGTGGAAGAATTTGATGATGCAGTTAGAGTAAAAGCAAGTGGAAAGCTCGGGAATTCTCATGTAAAAACTTTGGTATATCCTGGATTTCTTACCGATATGCAGCCCCAAATGACTACATTACTTGCAATTTCTAAAGGAACAAGTATTGTTACCGAAAGTATCTTTGAAAATCGTTTTAAATATGTAGATGAATTATCCCGCATGGGTGCATCAATTAAAGTCGAAAGTAATACTGCAATTATTGATGGAGTTGAAAAACTGACAGGAGCAATTGTAACTGCTCCGGATTTACGCGGCGGAGCTGCGCTTGTAATCGCGGGATTAATGGCGGAAGGCTATACCGTTGTTGAAAATGTTGAATTTATTGAACGTGGATATGAAAATTTAGAATCAAAGATGCAAGAGTTGGGTGCAGCAATGATAAAGGTTGATTCAGAAGATGTAAAATCTATCAAGAAATTTAAATTAAAAGTTAGTTAGTAATTATTGGGATAATTTAATTATATAAGGCATGATTCATATGTTGAATTCGCAATAACAAAATGCTAGTGTTCTGTTATATATGCATGCGAGCAAGTAGCATGCATGAGCATTGATTAATGGAAAATAAAATTGAATTAAAGAAATTTCTTGAAAAAAATTATATGATAAAGAGAAATAAATAATAAAAGACTGGAGCACTTAATGAAGTGTTGCAGTCTTTTTGTCATTACTAAACCAAAGAAGAAATTTGAAGCGATCTCTGTTTGGAAAGATCAATATAGTGTTCTCCAGCTTTGATTACCGGTCTTGATAATTCGAATTTATTAATTAATATGATTTCACCGGCAAGGCCATTATTCAGCTTGACGGTATTATGTACATAAGTTTGTGTAATGCCTTCCAGAAAAGTCATGATAAACCGGGGATCATATTTTGAATAACCTTCTGTTTCAAATATTGTAACTACATCAAAGGGGCATAATGGACCACGATAAACTCTTGCACAGGTCATAGCATCATATACATCGGCAATGGCAACTAGCTTTGCGAAGGGATCAATCTGCTCACTATAGAAACCGTAGGGATAACCGCTGCCATCACACCTTTCGTGATGCATAATAGCCGTTCGTTTAATCCTGGAGTCGATATTTTGGTTTTTTAACAGGTTGTACCCTCGAATGGTATGAGTTTTTATTGTAGAAAACTCTTCTTCCGTTAATTTGGCTGGCTTCAAGATAATATCACTAGGTATCATAAGTTTTCCCAAATCATGCAGTAAACCACACAGGGTAAGAGCCTCTAATTCCTTTTTATCATAGTTAAGCCATTTTCCAATAATATTACAAATAATAGCAACATTAAGGCTATGAACATAGGTTGTATCATCATACTGCCGGATACAATGGAGCATGTTGAACAACTCAATATTTGTATCGCATTTAAATAATATTTCTCGCGTTTCACTTAAAAGCTTATCGGTATCAATATCCTTCTGTTCGGATACAAAACTATCCAGTGTGTTCTTCAACCCATTTACCGTATTTTTGTATGCTAAATGGAAACGCAAAAAGGCTTCACTTTTTTTGATTTTCTCATAATAGGTATCGGCCTCCTGTAATATATCAATAT
Organism: Herbinix sp.; assembly: GCA_028691795.1. Taxonomy (GTDB): domain Bacteria; phylum Bacillota; class Clostridia; order Lachnospirales; family Lachnospiraceae; genus Mobilitalea. The sequence continues at coordinate 10,945 of JAQUYQ010000012.1, forward strand.
CCTTCGTAGAAGAGATAGAATAAACGGAAAGTTCCAATATGGAATAGAACGTCATTCTTGTTATAATCTTATCGGTTAATGTCGTTTCCTTTACAATAACAAGATGATTGTCTTTGGTATAAATATCCTCCGCAACAATCATTCCAGGTACCGCTTGGCTAATTTGAATTCTAATAATGTTCATACGATAATGTTACCGCAAAAAATTACGGGACTCCTTTCGTGGATACATCATAATGCTATAAAAATAAGCCATATTATTTCCATAATTAAAGTATATGTGTAAAATGTCGGAAAGTCAATTTAATATAACAGGAAATATATACTATTTACACAATTATATCTTGTATTCACAAATATAACTGATGAGGACATAAACATGTTTTAGATATTACCATGAATAGGGTGACATATGGGTATTTACTTGTAATTTGCAATTCTATGATTATGAAACCAAGTATTCATATAAAATTACCTCTTGACGAACTGTAATTTTCGTTATATTCTAATGATATTAAGTTTGACAAAAAATAAAATATTTTTACATTTCTCTTATTCAGAGTGACGGAGAGTAAGGCTCTATGAAGTCACGGCAACCCCGATAATGGAAGGTGCCAACCTGAGCGAGTAATCGAACAATAAGAGGATTTGATTAACTCAGGTATCAAGTCCGCTAATTGTGGGCTTATTTTTTTTGTAACTGAAGAATTTATAATTAATTCTTCTATTATCAATAGTATAGGAGGTACATTATGCAGAAAAGATTATTTACATCTGAATCAGTAACCGAAGGACATCCGGACAAGATTTGCGATCAAATTTCTGACGCAGTACTGGATGCTTTATTAGCACAGGATCCAATGAGCAGGGTTGCATGCGAGACTGCAATCACTACAGGCTTAGTACTTGTTATGGGTGAGATTACAACAGAAGGTTACGTTGATATTCAAAAAGTTGTTAGAGATACCATTAGAGAGATTGGATATGATAAATCCGAATACGGTTTTGATGCGAATACCTGTGGAGTTATCGTAGCTCTTGATGAGCAATCCAAGGATATTGCCTTGGGTGTGGATACAGCACTGGAAGTTAAGGAACATCTTACTGAGGATGAAGAGCTGTCTAAAATCGGTGCAGGTGATCAGGGTATGATGTTCGGCTATGCAACCAACGAGACAGAAGAGTTCATGCCTTATCCGATTTCCTTGGCTCACAAGCTGACAAAAAAACTTACCAAGGTAAGAAAAGAAGGAGTGCTTGGATACCTCCGCCCGGATGGTAAATCACAAGTTACCGTTGAATATGATGATAATGGAAATCCAATTCACCTGAATGCGGTTGTACTGTCTACGCAGCATGGGGAAGAGGTTAGCATTGAACAGCTGCGAGGAGATATTAAGAAGTATGTATTAGATCCGATTCTTCCTACCGATCTCGTGGATGAGAAAACTAAATTCTTCATCAATCCAACCGGACGTTTTGTAATCGGTGGACCTAATGGTGACAGTGGATTAACCGGCAGAAAGATTATCGTAGATACCTATGGTGGTTATGCAAGACACGGCGGCGGTGCTTTTTCTGGTAAAGATAGTACGAAGGTTGACCGTTCTGCTTCCTACGCAGCTCGTTATGTAGCGAAAAATGTTGTAGCTGCAGGACTTGCAGACCGACTTGAAATCCAAGTATCCTATGCTATCGGTGTTGCTGAACCTACCTCCATTATGGTAGATACCTTTGGAACCGGTAAGCTTTCTGAGGAGGAATTAGTTACAATTATCCGTAAGCATTTTGACCTTCGTCCGGCAGGTATCATTAAGATGCTCGATTTAAGAAGACCAATCTATAAGCAAACAGCAGCTTACGGACACTTTGGAAGACTTGATCTGGATCTGCCTTGGGAAAAGACAGATAAAGCAGAGGATTTAAGTAAGTATTTAAAGTAATGCGATTTATAGATTAATTGCTGTGAATTTTCTCAAAAGCTAATATAAATAGGTAAATATAAAGATCCCCTTTCGATGAACCATAGGTATTATCGAGAGGGGATCTTTATAATAAAAATTAATTGTCGGAACGCTTATTATCCTTCTTATGCCTGGTGATAATAAGGTATAAAATTCCCATTACCGATAATATTGCAAATATCGTAAAAATATAAAAAGAAGAGGGTGAGTTAGCTACAAGAATACTTGTTGGTCCGTCTGCTCCGCCTATAATACCTATTGTTTTTGCATTAGTTAAATTAGCACTTGATTTATACGATAAATAAATGGGAATTAAATAATGAAATACTGCGTTAAAGTTTAATTGTAACCGAATTCCAGAGCTTTGTACACCATTATAATCAATGTTTACTACATTTTTACAAGTATATCAGTGGTCGGGCAAGCGGTGCATATTTTGATTAACTGTATTGTATTACCCCTAATAACGCATTAAAATAAAGATGAAAGTCAATCGTTGCTTTAATGTTGAATTTACAATGGAAAAGTGCGAAACTCCCACTCCTTTAGGTGTGGTATGGATAGCATGCTTTTAACTTCAGCCGTTGGAGCTTCAGCGATCATATAGACCTTTAATATTGAAGTTATACTAGAGTAATGAGTTCATGAAAACTTTAGAAATAACATAGTTATTTTCTGTGCAAAGGAACTTTGTTCATGCTATACTAAAACGTAGTTAGTATTATACAAGCTTTCTTGTATAATACAATTAGAGTGGTATACAAGTAACACTTGTGTTATTATGCAAGCATGCTTACATAATGCGATCGAAGTAAATGACAAGTATCATTTTTATGTGATAGGTGGTGGGATAATTTGAGACTGAAGGACAGGTTACTAACTGCATTTTTTATCATGATAGTAATACCGATCCTATTGATTTGTATTACGGCGGGCACGATCGTAAGATTACAGACTGATTCGATTCAAAAAAATTATGATGTTGAAGCAGATACTATTCAGATTATTACTAATCCAATTCAAATTCTTAACCGTGTTACAAGAGGAACTTATAATGAAATAAAACTTACCGCATTGAAAACTCCCGAAATATTAGAAGATACGGAATATATTAAAAAGTTGAATGAGGAACTTCATAATAAATATTCTTTTATCGCTGTTCGTAAAAATGATGAATTCATCTATTGCGGGGATAGTAAGAAATTATTTATCATATCAGATAATCTGCAGAAATTCGGTGTCTATAGTACAGATGCTACAGATGTTGACGGTGGAATTTATATCGGTGGAAAGAATCCTTTTTTGGTGAAAGCACAGGATTTCTATTTTTCTGATGGAGGAGAGGGAACAATCTTTGTTATTACAGACTTAAATACTTTATTCCCTCAAATTAAGGCGGTTGCAGTACAGAGCGTAATATCATTTCTAGCTATAATCTGTTTTACTGCGATGATATTAATGTTGTGGATTTACCAAAGTATTCTTCGTCCTTTAAATACTCTGAGGGTCGGGATGAATCAGATTAAGGACGGTGATCTGGATTATTCGGTTGAATCAGAAACAGAGGATGAAATAGGGCAGTTATGTGATGATTTTGAGGAAATGAGAATTAGACTTAAAGAGCAGATTGACAGAAGGCTTCAGTATGAGGAGGATATCAAGGAACTGATCAGTAATATTTCACATGATTTAAAAACACCTCTGACGGCAATTAAGGGTTATTCAGAAGGATTGCTGGATGGAGTTGCTGATACCCCCCAAAAACAGGAGAAATATTTGAAAACAATATTTACCAAGGCAAATGATATGTCTATTCTTGTTGATGAATTGGCATTTTATGCTAAAATAGATTGTAATACAATACCATATAGTTTTAAAGAAATTAATATTTGTGATTATTTTGATGACTGTATTGAGGAACTTGGCTTAGACCTTGAGGTGAAGAACATTGAGATTAGGTATCAGAATGTGATCGACCCCTCGACCTGCGTGGTAGCGGATGCGGAGCAGCTAAAGAGGGTAATTAATAATATTATAGGTAATGCAGTAAAATATATTGATAAGAAAAAAGGGATTATACAAATACGTCTCATTGATACCGGTACCTTTATTCAAGTTGAGATTGAAGATAATGGAATTGGAATTCCTAAAGTGGATATCCCGTATATTTTTGACCGGTTTTACAGGGCTGATGCATCTCGTAATTCAAAAAAAGGAGGCAGTGGTTTGGGACTTGCAATTTCTAAAAAAATTATCGAAGATCATTCCGGTAAAATATGGGCTGAAAGCGAATATGGTATTGGAACAACGATCATCTTTACATTAAAAAAAGATATTAAGAAACGAACCGATGGAATAAAATATATTCCAAGAAGGAAGGGGTTATAGAATGGGCAGATTATTAATTATTGAAGATGAAGTGGCTATTGCAGAGCTTGAAAAAGATTATTTGGAATTGAGCGGTTTTGAGGTTGAAGTGGAAAACACTGGCGACATAGGAGCAAAGAGGGCGTTGACAGAGGAATTTGATCTGATCATTCTTGATCTTATGCTTCCTAATATGGATGGTTTTGAGATTTGCAAGAAAGTTCGTGAAGTTAAGAATATTCCTGTTATCATGGTATCAGCTAAGAAGGATGATATCGATAAAATCAGGGGATTAGGGCTTGGTGCAGATGATTATATTACGAAGCCCTTCAGCCCAAGTGAATTGGTTGCAAGAGTGAAAGCGCATCTTGCAAGATATGAGCGACTCATCGGATCGGGAGTGAAAGAGAATGATTTATTTGAAATCAGGGGATTAAAAATAGATAAAACAGCCAGAAGAGTATTTTTAAATGGAGAAGAGAAGATATTTACGACAAAGGAATTTGATTTGCTTACATTCCTTGCAGAGAATCCGAATCATGTGTATACTAAGGATGAGCTTTTTAGAGAAATATGGGATATGGAATCCGTTGGTGATATTGCAACAGTTACGGTTCATATTAAAAAAATCAGGGAGAAGATAGAATATAACACTTCAAAACCTCAGTACATTGAAACAATCTGGGGTGTGGGGTATCGCTTTAAAGTATGAAAAGAATTTTGAAAATTCCAAGAATTCCAAAGTGAATTATGAAAAACATAATTCACTTTGAAAGAACTCTAAAATGAAATCCATTGGAATTTCATTTTGAACTTCTTTCAGTTATTATTTGAAATGCCGCAAGCGGCATTATGTTTGTAAGTGTGAATATAGTGGGTAGTGAGGTGAAGGATATGAACGATAACTATAATCAGAATGCATTGGCTTTAAAAGCTTTGTCTGATCCAAACCGATTAGTAATTATAGATTTTTTAAATAGCGGTGAGCGTTGTGCGTGTAAGATTTTGGAGCAGTTAAAGATATCCCAGCCAACACTATCCCATCATATGAGAATTCTTTGTGAGGTACATTTAGTTAATTGGCATAAAGAAGGAAAATGGATTCATTATTCTTTAAACCGCGAGAAATTTAATGAATTAAAAGAATTGTTGGGAAGCTTTTCTATAGGAGAAGAAGATAATAATACAGGTAACTGCTGTTAAGTATTGAGAAATGAAAATATAAAATATTAAGATTATAATCAGTTTATAGGGCAAGAATTAGACTTAACTCTAATTCTTGCCTTATTTTGCATCCTATAAACTCGGTGACTATGGCATGTCGAACTGCCGGATTGCGCTAACAAAAATAAAAATCGACGTTCATGCAGGAAAAATTGACGTTCATGTTTTGTCCGGTTGCAAAAACTGACAATTAATTATATAATTTCCCATTGTGTAAAAAGGGTGTCATTGTAAAAAAGATGAGCGCCGAAGAAAGGTGGGAAGAGTCGATTTAATCGAAGATATTTATTATAACGAAAGAAAGGGGGATTATGATTTAATCATCAACCAATGAATCGATGATTAAATTATATATTAATGAAATGCGTAAAATTAGAAAATTTATATCAATACTATTATGTCTGGCGATAATTTTAATTCAGGAATTTAATGATATTTCTGTGCTTGCAAACACCAATACATTACAAGATGCGTCATCTTCAGTGGAGAATACAACAGCTTCAGAAGCTACAGAAGAAACGATTACCGTTAATTTCTCAACCGGTGGAGGAAGTTTATCAGAATATTCCAAAACAGTTATTAGTGGTAAAACTTATGGAACATTAGCTACACCAATACGTGACGGATATACCTTTGAAGGCTGGTATACTGATGTAGAAGGGGGGAGCAAGATTACCGAAACTTCTATAGTTAGCCAGAATGTGACACATACTATTTATGCACATTGGAAAGCAATTACCGTAAAAGTAACCTTTAATGGAAAAGGAATTACAACAGAGGAAGCCAGTAAGAATGTAACCTTTGGGCAGACATATGGTACACTGCCTACTCCGATCCTTACGAATTATACGTTTAAAGGCTGGTACACATTACCGACAGGAGGAGAGCTAATTACTTCTGAAAGCATAGTCAATGTTACCTCTTCTATCATGCTATACCCTCAATATACTGGAGCAGCGGTTCTAGATGTAACCTTTAATCCCGATGGAGGTACATTATCTGAAACCAGTAAATCAGTGAAATATGGAGATTTGTACGGTACATTACCGGTTCCTGAAAGATATGGGTTTCAATTTGACGGTTGGTATATATCAGGTGATGAAGAAAATAGAATATATGCAACAAGTATGGTAAAGAATAATGCCAATCATACCCTTTACGCATTGTGGACACAGAATTTATATGCTATTAGATTTTCTGGAAACGGGGGAACCGTGGATACGGAATATAAGGATGTGCAAATAGGTGAGTTATACGGTACACTTCCTACACCGACGCGAAAAGGATACACATTCTTAGGATGGTATACATCGCTCACTTCAGATGCAAAGCAAGTAACCTCCGCTGATGTATTCAAAGACGTTAATACGCAATGGTTATGTGCACATTGGAAAGCAAATGAACATACGGTTCTTCTTAAGGGCAATGGAGCGTCTTTGTCAAAAACCAGTATAGTTGTAGCCTATGATGGAACATATGGAGAATTGCCTATACCAACCTTGGACAACTATACCTTTGATGGATGGTTTACCAAATCAAGCGAAGGTTCGCAGGTAAAGCCGACGGATGTGGTAAAAGCAAACTCAGAAGAGATTCTTTATGCTCATTGGACAGGTAATGTGCAAACAGTATTTCTTGAAGCAAATGGTGGGTCTTTAACGACAACACAAAAAGAGGTGTATTATGGTAGAGATTACGGTAATTTACCTTCTCCATCTAGAACAGGCTATACCTTTGAAGGTTGGTTCACTTCTCTTAATGGAATTACAAAGATAACCTCAGATGATACGGTGCGTATAAAAGCTTCTCAGACTTTATATGCACACTGGGCAATTAAAACACCGACAATAACCTTCAATGGTAATAATGGTTATGTCATTGCCAATGGGGAAAAGGATACTACTTATGTTGTCAAACTTGCTTATGGTGATACCTATGGTCAATTACCTAATGCCATTCGAGAAGGATACACCTGTCAAGGATGGTATACTTCTGCAACGGGAGGTAGTGAAATAACCTCAAATACAATAGTAACAGCGACAACTTCTGATACGCTGTATGCGCATTGGGCGGGAAATAGATATACTGTTAATTACAATGCCAATGGTGGCAGTGTATCTGTTAGCACACAGAATGTTATACACGGGGAAACTTATGGTACATTACCGGTTCCTGAGAGAGCAAACTATACCTTTGATGGCTGGTACACTGAACCTGTAGACGGTACTAAGATTTCATCCACTAGTACTGTAAAAATACTTGGAACACAGACTTTGTATGCACAATGGACCGGTGTGAAATCAAAAGTGAATTTTGAAGCTGCCGGAGGAACTTCAGCTACTAGTTTCAAGTATGTATATTATAATAATTCTTATGCAACACTTCCGGTACCTACCAGGACCGGTTACAATTTCGTAGGCTGGTTTACGGATTCAAATGCAGGAGTCGAGGTTTTAGATACGACACAGGTTAGCATTATATCTGATCAGACATTATTTGCCCACTGGAGTGTAAAAAGGGTAAACATAATCTTCGATGTCAATGGTGGTGCTGGTGGCAACAGCTCTAAAGTTTATAATTACGGAAATGCCTATGGTACTTTATCCACGCCTACACGGCAGGGGTATATATTTGCCGGTTGGTTTACTGCAAAGGCAGGTGGCACACAAATCACTGAAAATAGTTCGGTTAATGCTACTGCAGATGATACCTTATATGCGCACTGGACAGGTAACAGTTACTACATATACTTTGATGCAAATGGAGGTAGTATAACAACTAACAGTCTATATGTAACAAATGGAAAAACCTATGGGACTTTAAAAAGTGCCACCCGGTCAGGATATGTCTTTGGAGGTTGGTATTCTAAAGCAAGTGGCGGAACAAAAATACTAAGTACCAGTACCGTTGATAACAGTGGCTCCTGTACCTACTATGCTCATTGGAATTCGTTAGTATATACCGTTACATATGCAGCCAATGGGGGAAGTGTATCACCTTTAAGTACTACGGTTACGAAAGGAACAACTTACAGTGATTTTCCGACGCCAACCAGAGAGGGATATACTTTTACCGGATGGTATACCTCTGCAGGAGCAAGCGCATCAATTGTACCATATACCACAACAACTAAAACTTTATATGCTCATTGGTCAGGCAATAATTATTCTTTGATATTTGATGGAAACGGAGGAACAGTATCCACTTCTTCAATGACTGTAGCCTATGGAAGTACCTATGGTACTTTACCGACGCCTACAAGGAGCAATTATACCTTTGCAGGTTGGTATACTACGGCTAAAGGGGGATATAAAAGATCAGCTACTTCGGTTGTTAACTTTACAGGTTCTTTAACCCTATATGCTCAGTGGAAAGGAATATCCTCAAAGCTAAGTTATGATTCTAATGGTGGTGCGGCGATTACTACTACAAAGACAATTACTTGTGAGGCTGCATACGGAGCATTATCGACACCTACTCGGACCGGCTATTCTTTTGACGGATGGTATACCTCTGTGGTAGGCGGCGAACTTATTACGGCGGAGAGTATCGTTAATACACAAAGTAATCAGACGCTATATGCACACTGGACGGTATATAAACCTACAATAACCTTCAATGCAAATGGTGGACGTGTACTTGAGAACGGTCTAAAAGTAACATTAATGAAAGTAATCAGAACTTATGGTGAATATTACGGAGCGATGCCGGCAGCATCAAGAGTTGGTTATACGTTTGATGGCTGGTCCACTTCAACAACTGGAACAACCCGGATCTCAGAAAGCTCTGTCATAACGGTGACTACTTCTGATACGATATATGCCCGCTGGATAGCTAACACCAGCACAGTACAGTTTGACGCCAATGGCGGGTCAGTATCTCAGGCTTCAGCAGTTGTAACCTATGGTGCGGCATATGGAACATTACCGATACCTGTTATGACAGGATATCAATTCAATGGTTGGTATACTGCAAAAATAGGGGGCACAAAGATTACCGCAGCCTCAGTGGTAGATTTACTGGAAACTCAGACGCTATATGCAAATTGGGAAGAGGCTTCTATCAGTGTATCTTTCAATGGCAATGGTGGAACCATGGCAATCAATAATAAAACATTGAGTGTAACTTCAAGGTCAGTAATTTATGAAGGCACTTATGGAGGTTCAACAGGATTATTGCCTTCTCCTAACAGATCCGGTTATCTGTTTGACGGTTGGTATACCCAGGAAACCGGTGGAAGTGAAATTACCCTAAGTGACCAGGTTGATATAACTGCTTCGCAGAAATTGTATGCACATTGGATACCGGAAAGTTTAAGTGTATTCTTTCATGAAAGTAACGGGGACCCGGTAGGTTATTCAATAGAAGCTACCTACGGAGGAACTTACGGTACATTACCAACTCCGATAAGAACAAATTATAGCTTTATCGGTTGGTATACAACAGCAAGCGGTAACACTCAGGTTACAGATTCTACTGCTGTTACCAAGACATCAGAACATACCCTGTATGCGCATTGGTCATCAAGCAGTAATCATATAGTAACATTTGATGCAAACGGAGGAAACGTAAGCACGGCTAGCATAACGGTAACCTATGAAGGCACTTATGGCACCTTGCCGACACCGACAAAAACAAATTGTACATTTGCCGGTTGGTATACTGAAAAAGAAGGTGGATATAAGATTATTCAATACAATGTAGTTACGAATCCGGCTAATATTACACTATATGCACATTGGGTGAAGGGAAGTTATAATATTGGATTCGTTGCAAATGGATATACTCTGCCAAGTATAACGGTTATGAACAATCAGCCTTATGGTGAGTTGCCGATACCAGCACGCACAGGTTATTATTTTGCCGGTTGGTATACGAAGGAAGACGGTGGGGAGTTAATTACAGCAACAGATAACGTATCAATCACAGCTACACAGATACTGTATGCACATTGGACAGCCAAGACACCTACCATAGTATTCTATGCAAATGGAGGAAATTTGGATTCTACAACTAAAACTGTTGTCTACGGCAGCACCTATGACGAGCTTCCGACACCAACATTAGCACATTATACCTTCGATGGATGGTATACTTCACTTGCCGGAAATACTCAGGTTAAGGTAGATACCGTATGCAGTCAGGTAGATACACAGATACTTTATGCTCATTGGACTCCTGCTACTTATACTGTTACTTATGATGCAAATGGTGGTACCGTATCAAGTGCCAGCAAGGTTGTAACGTATGATAAAACCTATGGGAGCTTAGCAAAACCAACCTGGTCCAGACATGAATTCTTAGGTTGGTATACGGCTGCTGATGGGGGAGAATTAGTTACCGCTGAATCTCTTGTAACAACATCCCAAGATTTTACCTTATACGCACATTGGGCAGGTTCTCAGTATATCGTAACATTTAATTCAAATGGAGGCAGTATCACTGTTTATAATTTGACAGTCCGTGCAGATGCATCTTATGGTGAACTACCGGTACCGACAAAAGCAGGATACTATTTTAATGGATGGTTTACGCAAGCCGAAGGAGGCACACAGATTACGGCTACAGATACTGTCTCGGTAAGTGCTTCCTATACAGTCTATGCGCATTGGACAATCAAGACTCCGATTGTTACATTTGATGCACAAGGCGGTAACGTAAGTGTTACAACAAAGACAGTAACCTATGGTAGTGCCTATGGCGGACTGCTGACACCTACACGAGAGGGATTAATCTTTTCTGGTTGGTATACATCAGATGATTTTGAAGAAATGGTAACTGCTGATACAATTGTCAACAATGAAGAAAATCATACACTTTATGCATATTGGGTTGATTCTAGCGGTGTCAATCCTGAGAAAATGTTGAATACGTATCTTAAACAATCCATATACCCTCGATTGGTAATGATGGGACAAAGTATTGACAGTATTGATGATATCTCCTTGCAGGATGATTATGATAAAGATGGATTAACATTAGAACAGGAATATGAGCTTGATACGAATCCCTTTAGTACAGATTCCGATGAAGATGGACTTAGTGATTATGCTGAGATAAATACCTACGGAACAAATCCTATCAATGTCGATACAGATAATGATATATTGAGTGATGGTACGGAAGTATCTTCTGGCCTAAACCCCTTGTCAGTAGACACAGATGAAGATGGTATTGTTGATTCGGAAGAGGTAATAACTCAGGAGGTAAGATTAGAATCCGTAAATAATATTGATATCAACGAAACTCTGGTTAAACCAAGTGTTAATATTACGGGAAAGGGTGACTATAGTCAGAAAATATATGCAGAGGTTGTTGAAAATGATGAAACAATTAGTGACATGAGTTGTATATCTGGTAGTGCCATTGAATTTGTTCATGACGAAGATTTGACATTTGAAAGTGGTACTCTAACTTTTAATCTGAGTAATATAATGTTAGAAAGCACTCCGATTGAAGATTTGGCAATTGCTTATTATGACTCGGACAGCAATGTATTAGAACTCCTAAATACAACATACTCGGCATCAGGATGTGCAATTTCTGCCCAAGTAAATCATTTTAGTACTTATATGGTGGTAAATGCAAGGGCATATTCGACAAGTCTAACAACAGAATATGAAACGGCTTCTAAAGAAAATAAGGAAGGGTGTTGCGTAAGATTATCTAATGGAAAATATATTAAATTAGATAAAGATCCTTCTCTTGGAGATGATACTGTTGATACAGATAAGGATGGTATTCCAGATGTATATGAATTAAAATCATGCTGCAAGGTGAGTATTTTTAATTATCAGACTGGACTATATCAATATGAAGATGTATGGTCTTTTTATAGTAATCCGAAAAAGGTTGATACTGATGGAGACGGAATATCGGATATAGATGATATAAATCCAAGTAATTTTGATACTCGTATATTAGTTAAGAATGATCAATATATCTCATTTAACACTGGTCGAGTATGGTACAATATTCCGTGTTCAGCATATGACTTACTTGATAACTTCTATCAATTTATAGATAATCATGTTGATAATTCAATTCCAACAGATGAATTCAAGATTATTCTAAGCAATGCTAATGAAAACATTAAAAATAATTATAATTTTTACGAGTTATCTTTTATTGGAGCATATAATAACGAAGGATCAAAACTAGTCCTTAATGATAAAACTAATGCGTTTCGAGAAAAAATATTCAAAAAGTTAACAGGTAGAAAATGTAAATATTACAGGCATGAAGGAGTTTTAATATGGCAAAACTGGAAGGAAGTGGGTTCATATTCTGATGGAGGCTTCTTCAAAGGAAAGGTGTTTTCTGAAGCGGATTTTAATTTTACATATAAAGAGTTTAATGAACAAGATGTATATGATGTTGTAACATGTACTATAGAGATCGGAGCATTAATTATTGCAGCTGCCTTTACTGCGGAAGTAGCGGTTCCGATAATAACAGCAAATACAAAAGCCCTTATATATTATTGTTCTACCTTTGGTATAAAAAATGGTCTTCAAATGTACAGATATCTAGGCGTTGCCAATCTACCCAATGGCGTGATATCATGGTTACAGACGGATATGGCAGATGGAGACAGTTCAATAGATGAAATAGGGGGAAAAATATATTCTTCAGGTAACGCCGCCATAGAAAACGCAAATTACGCTCAAAGAACGTATAATTATAAGTTTAGTGTTGACGGTATAAAGAATTACTCGAAATTAGCAGGAGAACCTATTAATACTGTGGATGATCTTGCAAATGCGATACAGAGTGGTAAAATTAATGTATCTGATATTACAGTAGATTATATAGTTAGAGATGAAAGCACATTGATACTTAATACAAGAACATCACAAGCTTTAATTAAAGCGGGAATACCTAGAAGTTTATGGTATTCTATTGATCGTACTGGTAACGAATTTTATGAATCATTATTAACTAATCAATTAACAAGAAATCGTTTAACATCTTCAGGGATATCAACAGTTAGACTTAGCGGAGGAAATTAAATTGAAGGTTAATGAACTATGGGAGCTACCTTTCATTTCACAGGAATTAGAAGATGGGGTACAATTTGATGTTTACGGAATGGATATAATTATAAGTTTTATTTATGTACAAAAATCTAACATAAAAGTTCGAGCGGGGATAAAATTTGATTCAGTACTATGCCATATGCATACCTCAGAGTGTTTTACAAAGAATTTATTTAATGCATATGATACTTTAGTAGAAATTAAAGACTCAGAATGGTTAGAGGCTTTGAAAACGCTCAATGGTATAAGCTTTTTACACTGGAAACCTTCTCATTATGCAATTTATTTTGATTCCGTAGGTTTATATCAATTTATTGCAACGGGTTATCAAATATTAGTGGAAGAGGTTATATAATTGGATTACGTAGAACTAAGTAAAGAGGTTTCTTATGCACTCCGTCATGCGCCATGGGAGTATGAATTAGAACTGGATTCAGAAGGTTGGGTTTCTGCAACTCAATTATTGGAGGCATTAAGTAATTCGGGTAAATGGAGAAATGTGAATCTTGAAGATTTACAGTATATGATAAATACTTCTGAAAAAAAGCGTCATGAAATTAATAATAATAAGATTCGAGCGATTTATGGTCATTCCATTCCAATGAAGATATTGAAGGAAGTCAGAAGGCCACCTTCAATTTTGTATCATGGAACATCACATGATGCTCTTGATTCTATATTAATGAATGGATTGTTGCCAAGGTCAAGGCAATATGTGCATTTATCACAGGATATTAATATAGCCAGGCAAGTAGGTAAAAGAAGAGATGAAAAACCAGTCATTTTAAAAATTGATGCTGATTTGGCTTATAACCAAGGAATAAGTTTTTATTACGGTAATGAAAAAGTGTGGTTAGCAGATACCATACCACCTACTTTTATACAAGTTTATGTAAAATGATATCAATTCTTAATATGACAATTTCTCAATTCAATGATCAGGCAGAGTATGATATGTACTCTGCCTGTTATAGCAATTTAATAATAATGATTTAAGAATTCATTAACATAGCATGAGAAGTATATATATTAGGTAGGCATTTTAGTAAGTACAGCAGGGAAGCAGTTGCATCATCAGATTATCGAATGGTCAAAAGGTTGGACTGAAAAAGGATCCGCTATTAAGAGATAGAACCGTTGATACCGACGGTGATAGCATTTGTGATATTGATGAATTAGGAATTGTATATAAAGCTAAAGTATATGATTTCACATCAGGGGGATATCAACTGTTAGATACATGGACATTTAAGACAAATCCGGTTAAAATGGATACAGACGGAGATGGTTATAAAGACAATGTTGATCATTGGGATAATCCGTCAATCTACATAGATTTTAGCAAGCATAAATTGAAGCCTTATAATATGATTATGAATAAGGATACATGCTTTATAGATACTCACTTTAATAAGTATCCGTTTTGTACAGTTAACTCAAAAGGAGAATATGTAGTACAAACTGAAAAATGGCTTCTTACTTTAGGCCTCATTAATAAAGCAGATGGAAAATTTAAAACGAATGATGTATGGGCAGTTGCGTATTTACAGAAAAAATATAACCTGGGTGTAACGGGAATTATCGATAATAAAACATATTGGCTTATCTCAGCTCTAGTAGATGTAAAAAAGTACAATGATGCATCCGCTTTGAATAAATTAATACAGTCTAATTATCAGAATCCGGATGCAGGAGCTGAATATGCAGATGAAATAATTGATGTTGCAAAAAGAGCAAAAAAGGCTGCTAAACTATTTGAGGGAGTGAGTAATGCTGTTAATCTTCCTGACGTCTTATTTACTACGGAGAAATTGCAACATGAATTTAAACATGCTAGAGACTTCGGTATTATTGGGAACTGAAATAAAGCGGCTGGTGAATTGTATCAAAAAGCTATTAAGTATCACATAAATTCAGCAAATGATATATATAAATCGACTTATAGAGGCAAAGAAGTATATGTTTATATAAATAAAAAAACAGGTGTTGGTGCATATACCGATTTGTCAGGGAATTATATAGGTGGATGGCAATTTAGTAGTGAGCAAATAAATTTCCATGAAGCCAACGGAACTAAAATAAAGTAAAGGAGATACATAATGGGAAGTTATATTACTATAGGATTTATTTACAATAAGTTTTCTATGAACAATATAAAGAATCAAATGGAAAGAGTGGTTGAATATATTGTTTCTTCGGTAGGAATTATAAAAAAAGCAAAAGTTAGTAAGGATATGGATGGGGAAGAATGGATTGAATATGATTCCATCAATAATTCGCAAATAGATACACTATTTACTTCATTAGCAGAACATTATTATGGGCAAATTGAAATGGAAACTAATTTGTTTGATTTAAAGAATTTGACCATAATTATGCGGGTAGTAAAAGAAGAAAATGACGACTATTTTGGATTACTATTAGATGTTGACGAGAATGCATTTATTACAAACACTGTAAATGTTTATACAGAAAAAATCCTAAATTTAATAACAGAGTTTTATAATTACTCAGTGTATGACTATGCCTTCTGTGATAATGAAGCAGAAATAAAATATTCACCTAAAGAATTTATAAATCTTAAAGAGAGTGTTTACTCATTGGCAATATTACCTGTTTGTAATGATATTAGTAACAAACTGAGAGTTATAAAAAGTAAGTGGAATATTGATGGATTAACATCTCGTACTTAGTGTACAAAAGGGTAATACTGATTTAGCCGTATTACCCTTTAATAGTTATAAAAAATCTAGAATAACGTTAATGACTGAGAAATTGGTATTAATGGGGATACAGGGTTTCTTATGCACTCCGTCATGCGCCATGGGAATATGAATTGGAACTTAATTCAGAGAGAGGGGTTTCTGTAGAGTACTATCAGAGGGAGCAAGTAAGGCTTATGAAGGTACAAGAAATTTAAGTGCAGATTTCAAAAATGGTAAAAAACTTTTATCACACTTCATAGACCATGGTGGAGACTTTGGATACAAAACAGCAGAAGAATATCTGGAAGGTGCTAGAAATTTTGTTATAAAGAAACCTACTTCAACAACTCAAAGTTTTGTATCTGCTGAAGGAACTTATTTTAGGTATGATACTAAAACTCATGAATTTGCTATAGTAAATCAATATGGTGGAATATCAACTTATTTTAAACCTGAAAATGATTTAGTGTATTGGACCGAACAAGTAAATAAATATAAACCTAAATAAGGAGGATATATGTGTAATAAAATACAATGCCCTTGCTGCGGATATTATACTATAGACAATGCGGATGAAATTATTATAGAAATTTGTGAAGTATGCTTATGGCAATATGATGAAATTGCGCACAATAATCCAGAAAAAATTATAGGGGCAAATAAAATATCTTTAATAGAAGCTCAACGAAATTATAAGCTATATGGGATATCTAAAAGAGAATATATGGGTAGAAATATTAATAGAAGGCCAACAGAGGAAGAAATAGATAAATCAGCTTTTAGGTGATTGATTTTAAAATTTAATGTTTGTATTACAAGATATTACTATTTATGTACAAAAATCTAACATCAATGTTCTAGCGGGTATAATATTTGATTTAGTACTATGCCATATGCATACCTCAGAGTGTTTTACAAAGAATTTATTTAATGCATATGATACTTTAGTAGAAATTTAAGATTCAGAATGGTTAGAGGATTTGAAAGCGCTTAATGGTATAAGCTTTTTACACTGGAAACCTTCTCATTATGCATTTTATTTTGATTCCGTAGGTTTATATCACTTTATTGCAACGGGTTATCAAATATTAGAGGAAGAGGTTATATAAATGGATTACGTAGAACTAAGTAAAGAGGTTTCATATGCACTCCGTCATGCGCCATGGGAATATGAATTGGAACTTGATTCAGAGAGATGGGTTTCTGTAGAGCAATTATTGGATGCGTAAAAGAACTCTAATAAATGGACAAACGTAAGCGTTGAGGATTTGCTATACATAATAGATGCGTCAGAGAAAAAGCGTCATGAGATTGTTAACAATAAGATTCGTGCGTTTTATGGACATTCCATTCCAATGAAGATACTGAAGGAAGTCAAAAGGCCACCTTCAATTTTATATCATGGGACACCGCACGAGGCTATGAATTCTATCTTCGCATTGGACTAGCACCTACTATTATAGCAATTTAATAAATAATGATTTAAGAATTCATTAACATAGCATGGAAGTATAGTAAGTGCTTCAAAAAATGACGTAGTGAAAAAGATGTGATGATGAGCCATACTGACCTTAACAAAGGAAAGGGAGGATATACTCAATATGTAATTCCTGATTTTCAAAATAAACTAAAAGGAATAAATACTATAAATCTTCATGAATGAGGTAATAAAAATGAAGTTATGTGAACATCTTGAAACACCTTTATTAGTAGAAGTAAGTGGTGGCAATTCGATTAAAGAAGTAAGTGATAATGCTTGGTCAAATGCTAAGCTTGTAGTTATTTTGGAAAATAAAATTGAGAAACTACGAGCAAACGCAGAAGTTGAAAAATACGATTTTGTTCAATTCTTTGAAATTAACGATAATCATTATGATCCCCAAAGTGGTTATTATTGTAACAAGTGTAAACAAGCTGTTACCAGTCCGCAATAGGATGCATAAAGAAAACCCCAGCATATCAGGATTTATGATATTGCTGGGATGTTGTAATAGATCAATGCGTTCACCGTATTGACAATTTATTAACAAGGTGTTAATATTATCCTAGCCAATTCAAAAGGGTTTCCTGAGGAAAAGGCATAGGAGTTAATATTTCATACATCGTTCTGAAAGCAGGAATATCCTAGAATTAGACGATGAGAATATTGTTGAACGATAATACCTATGCTAAATTGGCATAGGTTTCTTTATGTCAAGATAATTGGTTTGCCAATTCTTCTTGTATCAAAATTAAAAGAGGGTGATATTTGTGGAAACAAGAGTTGCTTTAATCGGTGTTATTGTAGAGGAGTTAGATGCGGTGGAAAAACTGAATGGATTGCTTCATGAGTATGGTCAGTACATCATCGGTCGAATGGGCCTTCCTTACAGGGAAAAGAATATCAGCATCATTAGTGTAGTTGTGAATGCAGAGGCTGATGTTATCAGCACTCTTGCAGGAAAACTGGGTATGATAAAGGGCGTTAATGTTAAGACGATTTATTCAAAAAAATAAAAATTAGAATAAGTTATAAAATGATGAAATAACGAATGAAAAACCATAAAAACATAAGTTACAGGAATAGTAAAGTTTAATTAAGTATTATGGAACTTTTAGTAATCACAAGGAAGATAGACAATATTTAAAGGAGGAAATAGAAATGAAAAGATTTAAGGTAATCGTATTAACCGTATTATGTATGGTATTATTATCAGCATGCTCGAAGGATAACAAAACCACGGGAGAGGCAGAGTCACCAACAACCACACAGGTACCTACAACAGTACCGGAAGCAACAGCTGTACCAGAGGCTACAGCTACTGTGGAAACTGCTACAAAGGATAAAATTGATATTAATATTGCAGCTTTAAAAGGGCCAACGGCTATCGGAATGGTTAAAGTTATGGATGATGCCGCAGCAGGCACTACGGCAAATAATTATAACTTTACGATTGCAGGAGCAGCAGAAGAACTCAGTACAGGAATTGTTAAGGGAGATTTTGATATTGCTGCCGTACCTTGTAATCTAGCTTCCGTACTATATAATAACTCTAAGGGAGGTATCAAGGTTGCAGGAATTAATACCTTGGGAGTACTTTATATCGTTGAGACAGGAAATACAATCAACACCGTGGAAGATTTAAAGGGTAAGACGATCTATTCAACTGGAAAGGGTACGACACCTCAATATACATTAAATTATTTATTAAAAGCATATGGAATTGACCCGGAAAAGGATGTAACAATTGAATATAAAACAGAGTCTACCGAGGTTGCTGCTATTTTGGAAAGCTCAACCGATGCGATAGCAATGCTTCCGCAGCCCTATGTTACAACCGTTTTAATGACAAATGATAAGCTTCGTATAGCACTTAGCGTAGCTGATGAATGGGATAAGGTAAGTACGGACAAAAGCTCGGTTGTAACCGGTGTAGTAGTGGTTAACAGCAAATTTTTAGAAAACAATAAAGAAGCCTTCGATGCATTCATGGAAGAGTATACAGCTTCCGCTGCCTATGTCAATGAGAATGTCGATGCTGCGTCCGCTTTAGTTGAAAAATTTGATATCTTTAAAGCTGCACCGATGAAAAAGGCATTGCCTAACTGTAATATCACTTTAATTCAGGGCGATCAAATGAAACAAAAGGTAAGCGGATATCTGACCGCCTTATTTAACCAGGAACCCAAGTCCGTTGGCGGTAAACTCCCGGATGATGCATTTTATTATGTTCCATAATAGAATTCGATGTCATCAGTCAGGTTTAGCATATAGTTGACTTATAGCCCCCATATCATTTGTCTAAAATAGAAAAATTTAATAGATAATAGTAGTAAGCATGCTTATATTTGAAATGGGTGTATTAATGTTAATAAAACTGCGTTAATGTGGATAAGGTACGCTATTAGATAGACCCAGGTGGATAAACGCACTTAAATGATAATTATATTTAAGAATTTGTAGTCAATTAATATTAATAAATCTAAGGAAGGAGCCAAAGTATGAAAGATAAGTATGGTCTGAAAGGATTTCTAAAGCACTATGGGTTTAAAATACTTGCTGTCTGCTTTTGGCTCCTTTTATGGGAATTATTAAGTATATGGATCGGTCATGAGATTCTACTGGCGGCTCCAACTGCAGTGCTTGTCACTTTGATAGGACTGGTAGGTAGTCTTGATTTCTGGCAGACTATTCTGTTTTCTTCGCTTCGGATTATACTGGGATTTTTGCTGGCACTATTTGTAGGAAGTATTCTTGCAATATGCGCGCATAACAGTAGACCGATAAAGGAGCTGATTGCACCGCTTATGAAGACCATTCAGGCGATGCCGGTAGCTTCCTTTATTATTCTGGCACTTATATGGATAAAGGCTAAGAATTTATCAGTTCTGGCCTCTTTTTTAATGGTAATGCCGTTAATATACTCAAATGTATCGCAGGGACTGAAGGCTACGGATGAAAAGCTACTTCAGATGGCAAAGGTATTTCAGATCAGTCGTAGTAAGAAAATAATTGCGATATACATTCCATCGGTTCTTCCCTATTTCATTTCAGCGGTATCGGTAGGAGTCGGATTATGTTGGAAAGCAGGCATTGCTGCGGAGGTAATCGGTATTCCAACCGGTTCTATTGGAGAGAAACTATATGAGGCAAAGCTTTATTTGATGACAAAGGAGCTTTTTGCCTGGACTATTGTAATTATAATTATCAGTATTATATTTGAGAAAGCAGTAATGATGATGTTACAGCTGTTTAAAAAGGATAATGAGACCCAGAAACAGAGAAAAACTGCAGAGGAATAAAAGCTACGAGCTGAGAACTAGAAAGGAGGCCCTGTATGGATATTAAATTAAAGCATGTATCAAAGCAATTTGGACAAAAGATAGTATTGAAGGATTTGAATGCAATATTTTTGGAAGGCAGGGTAAATTGCCTGATGGGAGCCTCCGGAATAGGTAAAACGACTGCAGTCAATATAATCATGGGATTAATGGAACCGGATTCAGGAGAAGTACTTGGCAGGCAGGGAAAACAAATCACTGCAGTATTTCAAGAGGATCGCCTGATTGAGCACTGGAACGCTGTTAAAAATGTCAAGCTGGTATGTGATAAGGGTGTTTCTGAGGATATTATAAAGCAGGAATTAACAATACTGGGGATTAAAGATTCCTTTGATAAGCCGGTAATTAATTTCAGTGGTGGTATGAGACGACGAGTTGCGATCGTACGAGCAATGCTCGCGAAAAGTGATTTGATTATTTTGGATGAACCCTTTCGAGGACTTGACGAAGCATTAAAAATGCAGGTTATTGAATATATAAAACAGAGAACCGAAGGAAAGACAGTCATTATTGTTACACATGATAAGGAAGATGCAGTGCAACTGAATGCAAATCTGGTTATGCTTGGTTAGATCGTGTGTAATTGTTTGAGAAGGTGTTGTATTTTTTAACCGCATCGGCTATAATACTGTATTAATATCTATGTTAGGTTATAATAAGCAATAGAAGATAATTGCAGTATTTATAAATTAAAGTAAATAGATACTAATATATCATTTTGTAATTACTTAAGCAAGGAATAGAAGAGAGAGGTAAAATTCATGCATATTACGATTACAGGTAACTTGGGAAGTGGTAAATCAACCATATGCAAGCTGTTAAATGAAAAATATCAGTTTGAAGTGTACTCCACAGGTAAGGTTCAGAGAGAATTAGCAAGAAAGATGAATATGACAACTTTGGAATTAAACCAGCTGATGTGCAGCGATAAAAAATATGATAAAATGATTGATGATGAGACTGCCAGGATTTCAAAAGAAAACAGAGATAAGGATATTATCTTTGACTCCCGTCTGGCTTGGCACTTTGTTGAACGTTCCTTTAAAGTATTTGTATCAGTAAGCCTTGAAGTGGCAGCAGAGCGTGTAATGAACGATCAGAGAGGCGCTGAAGAGAAGTATTCTTCCTTGGAGGAAGCAAAAAACCTTCTAGCTGAGCGCGCTGCAACAGAAAGATTTCGTTATAAAGATATGTATAATTTAAATTATATGGATTTTTCCAACTACAATCTGATTATTGACAGTACTTACTGCTTACCTGATAAAATTGCAGAAATTATTATTAAGGAAGCAAAGGAATATTATAAAAATAACTTTTCAGATACATTGAAAATGTTGATATCACCTAGCAGAATAATCAAAGAAGCTGATATTTCTAAGGAAGATGAAGAAAGACTTCAGGCATTGGCAGAAGAATATAAAAAGGTTCCATATGCAATAGATAAAGTAATAATTGTCAAGAAGGTGGAAGATGGTTACGAAGTAATTGAGGGTATTGATCAAGCTAAAGCTGCATTGCTTGCAAAGGTACCTTATACTCAAGTTGAAGTAATATAAAAATAAATTAAAACCAAATCTACCATAGATAAATTACTCTTAATAAGATAATATTAGCTATTTAATTACAAATTATCCCCGAGGATATTAAAAATCGTTTGACAAATAATAAAGATAAGAGGATTCATATTACAATGAATTCTCTTTTTGATTCTTAATATTAAAATATAAATCAGAGGGGGTGTTTGTATGAAGTCTTGGATAGAAAAATCATATATTGCGAAATGGTTTATTACAATTGCGTTAATTACAGTTGCCGTGTATTTATCATTTCGCTTTCTGTTACCATTGATATTTCCCTTTTTGGTAGCTTATTTTTTAGCATGGATTATAAGACCTGTTACAGAACTTCTATACCGTCGCCTTAAGATTCCCAGAATTATCGGAGGATCCTTTGCACTGATATTATTAGTGGCGGTCTTTGGAACAGCCTTTTGCATGCTGATTAAAATACTTATTGAACAGGCAATTGAATTTGTTAAAAATGTTCCCATCTATCTCAATATGATTGCCGATAAACTTGACGCTGTCTGTCAACATTGTGATAATCTGGTTGGGTTTGACGGTGGTACCATAAGAAATATTGTAGATGATAATATTATACAAACCATCAACATGGTAAAACAAAATATAATGCCTAAAATTACTCATCAAACCATATCCATTACGATAAAATTCATTGGATTTATAGGAATCGTGTTTATTGTATTTGTAGCAGCAATTTTAATGGTGAAGGATTATCCTAAATTTCATGAAAGGTATGATAATAATAAACTTTACAAGGATATTCATAAGGTTACAGTTAAATTATCCGAGGCCGGAATTGCTTTTCTGCGCTGTCAGTTGATTATTATGTCCATTGTTGCAATTATCTGTGTACTTGGTTTATATTTTCTAAAAAATGATTATCCGGTACTGATAGGACTTTTTATCGCATTAATGGATGCACTTCCTATTCTGGGAAGCGGAATGATTTTTATTCCTTGGGCTATTATTATGCTGATAAATGGCAATATCTATACTGCGGCAATTTTAATGACAATTTATTTGATCTGCCAAATGGTTCGTGAGATTTTAGAGCCGAAGCTGATTGGCAATCGAATTGGCATAAAACCACTTTTTATTTTGATTTCGATGTATGTAGGGTTAAAACTATTTTCAATTGCCGGATTTTTTCTTGGTCCTATCGGATTGCTGATTATAATAACGATTTATAAAGTGCTCATTGAAAAATCAGATCAAATTGATGAAGAAAAAATTATAATATATGATGAAGATTAAGTTTGGGTATCATATGACGTTTGTTTACAGTTTTAGAAATATAGGATGCCTGAAAATCTTGATTGAGGCATCCTCTCTATATGTTTATGATAATTTATAAATCTTAAGCATTTGCTAACTCAAATTCGCAGATTTTCCGATTGTAAATAAATATTTCACCGGTTTCAATGATATAATACCAACCGTCTAACATTAGACTACCATTAATTACTTTCTCGTGTATATAGGGATATGTCATAAGATGTTTCAGCTGTTCAATAATGTTTGCTTGTTCCATCATCCATTCTCTGGCAGCATCATCGAGGGAATCGGATTCATTAAGAATCAGCTTCGTAACTGGGCTAGTTAATTCGAGCCATTTTTTTGTATTTGGCAATTGATTAAGTTTTTCGGAAGGATTAAGGCTAGCTGCGCAACCTCCACAGTTGGAATGCCCACAGACGATAATGTTCTCAACGCCTAAAGCAAGTACAGCATATTCAATTGCTGAAGTGGTAGCAAAATATTCATTGGTTGCTCTGTAAGGAGGCACAAGATTTGCAATATTGCGGATGATAAACATTTCACCGGGTAGAGCTCCGGTAATTCTATTTGGATCAATTCGAGAATCACAGCAAGTGATGAATAATGTATGTGGATTTTGATTTTCTTTCAAATTAGTAAAAAGATCCTTGTGAGCTTCAAAATCATTTTTCTTGAATTTCACAATACCTTCGAGAAGCTTTTGCATAAATGATTTCTCCTTCTATTATGGACTAAGTCCATAATCTCTTCACTCCGATCGCATATACAAGCGAGCTTGCATATGCTCACTACGTTCTCGTCATATTCTAACATAGCTTGTTAATATTATATATTGCTTAAGGAATATAATACAACTTAAAATTTTTATATTTTAAATAAATAAGATTTATAAAGCAATAGAATTTCAAAAATGATAACTATACTAAGTAAAGACTATATAGTGGAATATCCGCTTGACAAAGCAGATATTCTGGCATAAAATTAGTTACATTATTGAAATCAAGTACTTACTTGATATTATATAAATGTGTTCAATTGATATTTTCTGTTAATTCATCTTATTTGTAGGAATGAAATATTAATAAATGGGATATCAATAAAGCATCTGTAATATTTGCGTTGAAGAGGAATAGTAGATAAAAATCTCATCTCAGAGAGAGAAGCAACGGTGAAAGCTTCTTATGAAGATGTTATCAAACCTGCCTCAGAGCATTGTATGAAAGAAACAGCTTTTATAACTGTTTCCCCAAATACAACGTATCGCCGGCGTTAACGGTATAAAGAGAACTGTTTATATAACAGTTAATTAGGGTGGCACCGCCGAGTCTTTCGGTCCCTTGCGGACAGTAGGGCTTTTTTTATTGCAGAAAGTAAACTTTTACAAGTAATATTACCCATGATAAACAGTTATCAAGCATTTAAAAAAGCACTTACTAATTATAGTAGCAAACGATTATTAATTTTATATAAGGAGAGATTACTATGGCACAGGATAAGAAACTGGTTGAGGCAATCACATCCATGGATGTGGATTTTGCAAAATGGTATACTGATGTTGTTAAAAAAGCGGAATTAATTGATTATTCTAGCGTTAGAGGCTGCATGATACTTCGTCCGCTTGGTTATGCAATCTGGGAAAACATTCAAAAGCAGTTAGATGCAGACTTTAAAGCTACCGGAGTAGAGAATGTATATTTACCGATGTTCATACCGGAGAGTTTATTGCAGAAGGAAAAAGATCATGTTGAAGGTTTTGCACCGGAGGTTGCCTGGGTAACCCATGGTGGTGGAGAACCTTTACAGGAAAGAATGTGTGTAAGACCTACCTCAGAGACCTTATTCTGTGACCTATATTCTAAAATAATTCAGTCCCACAGAGATCTGCCGAAACTTTATAACCAATGGTGTTCTGTAGTACGTTGGGAGAAGACAACGAGACCTTTCCTTCGTTCGATGGAATTCTTATGGCAGGAGGGTCATACCGCACATGCAACAGCAGAAGATGCAGAAGAAAGAACCACTCAGATGCTTAACGTATATGCTGATTTCTGTGAGAGAGTTCTTGCAATCCCTATGATTAAGGGACGTAAATCCGAGAAGGAGAAATTTGCAGGAGCACATGCTACCTATACGATTGAAGCTTTAATGCATGATGGCAAGGCACTTCAGTCCGGCACGAGCCATAACTTTGGTGATGGCTTCGCAAGAGCATTTGACATCAAATATACAGATAAGAATAACACGTTACAATATGTTCATCAGACCTCTTGGGGTATGTCCACCAGAATTATCGGTGCAATTATCATGGTTCACGGAGATGACAGCGGTTTAGTTCTTCCTCCGAGAATTGCTCCTACTCAGATCATGATTATCCCGATTAACCAGAATAAAGAGGGTGTACTGGATAAAGCATTTGAACTGAAAGAAAAGTTAAGCTCCTTCAAAGTAAAAGTAGATGATTCTGATAAGAGCCCGGGCTGGAAATTCAGCGAGCAGGAAATGCGTGGCGTTCCGATCCGTATCGAAATCGGTCCAAAGGATATCGAAGCAAATCAAGCAGTTATTGTAAGAAGAGATACCAGAGAAAAGATCGTAGTTTCCTTAGATGATATCGTTGCAAAGGCTGGCGAAATTCTCGAAACTATGCAGAACGAAATGTTAGAGAGAGCTAGAAATCACCGTGCTTCCCATACGTACACCGCTGCCAATATGGAGGAATTTGAGAAGCTTAT
>JAQUYQ010000115.1 GCA_028691795.1 Herbinix sp.
CGTTATCCATGTTTCTGTTTAGTATTGGGACAGTACCACTAATGTTTGCTTTTGGAGCGCTCAGTTCTTTGTTAAGTAAGAAATTTACCAGTAAAATGATGACCGCCAGTGCTGTCTTGGTAGTTGTATTAGGCATATTCATGTTTAATAACGGAATGGGATCATCCGGAATAATATTACCTGGTTTCTCAACAACCACAAGTATAGCTAAGGCAGCAAATATTGCAAGTATAGAAGATAATGTGCAGGTTGTAACATCAGGACTTTCCTCTGGACAATATGAAGCAATCGTAGTACAGAAGGGAATTCCGGTCAAATGGACCATCCAGGCAGAAGAGGGTGAAATCAATGGCTGTAATGGCAGTATTATAGTACAAAAGTATGGTATCCAAAAAGAGCTGAAGGTAGGAGATAATGTAATTGAATTCACACCCACTGAAAGCGGTACGGTACCCTACAGCTGTTGGATGGGAATGATTCGAAGTAAAATTACAGTCGTTGATGATCTTAGTAATATTGAGAGCAGTGCGCTAAAAGATGACAGTAGTACATCAAGTGCAGGTGCTTCCTGTTGTGGAAGTGGATCAGGTTCCAGTTCGGGTAACAGTGCCTCATCATCAGTCGATTATGACCAGCTTCAAAAGGCAAAAATTCCGACTGATACGATAGCGGTTGCAGAAGTTAAAGATGGAGTCCAGTATGTTGATATCACCTATGATGATAATGGTTTTTCTCCTGCGGTAGTCGTTATGCAAAGTGGTCTGGATACCAAATGGGTTATTAATGGGAAAAAATTTGACGGCAGTAAAGGCGCCCTTATATTCCCGGATTATAATGCGAAGCTTAAGATGGTGGAAGGAGAAAATCCGATTGCGTTTACACCACAGCAGGATTTTAGTTTCTTCACAGAGGATGGTACGTATCTTGGCTACGTAAAAGTAGTAGAGGATATTAATAATATTGATACAACTGCTATTAAAAAAGAAGCATCAGAATATAACCCATTAACTACGAACTAATATATATTTTATTGGAAAAAGGAGAAAATAAAAATGAGTAAGAAATCAAATAATAAAATTGACATAAAAAAGCTTGCAATATTCACAGTTGTTGCGGTAGCATTAGTTGTAGTGGTATTTGGTTTAAAAAACACTAATAAATCTGATAATTCAGATGGTTCAGTTACTCAGGATACTGCTAAGGTAGCTACAGTAAAAGATAGTGATATCGTTATCCAGGTGAAGGAGGTAACAGATAAACCAGCTTTCTATGCGGCTAACGTTAACGGAACTGATATGGAAGTGATTGCAGTGAAAGCTTCTGATGGTACGATTCGTACGGCATTTAATACCTGTCAGGTATGCTATAGTTCAGGTAAAGGATATTACAAAGTAGAAGGAGACCAATTGGTTTGCCAAAATTGCGGTAATCGTTTTGGAATGGATGATGTTGAAGTAACCAAGGGCGGATGTAATCCCGTTCCAATTACCGAGGAATATAAAACGGTTAATGACGAAACAATCACAGTATCAAAAGATGTTCTAAGTCAGGCAGCAACAATATTTCAAAATTGGAAATAAGATTAGATAAATGGCCGGAAAGGATTTACACAGCAATTTAAATGCCGCAGAACGGCATTATGGAGGTAAAGAATGAGCAAGGAGACAATTAAAATTAGCGGCATGACCTGTGCCGCCTGTGCTCAAAGAGTGCAGAAGGCAGTGGCTAAAATTGAGGGAGTAGAAAATGCAACTGTAAATTTTGCTACAGAGAAATTATCAGTAGAATTTAATGAACAGCAGGCTTCCATTCCTGCAATCAGAGATGCGGTTGAAAAAGCAGGATACGGTGTAATAGAAGATAATAAATTAAATAATGTTACTATGCCAATCGGAGGCATGACTTGTGCAGCCTGTGCACAAAGAGTGGAAAAGGCAATTGATAAGCTTCCTGGTGTTGCAAAGGTATCCGTTAATCTGGCAACAGAGAAAGCAACCGTAGAATATGATCCACAGCAAATAAAGCTTTCGGCAATTAAGCAAAGTATTGAGAAAGTTGGTTATAAAGCGTTAGAAATTGATAAAAACACAGTGGATGAGGATAGAATCCGCAAAGAGAAGGAAATCAAAACTTTATGGACAAAATTCATAATTTCAACTATATTTGGACTCCCGCTGTTGTATTTTGCAATGGCTCCAATGGTATCCTGGTGGCCGTTTCCAATTCCGATGGCTGTAAGCCCGATGTCATATCCTTTTCGATATGCCCTGCTTCAGGTTTCATTGGTAACTCCGATTATAATAGCAGGCTATAAATTCTATACGGTAGGATTTAAGGCACTCCTTCAAAGAAGTCCTAATATGGATTCCTTGGTGGCTATTGGTACCACCGCAGCCATCCTCTTTAGTATATATAATACATTTGAAATATTTAATGGTAATTTCATGGCAGTAGAGAGTCTGTATTATGAGACAGCAGGTGTTATCATCGCTTTAATCTTACTAGGAAAATCTCTGGAAGCAGTCTCAAAGGGTAAGACCTCCGAAGCAATCAAGAAGCTGATGGGCCTTGCTCCTAAGACAGCTACGGTGATTGAAAATGGTAAAGAGATCGAAGTTCCTATTGATGAGGTTGAAATTGATAACATAATATTGGTTAAACCAGGTGAAAAAATTCCGGTAGACGGAGTAGTATTAGAAGGAAATACTTCAATTGATGAAGCAATGTTAACCGGAGAGAGTATGCCGGTTGATAAGAAGGCAGGAGATAAGGTTTATGCAGCCAGCATCAATAAAAATGGTATGATTAAGTTTAAGGCTACTAAGGTAGGAAGTGATACCGCTTTAGCACAGATCATTAAACTTGTGGAGGATGCACAGGGATCAAAGGCTCCGATTGCCCAAATGGCAGATATCGTATCGGGCTATTTTGTTCCAATTGTCTGTACACTAGCAATAATTGCATTCTTAGCTTGGTTTTTAACGGGTCAGTCGTTAGCCTTCTCATTGACAATATTTATATCAGTAATCGTAATTGCCTGTCCTTGTGCGCTCGGACTTGCTACGCCGACAGCAATCATGGTTGGAACCGGAAAAGGCGCAGAGAACGGAATCTTAATTAAAGGCGGAGAAGCTTTAGAAACAACCCATAAAATTAATACCATTGTATTTGATAAAACAGGTACAATTACCGAAGGTAAACCTGAGGTAACTGATATTATAACGATATCAGGTATTTTACAGGAATACTTACTTCAAATCGCTGCTTCCGGTGAGAAGGGATCAGAGCATCCACTTGGTGAAGCAATCGTAAGAGGAGCCGAGAAGGAACATCTGGAATTTAAAAAGGTAGAACATTTTGAAGCTATTCCCGGACATGGAATTGAAGTAGTAATTGACGAAAAAATTGTATTAATAGGTAATAAGAAGCTAATGGATAATAGAGGAATACCCTTAGAGGAATTAAAAAACAAATCTGACCAGCTTGCAGGCGAAGGAAAAACTCCGATGTATATCGCAATTGATAATAAATTAGCAGGTATTATTGCAGTAGCTGACATCGTAAAAGAAAGTAGTGCAAAGGCGATTGCGAAGCTTAGGTCCATGGGAATTGAAGTGGCGATGATTACCGGAGATAACCGTAAAACAGCGGAAGCGATTGCGAAACAGGTTGGAATTAACCGAGTACTTTCTGAAGTACTGCCACAGGATAAATCGAATGAAGTAAAGAAACTACAGGCAGAAGGTAAGAAGGTATGTATGGTTGGTGATGGTATCAATGATGCACCGGCTCTTGTACAAGCAGATATTGGTATCGCTATTGGTTCCGGAACGGATATAGCAATGGAATCCGCGGATATCGTTCTAATGAAAAGTGATCTTATGGATGTACCAACTGCGATAAAGCTTAGTAAGAGCACCATTCGTAATATCAAACAGAATTTATTCTGGGCATTCGGCTATAATGTAGCCGGTATCCCGATTGCAGCCGGTATCCTTTATCTGTTTGGCGGACCTTTATTAAATCCTATATTTGCAGCTGCAGCTATGGCTTTCAGCTCGGTATCGGTTGTAACAAATGCGCTGAGATTAAAAAGATTTAAAGCATATCACTAAGTAAACCGTTCCTAAAGATTGTGCCTGTGTAATCCTAGGTATAAAATTAATATGCGCATACGTGTGCAGAAATGAGGTTAAAAGTGAAAAAGAAATTATTATTAACGGCATTTTCTTTTCTGGTATTGTTAGGCTTTACCGCCTGTAATAAGCTTGATGTAATAGGAGACAAGTCAATTATCTCCTTTGACGCTGTGATTAAAGCGTCAGGAAATCAAGTTACTGAAGATTCGGGTTTTGGTGGATGGTCCTTGGAAGCGCCAGACAAGACAGCAAGATTAGTTTGGAGTAAGGATTATAGTAAAACATCATCATTGGATGTATTTATAGAGACGGATGTGCAGCCTTTTATTGATGCAGGGCTAGATACTAGTAAATTACCGGAGGGAATGTTGTTAGGAGATAAAATTGTAGTAGGAACTGATATGGGCAATGATACCCTGACCTACGACGGCGACGCAACGCCATTAGCATCCTATAAACAGATTGTGAACCTATATCGAGGTAACCTAAAATATCATGCTACACTAGATCATTTCGGGATCGATATGACAAATGGAAATATGTTTGAATGGGCAAAGAATATGGCAACAAATGATAAGGATATGGTATTTGTTCTAAATCCCCAGGTATTTATTGATGCAGGTGTTGATCCTAATAAAGTAAACGGTTGGGTCTTTGCAAAGGTTGAGACAATGGATGCAAAAGGGAAAAAAATACAAGTAGATAAATTACTAAAACCATTTGATCTTGACGGTAAAAATTAATGTAATTAAGTAATATAATTTTTAATAATGATTAGTGATAACTCAAATATTGCTTATGCAGTATCTGAGTTATTACTGCATAAAAATACTAATAGATTAGCGAGATATAACAGATAATATATGATCAGATGAATTGACTTTACAAATCATTTTATAGCGAAGTATCAGTTCCCTATACATATTGAGAATGAATCCGGAGGATGGATATGATTAATACGGTAAAGAAGATCTTGGTTGTAGAAGATGAAGAAAAAATAATGAGCGTAGTAAAATCCTTTTTGGAAAGTAAAGGCTTTTGTGTGCTTTCTGCGGAAAATGGAAGGAAGGCCATTGAGATATTTGAGAAGGAAAATATTGCTATGATATTACTGGATCTGATGCTTCCATTACTTTCGGGGGAGGAGGTATGTAACATTATTCGTAAAAAATCCAGAGTCCCAATTATTATGCTTACAGCCAAATCCGCTGAAGTGGATATGTTAAAAGGACTTGGTAATGGAGCGGATGATTATATTACAAAACCCTTCAGTTTAAAGACTTTATATGCCAGAATGGAAGCAGTTATGAGAAGATCAGCAGATGACATGGAGGCCTTAGTCAGTAAAAATTCATTTTTTAGTGGGGATTTAACCATTGATTTTGAAAGCAGGATGATAACCAAACAGTCTGAGGAAGTAAAATTAACACCGAATGAATATAAAATACTTGCAACCTTAATTAAATATCCAAACAAGGTATTTACCAGAGAAGAATTAATTGCATCTGCTTTAGGCGAAGAATATGAAGGTTTTGATCGAACGATAGATAGTCATATTAAAAACTTACGTCAAAAAATTGAGACAGATCCTAAAAATCCTGTTTATGTAAAAACAATTCATGGAGTAGGGTATAAATTTGGGGGTGAATAGTCTCGCAAAAACGTGCGAGCCATTAGAAGAACCCTGGAATGAGCACGGAGGGTGCTCATTTCAAGCTTCTTCCGGGTATTTGAGATATTACAAAGCAGCTATTCTTCAGGATTTATTTCAACAAAGCTGCGGAATGGAGGTATTAATTATGAAAAGCTTAAAGTCACGACTTTCCCTAACCATTCTTGTGATTGTCCTCCTTACGGTTGGAATTATAAGCATATTTTCTAATTATTTTATAAATAAACAATTTACTGATTATTTATCCAAACAACAGGAATTAAAGACGCAGGTAATTACGTCAAGCATTAGTAATATGTATTCTACATTTACAGATACTTGGAATATGGATTATATACATGCGGTAGGAATGAATTCCCTATATGAGGGATATATCATAAAGGTTTATGACAAAGATAATCAGATTATTTGGGATGCACAGTCCCATAACATGACTTTGTGTAATCAGATCATGGATGATATATCAAATAGAATGCAGATACAGTATCCTCAGATGAATGGGGAATTTACCGCTGTGAATTACCCTCTTACCCTTGAAGGGGAAACGATTGGTTCTGTCAGTATCAGCTATTTTGGTCCATTTTTCTTGAATGAAAATGACTTTGAATTTCTACACTCCCTTAATACAATTCTAGTCAGTGTAGGGCTCGTCTCTTTGATCGTCTCTGCAATTGTAGGACAAATACTGGCGAAGAGAATTAGTCAACCGATTTTAAAAACAGTTGAAGTAACGAAGCAGATAGCAGACGGAAATTACGAGGTAAGATTAGAGGAAGACACCAATACAATAGAACTTAACATGCTTGTCGATTCAATAAACCATTTGGCGGTATCCTTGGAAACCCTAGAGCAGCTTAGAAAACAATTGACGGAGGATGTAGCACATGAACTCAGAACTCCGATATCAATTCTTGGATCCTATCTTGAGGCTATGACAGATGGTGTATGGGAACCCACAGAGGAACGCTTGGGAAGCTGCTATGACGAAGTGATGCGGATGGGTAAATTAGTTGGTGACTTAGAAAAGCTTGCGAAAATAGAAAGCCAAAATCTGAAGCTTGATAGACAATGGATTGATTTATATGAGATAGTTGATAAAATAGTTCACAATTTTCAAGGGGAAATAGCTAATAAGCAGCTGCAGGTAAGTATTGACGGACCGCATACCAGCCTAATGGCAGATCAGAATCGGTTGAGTCAGGTGGTAGTAAATCTAATTTCCAACGCAGTAAAGTATTCGAAGGAAGGCAGCAGCATATCGGTAATATTATTTGAGACGGAAGATACCGCAGGCTTTCATGTTCAGGACCATGGAATAGGTATATCAGAAGAAGAATTACCTTATATCTTTGAACGCTTTTACCGTGCCGATAAATCTCGTAACCGTGCAACTGGTGGTTCGGGCATTGGATTAACAATTGTAAAAGCCATTGTAGAAGCACATGGCGGAAGAGTATCAGTAGAAAGTAATCGGGACGAAGGAAGCAAATTTACTGTAATCTTGCCAAAGGAATAAGAATACAAATCGCTAATTGTGAGTTAAATGCTCTGTAACAGCTAAATCTTATAGCCGGGATCAATCCGGCAATTGCAGGTGTATTAGGGATAATAACTCCATTTATCTGCCCGGTTATGATGGGTGGAATGATGATTATGATGCTGAGAAAAGGTAAATCAAGTTGATGCAAAGATAATAAAGATGGAATTAGCAACAAGGAACTTCCAGTAAAATAACATATCTATTACAGCTCATATTGATATATACCTTGATATTTGCTTGAGTTTATTGCATGTGGTTTGGATATAAATCTATATACTTAATTGAGAAGCAGGAGCTTTCTGTAATTTACAGGCTTCTGCTTTTTTGTTGGATTCAACATAGGCACAGGCTAAAGGTTAAGAGCCGGTTCTTCCTGCAGAAACTGTAAATGGAATAGGTATCCTTATTCTGTTGAAAATATTTTCTT
>JAQUYQ010000116.1 GCA_028691795.1 Herbinix sp.
AGAAGATAGCCTCTTTTAGAGGCAGACGATAATAGTGCTTGCGATACTCGCCTTTTAGGCGCGCAGGTAAACAGCCCTTATAGGGCTAATAACAAACCACCATTTGAAATGGTGGTTGATGACTTAGTGAGGCATACGGAATTTTAATGATCGCGCTTCTCGGTTCAATGCTCGTACAGCAGTTTCTGCTGAACGCTCCGTTTAAGCAGTATGCCGTTGAGTTTATATGCTTCTTCGGAATGTCCCTTTACATGATAATACGGTACATGACCTTAGGACTTAACATATACGGAGAAGGAAAACGGGCTAAAGCCGTTCCTATTGTGAACAGTATAGTAGTCGGAATTGTAGTAACATCGATAAACGGTGTTTTAAACTATACACAATACGCAGAACATTATAAGGAAGATGGTATAGGTTATTTTATCGCTGTGTTGGCAGTAACTTTTATCAGCGCAACAGTTCCGGTTTTTGTTATATTATCTTGCCTTGATTATCTGAATAAGAAAAAACAGGCAAAAATTCAAAAGCAATTAGATGAAGAAGAACAGGACGAATAGCTGTACCTTAATATCTTCATTTTTTAATGAACAAATGGGAAGTTGATTACAGTGAAATCAGAAATATATTGGAAATTCTTTATTGTTTGGACCGCAAAAATGTATTCAAGATAATTTTAATAAAATTTAACTTACATGATGGAGGTAGTTCGTTGAAATTTTGTAAAAAGGTTATATTCATAATTACAATTATTTGTTCCCTGGCAACAATAATTAATATCATTTGTTATAAGCTAATGCCGATGTATCTGTCTTATAAATTTAAGACGGATTTAAGAAATGCTTCAGCAATAGGTATTATAGGAGGAGCCGATGGACCAACAAGTATTTATGTTACAAAGTCACCAGAATTTTTTGTTCTTTTCCCTATTATAATGGCATTGTTTTCGTTATTTGGCATTGCTTATTTAATTATCACCAGGAATAAAAAGTAGTAATGAATCAATTTGATATAATCAAGTACCTTGAACAATTGTAGCACTAGATGATATTCTTTCAGAATTATGTATGAATTGATAATCTAATCCATGTATGTAGATATGATTTGAATATAATGGAGATTTAATATGTTAAATTATAACGGCGTTAGTATCAGATTGTCTGGCACACACGCCGGTTTCCCTTGCTGATAGTTTTTAGACATTTATATCGCATTATAATTCAGTACAAAGACTCCTGTATTTAAGTAGAATGCATATATAAGCCACAAATAATAGGGTATTAAAAGACATGCAGAAAGTCGATTCAAATCATAAAAGTACATAATAGTCAAAGTAACCAGTAGAAGTAATAGCGCTAAAACAACGACTGCCAAACCATATTCTTGAAAACGGAAGAATATAATACTCCAGCTAAAGTTAACCAGAAGCTGGGCAGCATAGGTAATCAGAGCTTTTCTTTTGTCCGCTAGCTCGGAAACGGATATGAAGATTAGATACGCAGCAATACCCATAAGTATGTAGAGTATAGGCCATACCACACCAAAGAGCCAGCCCGGAGGCGAATATGGTGGAAGTGTTAATGATTTGTAGACCGTACTTGGGTTTCCCGATAATATGCTTGATATAAAGCCTGTTAATAAGGCTATGCCAGCGCTAATGATTACACCTGAAATATTAAATTTTTTCATTGTTTTAAGTTCTCCGTGAGATTTAGTATAATTTATGCAAACATTTTTAATATATGAGTTTGTTAGGTACAAAATGTTACTGGTTATTTATCTTATGATTATTAATGAAATCTGCAGAGAAAAGTAAGACTTGTATCCATTCTGATAGTGCAAGACTTCGCGAAATACCGGTTACTCACGAATAGCTTTTTGGACAAAAAAATAACTATTCGTTAAACAAGCGTTTAGCGAATAGTAGGATCAAGAGAAAAACAGAGGTTCCACTAAAACCTCTGCTCTGCAACGATCCTCTGAAGCTCCAAAATCTCAGCTTTTGAGAGATCCTGATTTTTCAAATATTCTGTTAAGAAATTACTCAACGATCCATTGTATAATTTATTTAATAATACCTTGGTTTCTATGGTTTGTACGGAACGTTTTGAAATGGCAGCTTTGCAAACAAAGCCAGGATCTTCACGTTTAACAGCGCCTTTATCTATGAGACGCTTGATTACTGTATAAGTCGTGTTTTTTTCCCAGCCTATGTACTCCTTAATGATTTTGGAAATATCCTTTGCTGCCAGAGCTTTATTCGACCATAACAGTTCCATAATATTTAGTTCACCTTCATGCAGTCGTATATCTGGTAATGACATGATATCCTACACCCCTTTAATATCAATTCTAATTCTACATATGTAGAATGCAATATACGGCATATGATTCTCCAGTCATCTGCTATATATTTTTATTCATGAAAAGTGAATGATTAAGCACTTCACCTGTTAGAAAGATTTTAATTATAAAAAAATAAATATATGTCAATGATATGCGAAGCGATAAAATGTCGTATAATCAGGAACTTACTATTGTAGAACAATTATATTATATCGTTATGTATTACATCTACAAAAGTAGACCAATACTTGCATTATAATACTATATGAATAAAAAATAAATGTCAACTCTTTTCTTAATAAATTCGTCAAAATATAGTTAAAATATGGTATCAGAGACAAAACACAGCATAGTAAGGAACATATTTCACCTGGTTGCTATACTCGAAGTTTTTTGATGAAATTTTAACTGCATACGGGAAGTTGCATTTTTGTTTTAATATACTGATGCTCTTCGATCTTGTCTGTTCGTTCTCATATAATTCAATTG
This sequence comes from Herbinix sp., assembly GCA_028691795.1. Lineage (GTDB taxonomy): Bacteria > Bacillota > Clostridia > Lachnospirales > Lachnospiraceae > Mobilitalea. The sequence continues at coordinate 2,836 of JAQUYQ010000116.1, forward strand.
GAATTAATTCATCGTTTTTATATATAATAAAATCTATTTTCGCCATAGAATCAGATTCCCAGAAGGCAAATGGGTAGTTTTTTGCTTGCAGTGATTGGGCCACATAATTCTCAAGTAATGTTTTTTTATACTTCGTTAATAAAAGGTTATTCTGCTCTTCTATTATTTTTGAATAAAGGATTCCGGTATCGGAAAGATATAATTTAAAATTGGTATTGCCATCTTCCGATGATAAATTCTCATTCGAGAATGCCAGGGATGGTTCGAGAAGTTGTTCACTACTGATCCTGTTACATTTTATTACATAATTTAACTGGGTCAATTTACGAATGGCATCCCGGCACATTGCATGGGTAGTGCCTTTTCGGATTAATTTATATTGAAATTTTTTGTTTTCTTTCATTAACTGGTAAACCAGACTGTCATATACCTGATTCATTTTTAATGCGTCACTTTCCGAATTATCCCTTAAAATATAATCATGATAAGATCCTACCAAAAAGCTATGCCTTTCGGAAATGTTGATTACGGATAACAAATTCAAATATTCATTAACCATTGCCGGCATTCCGCCAATCCTAAGGTATAACTCGTGAAGATCGATTAATTCATTATGTACGATATCAGGTATCTTAGTATTTGAATGATAATGATGATGAATTGTTTCAATATACCATTCATTTCCTGTTGCCAGTAGGAACTCGTCAAACTCAAGCGGATATAGAATAAGTTGCATGTATTGTACGGGGTGCTCGGGTTGTTCAAGTGATGATGGGCTACTTGATATCAAGATGATATGATGAAACACGTTCTGAATTTCAGTGCTTTTTATGATATTAAGAGCTTCTTCGCAGAAGCTGATTTCGTCAAGAATAAGGATTCTGTTATCTGCAGAACCATTTTGATCAATTTGATAATGAGTAATTAATTGATTTGTAATAAAGTCAGGATTCTTTGATAAAAAGAGCTTAACAAATTCCGGTTCTCGCTCAAAATTAATATAATAAATGCGTTCAAAAAAGGCCCTGGCAAAATCATATGTAAGATATGTTTTACCCACGCCTTTTGCACCGGTTATTAATATCGGAATATTGTATGTTTCTTCTCTCCACTTAATTAATACATCAATGACTTTTCTCTTCACTGGAAGTTACCCCTTATGTCTTAATTTCCCTAATAATTCGGTAAAATAATCAGGAAGCGGTGCCTGAAATTCAACATATTCCTTTGTAGTAGGATGAATAAAGCCTAGTATGCCGGCATGTAATGCTTGCCCTTCTAAATGGAAAGGGTCCTTGCCCGGACCATACACCGTATCTCCCAATAAGGGATGATGAATACTAGCCATATGAACCCGGATTTGATGAGTTCGTCCCGTTTCTAAGGAACATTCAATATGGGCGTATTGATGGTTTAAGTTTTCAAGTACATTATAATTCGTCGCGGCAGGCTTACCGTGTTTATGATTTACTGCCATTTTCTTGCGGTCGTTTGGATCTCTACCAATAGGCGCCTCTACTCTACCGCTATCTGTCCTAAAAGTATGATAAACAATTGCCTGATAGCGACGTTTAATGGAATGGACCTTTAACTGCTCAGCAATAAACTGATGCGCTTTATCATTTTTACAGGCCACCAATACACCGGTTGTGTCACGATCTATGCGGTGAACAATACCTGGACGGAGGATACCATTAATTCCGGATAATTCTCCCTTACAATGAAATAATAAAGCGTTTACTAATGTTCCGGATGCATGCCCTGCAGCAGGATGAACAACCAGACCCTTTTGTTTATTTATAATAATAATATCTTTGTCCTCATAAATAATATTGATTGGGAGGTCTTCAGGAACGATTTCAGCCTCTTTTGGTTCCGGAACAATAATAGTGATGTTAGATCCGGTTTTTATTTTCGTACCTGCTTTTACAGGCTTTTCATCCATGAGAATTTTTTTGTCTTCGATCAATTTTTGTATATAACTACGGGAAAGATCAGACTGTAATTCGGACAAATATTTATCAATACGAATACCGTTACCTTCTTCACCTACAAAATATTCAAGGGTCACGTCCTCATCGGGCAGTTTCAGTATTTCATCTTCCATTCCTTCTTAATCCTTTCCTGACGAAGTAAACTCAAGAATTACTCTTATGATCATCAGCCGGTTTTGTTGTATTATCCTCTGGTTTGGATTCCTGTCCAGCGCTAGTTGCTTGGTTCTTTTTATTAAATATCTGTTCTAGGAATGCAAAATCATCATCTTTATAATAAAAAATTGCAAGTAAGAATAATAATATGGAACAAACAGTTAAATAGCTGTCAGCGATATTAAAAATGGGGAAATTAATCAGTTTAAAGTAGATAAAATCAACTACATAATTTAGGTATAACCGGTCAATCAGATTACCAACCGCACCAGCTAAGATAAATACAGCTATTATTTTTAACACGTTATATTTTTTACCCTGTGGTATTTTTAGATATAGGAATAAAATAAGCAAAAAAACGAAAAACGAAAAAACTTTCAGAAAATCAACCTTACCGCTTAAGATACCCCATACAGCACCTTGATTTTCCAAGTATTGAAGTTCCAATACTCCAGGAATTATTACAATTGGATCATTATTCATTAAAACTGCTTTTACCCAGAATTTAGAAGCTTGGTCAATTCCTATCAGGATAATAAATAATATAAAATGTTTGATACGCTCTTTCATAAGCCCTCCATTATGTGCATCTGTTGAACACAATTCCTCTTAAGATTTCTTTTCTATACTAGGACTGAATTAATTGCAGAAGACATCTCATCTTTAGAAATCGTTGAATCGATTTCTGCACAGCCAATTTCTCTCAGAAGGATAAATTTAATTTTTCCGGAATCCATTTTTTTATCCATCTTCGTAACCTCATATACTTCCTCTGTTGATAATCCGGCAACGTTATATGGCTGTTTAAAGAGCTTTAGTGTGTCAAGAATATCATTATAAATGATTTCATCAAAGTAGCCTCGTTTCAGCGATATAAACGCTGCTGCAGCCATTCCGATGGAGACACATTCCCCATGCAGTAAGGTTAGATCCATTAATTTCTCTATGGAATGCCCGATGGTATGTCCAAAATTTAATAATGCTCGTTCTCCCTGTTCTTTTGGGTCATTCTCAACAACATCCTTTTTAATTAAACAGCTCTGAGAAATCATTTCCTTCATTGTTTCAAAGTCTCTGGAAGTAATTTCATTATGATGCACTTTAAGCCAGGAATAATATGCACTATCTTTTATGAGTCCGTGTTTAATAATTTCACCCATTCCTGAATTATATTCTGCCTCCGGCAAGGTATGAAGCGATGACAAATTCATATAAACAAGTTTGGGCTGATGAAATGCGCCTACCATATTTTTATAGGCCTTAAAATCTACCCCTGTCTTGCCACCGATGCTGGAATCTACCATGGACAATAGGGAAGTTGGTACCTGGATGAATCGGATTCCACGAAGATAGGTGGCAGCTACAAATCCAGTTAAATCTCCCACTACTCCTCCACCCAAAGCAATGAGAACGTCATTTCGGTCGAAGCCGGATAAAATTAGTTGTTCATAACACCTGCTGACCGTAGATAAGTTCTTACTTGCTTCTCCAGCCGGAAAGACAAAATCATGGACCTCTTTTGCATAAGGAACAAGAAGCTTATGAATTTCCGATAAATAGTAGTTTCCGACATTACTATCCGTAACAATCATAAACCGCCGGCCATCCAAAGCAATTGATACGATCGCATCGGTCAGACGGTCAAAGTCAGGTTCCAGCATAATATCGTATGCAGGCTTATTTTCATAATTAACTGTTATAGTACGATTCATAAAAATTGCATAACCGCATCATAGATAGCAGACGAGGTTATGCTTTCCTCCTGTTCTTTCATCTTTCATCGTAAATTCAAGAATTTTTATTATTATTGTAATCTTTTTTTTGTATGTTTTATATCCCAATTGTACTTAAGCATAAAGCAATATCTTTACCGAATATCTTCCTTTTTTTGTGAGATATGAGGTACCTGCATAAACAAATTTGCCCAATCCTCGAACAGATACAACATCATCTTCCTTTAAGGAATAGCTGTTTGATAAAATAACTTTCCCTCCGACAAAGACCTTTCCGCCTTCGATCAGGCCGGTTATACTGCTTCGTGAACAATGAAATGCAACGGACAAAATACTATCCAGCCGTATTGAGGAGACGGTTCCTGTAATCTCCTGAAACTTTGGTTTATAATCAAAATCCTTCTGCTCAATGATTGCAGCAGATACCATGGTATGTTTCACTTTTGTTAATTGTTCAGCAATGAAGCTGCTGATACTATTATGTGCAAATACAAAGCCTTCATTTTCATGAATTAAGATATCGCCTAATTTGCATCTGTCTATCCCAAGTCCAAGTATCGAACCGAGAAAATCCCGATGATTAAAGTTATCGCTAAACTTGTGATTTAACGGTTCAACTTTGATGCAGGATATTGGAAAGTCAATATCATCTGGCTGTACGATTAAATCATTTCCACAAAAACAAAGTATTTTTCTCTCGGCATCACAAAATCCTCCGTAAGTAAAATACTCAATTCTCGGCATTTCCTTTTTGAGATGAATGAATATGTTCTGTTCGTTTAAATTCAAGAAATCTGTGAACAGACAAATTCCACGGGAGTATGCATTATTTGCTAAATCCAGCATCCTTCTGCGTAAAATCTGTTCCTCTTTGTCCGGATTCATCATAGACTAAAATTTGGTATGAAAAGTCGGAGGTTCAAATCCGCTTTCCTGAATCAGGTCGAGGTAATCCCCGGAAATATCAATCGTATCGGGCGATACAATAAAAATTGCATTGGATATCCGGTGAAGCTTG
>JAQUYQ010000117.1 GCA_028691795.1 Herbinix sp.
ATTTTTAGGTATTAATGATATTCATCGGGCCGAGACAGCCGGAGAAGACCCTAATATTACCGGTATTATAGAAAAAATTTCTATAAAAGAAAATATTGAGCTCGCTTTAAAATTTAATCCTGAGGCATCTCGAATTATTGCGTTTGTTGATAATACTTATACTGGAATTGGAGATAAAAAACAATTTCTGCAAAGTGAAGCACTCTTCCCTGATTTAAAATTCGAAACAATAAATTCCTCTGATTATACTTTTGATGAATTGGCTGCAAAAATAAGGACCATCGGTGATGATTCCATTTTACTTTACTTAAATATGTATACCGATAAAAATGGTGATTATTACACCCTTTCAGAAACATCAAAATTATTCAAGCAAAATGCAAAAGTACCTGTTTACCGTGCTACAGTAGGAGGCCTCGGTAACGGTATCCTTGGCGGAAAGATGTTTTCCTTTGAGGAATCCGGTAAAATGGCTGCCAATATGGTACTACAAGTGTTTCACGGGACTCCGATACAGGATATTGACATTATTACTGATAGTCCAAATTACTATGTCATGGATTACCAAGTATTAAAGCAATTTAATTTGAATATGCACTTGATTCCGGATAATACCATCTTCATTAATAAAAAACCCAGCTTTTACGAGCAATATAAACATTTGGTATGGACAGTGATTATAATCATCTCCATGTTATCATTATTCATTCTTCTGTTAGTTGTTGATAATATTAAACGCCGCACAATCCAAAAGGCCTTAAAAGACAGCCACGATAGCTTAACTCAAACGAATGAAGAATTAACAGCCACAGAGGAAGAGCTTAGGGATCAATATGTAAAAATGCAAGAACATTCAGCGAAATTAGATTTACTGAACGAAAGATATGAATTATCTGCCAGCTGTACAAACAGTGCTGCTTGGGAATTGAATGTCAGTACAAAGATAATATATTTTTCGGATAATATTCAGTCAATCGTTGGATATAAGCTTGAAGCTAGTGGGGATGTTAATGATTTTTTAAATAAAATTTTCGATGAAGATGTAAAATCACAGGTTTTTGATGAATTTTATAAATACAAGCATGAAGAAAAAAATGAGATCAACATCCAGGTGCCAATTAAGACACCCGACAATAACATAAAATGGATTATGTTTCGTGGTAAAGGAGTTCATACTAGCTCCGGAGAGATAACACAACTACATGGTATTGTATTAGATGTAACAAAGATGAAGGAACAGGAATTATTTATTGAACATCTAGCCCACTATGATTATCTGACTGACCTTCCAAACAGATTGTGTTTTATTGATAAACTAATGGATGAATTAGAGCTAGGTAAACCTCTTGCAATCATAATGCTGGATATTGATAATTTTAAAGAGATAAATGATACCCTCGGTCATGCATACGGCGATATGCTTTTGAAGGATATATCTAATCGACTGACTAATTTAACAGATGATAAATTGTTTATTTCCCGTTTTGGTGGAGATGAATTTCTTATTCTAATTTCAGATGTGATTGACCGGACGAAGATAGAAAAATATATTAACAGCATACAAAATACAATGAAACAACCTTTTATCATCGGGTTTAGAGAGCATTATATCGGATTTAGTATTGGTATATCCCAATTTCCAGCTGACAGTGATAACCTGCACCAGTTGATAATGAATGCCGACACAGCAATGTATCAGGTGAAACATAAAGGAAAAAATAACTATCAATTCTATAATGAAGGCATGCAGGAAGCATTAAAGGAGCGTGCAAACATAGAAACAATCCTTAGAAAAGCCTTAAAAGAAGATGGTTTCTATTTATTGTATCAGCCTATTGTCAATGTAATGAGCGGTGAAATCAGAGGCTTTGAGGCTTTATTACGCTTGAAAGATCATCCGATACCTCCGAACATATTCATTCCAATTGCTGAATCATCTGATATTATTTTAGAAATTGGGCGTAAGGTAACCGAAGAAGCAATTGCTCAGATAGCCAGATGGAGGGATAAAGGCTTTCCACCTAAGACAATATCCATTAATTTCTCGAGTAAGCAAATAAAGGATTATAATTATATAGAATTCTTACAATCCACTTTAAAAGCATATTGTGTAGAACCAATTTATCTAGTCATTGAGATTACGGAAAGTATCTTATTGGACGAAACCAGTAATACGATTGATTTTTTAAATAATCTTAGGAATCTTGGTTTAAGTATCGTTATGGATGATTTCGGAACCGGATACTCCTCAATTAATTACCTTACCTATATTCCGGTAGATCATATTAAGCTAGATAAGTCACTGAGTGATAAATTCTTAAAATTGAATAATACCGAGGTTATGAACAGTATCATATCACTTGCGCATAGCTTAAATCTTACAATTACCGCAGAAGGCGTGGAAGAACATAATCAGTATGAGCGTCTGAAAGAGGGTGGATGTGATTTCATACAGGGATATTACTTTAGTAAACCGTTAGAGATTGATAAAGCGAATGAAATTTATAATAAAAATTTATTATCTACATATTAAGTAAAAAGGATGCCGCAACTTTGCGTCATCCTTTTTATTTAATGTGTTGTTTAGAAACATCGGAAGAAAATAATCCTGTTGATATTTATTCTGTCATATTCCCAACGATTTCTTCTCCAACGGAAACCTACTACGAATTGCCTGTCAATGAAGGTAGGAAAAAACCAGAAACTATTGCCGTTAACCAGCCATATGAACGTAAAACGGTTTAGGCATCTACGCAGTTCTCTAGGCCTCGTTTGCATTCCGGGACGAAATTGTTCGCCATAACCGGTAGGTCCCCCCATCGATCTTCTTTCCATGCCAGGTCCTTCCGGAATAAAATTAGGCGGAGGTGTTGTTGGCATACCTTGCATATTTTGCATACCAGGTGCAAACGGCGGTGTCATAAATCCATCCGGGGAATATCTCTGTTCTCTGTCACGTCTTTGATCATTACGATCATCTTGATTTCTATTATCTCTATTCAAATTATGAATTCCTTTCTCAGAATATTTCATACATTATTTTATGAATATTTGTTAGAAAGGTGAAAATATATTGTAATAAAGCAGTAGAATATTGTATTGTGCTAATAGAATTCGAGTAACGTAACTATTTTATTATTTTAAAACTCTTTATGACGATAAATATTTAGCGATATTGTATATGATATGCCTAAAGCAAGTAATACAACCACAGGTATAATGATTCCTAAATATCTTTCAAGGTAATTTACCAGTTCGACAAAATTATCTGATATTACCAATTTTCCTGCCTTAATTTCTTTATTAATCAAAAATATAATTGCAAACGGTATCATATAGACAGCAAAAAAGATTAATCTTGCTTTCTCTACACCAAGCTTTGTTATAAATGGTAATGCAATACTATAAAACAGAATAACAACAGCTGCACCAATTCCACAGCTTTCGATGCTTTGAAGCAACGAATTCATACCGGCTGTTATATACATCAAAGCAGCAAAAAGAAATCCAAATACTGCACCTATGAAAGTTAAAAGAATCATCATAAGATATTTACCCTGAACAATATTTTCTTTTGAAATCGGCATTGTTATTGCGTAACCATCCCATTTTGCCATTTCATCATAGGAATAGAGACTAAGAGTTAAGATTGCAAATAGCATTGTGAAAATTGTACTAAAAAAACTGGCGTCCCCCGATGTATATGACATAAACCCATAGAGCAATGTCAATACACCAAATATTTTTAGATTTTTCTTCAGATTAATAAAATCCTTCAATATTAATCCCTTCATATTAGAATCGCTCCTTTCCTCTGCTGACTAATAGCATAATCTCTTCAATGGAAGTTTTCTCAACGTTAAATTGATGATAACGCCTTTTAAAGTCATCCTTATTACGGATTAGTACTTCAGCACCAAAGCTGTTTTCTCTGATACCAACAATGAAATTAGAATCAATAACAGCAACATCTTCCCTCCGGCAATGAAGCACCCCATGTCTATAGATAAGATCATCCTTACTTTCACTGAAAATGATATTACCTTGATGGATGAAGGTAACATAATCAGCTATTTTCTCAATATCACTGATGATATGGGATGATAATAGGATTGTATTTTCTTCATTCTGGATAAACTCTAAGAAAATATCAAGAATTTCTTCCCTTACCATGGGATCCAGACCACTGGTCGCCTCATCTAAAATCAGAAGTTTTGAATGATGTGACAAGGCAATCGCAATGGAAAGCTTCATCTTCATTCCACGGGAATATTCTTTAATGATTTTCTTCTCGGGAAGCTGTAACTTCTTTATATACCTATTAAATATCTGCTCTTCCCAATTAGGATAAATATTTTTCATTACATAATTAATGTTTTTTGAATTCATGTTATCATGAAGATTGCTGCCGTCGAATACTACACCTATCTGAGCTTTCATCTCATTCGAAAGCATTCTGGCATTTGAGCCAAGAATTGATATTTCTCCTCCATCAATCCGAATTAAGTCCAGTATCGCTTTAATTGTAGTGGTTTTACCCGCACCGTTTTCACCGACAAACCCCATGATGGTGCCCCTCGGTACATTAAAACTAATATTATTCAAGGTAAAATCCTTATAACTCTTTCTCAGATTCTTAATAACGATTGCGTCCTTACAGTCTGTAAACACATTTTCTCTTACTTCGTTTGAAGTATCACTTCTACCACTTTTCATTTTATATTGGTCATTTAAAGAAATTATATCTGACATACTTATGCCTCCTCATTATACATCATTTTCAAGATTTGCTGAATTTCATCCAAATCGATCCCGCCAGCTTTTGCTCCGGCAACGGCTTTGGTTAAATGATCCTCCACGATTCGAAGCTGCTCTTCTCTCACGAATTCCATGTTCTTTTCTGCAACAAAGCTTCCTTTTCCAACAATAGTATAAATAAAGCCATCGCGTTCTAGGTCTTCATATGCTCTCTTTGTTGTAATTACACTGATGCGCAGCTCTTTTGCCAAGGTTCTCATAGAGGGCAGTAATGTTCCTGCTTCCAGCTCTCCACTTATAATCATTTGTTTCAATTGCAAAGTGATCTGTTCGTAAATTGGCTTTTCACTCGAATTGCTAATTAAAATATTCATTTGTGCACCTCCGGAGGTGTGATATTGTATATATTCTATATATACAATATCACCATTAAAAATGGATGTCAAGAGGTTAAGTAAAAAACCGTATTTCCAAATTCACTTTTATTTCACTAGTACGTCACAAACAATCCACAAATTCCACGTACCATATAGTCAAGATTTGGTATACATATTATATCATGAACTTAGTTCATGATCTCCATAACAATAACCAATTCTATCAAACGTATTACACAGCTGATTAATAAAACTGCAGAACTCGATTTTGATATCGATAAAACATCGTTGAAGATTGAATATTAACAACTTGAAAACTTAATTGATTATTTTACAAACTTATAATATAATGTAACAATAAAAAAATTCCTAATTTAATACCCACGCTTTTTGTTATGCGTAGAAAGAGGATAATCTATGAACGATACAAAAGTAGTAAAATTTGGCGGCAGTTCACTTGCCGATGCGAAGCAGTTCAAAAAAGTTGCAGATATTATCCATGCAGACAAAACCAGACGTTTTGTAGTTGCTTCTGCTCCCGGAAAACGTTATTCCGAAGATATGAAAATCACAGATATGCTTTATAAATGTTACGATAAAGCAGCTAAGGGTGAAAACTTTGATATTGAATTCGGTGCTATTGAAGAACGTTACAATTCCATTATTAAGGATTTATCGATCGATTTATCCCTTGATGATGAATTCAAGTATATCAAGGCTTCTTTTGCACATAGTGCCGGACGCGATTATGCTGCCAGTAGAGGCGAATATCTCAATAGTATAATACTTGCAAAATACCTTGGATTTCCATTTCTTGATACAGTAGGTCTGCTTTATTTTAATGAAAGCGGAGAATTTGATTTGGAAAGAACCATATCTAAGCTTAGTCCTAAATTAGAAGCCTTGGAATATGCAGTTATTCCTGGCTTTTATGGATCAATGCCAAATGATACCATTAAAACTTTTTCACGCGGTGGCTCTGATATCACCGGTTCCATCGTTGCCAAAGCAGCTAATGCTGAAATTTATGAGAACTGGACGGATGTAAGTGGTTTCCTTATCTGTGATCCCAGAATTGTTAAGGATCCAAAGCCGATAACAACTATCACCTACCGAGAACTCAGAGAGCTTTCCTACATGGGTGCTACTGTACTCCATGAGGATGCTATTTTCCCGGTACGTACCATGGGAATTCCAATTAATATTAGAAACACAAACCATCCGGAAGATCCCGGTACCATGATCGTGTCTCAGACAGTAGACAGCAGCAAATACATCGTTACAGGTATTGCAGGAAAAAAAGGTTTTTCTGTTATCAATATTGAAAAGGATATGATGAACAGTGCCGTAGGTTTTGGCAGAAACGTTCTTCGGGCCTTGGAAAAGAGTAATCTCTGCTTTGAACATATGCCTTCCGGAATTGATACTTTAAGTGTTATCGTGAACACAGAAAGTATCAGAGGCAAAGAAAAGATAGTACTGGATGAAATCATATCCAGAACTCATCCTGATCATATTGATATAGAGGATAACCTTGCATTAATTGCCGTTGTAGGCCGTGGAATGAGAAAAGCAAGAGGCACAGCAGCTAAAATCTTTACAGCACTTGCGGCTGCAAAAGTAAATATCAAAATGATTGACCAGGGTTCCTCTGAACTAAATATCATCATTGGTGTTTCCGAAGAGGATTTTGAGGAGGCTACCAGAGCAATCTATAATATCTTTGTTCATGAGTAATTAATTACAATCAGATATGACCAAAAAATCCTCTTAGTTAAGTCAGTTAAGTCTTAACTAAGAGGATTTTTTGGTAGTATTAATTATGCTTTGGATGCCACAAGTCGTACATTGAGTAAAACAATGAATGTATATGCATTATTATTCTTTACACTATACTAATCCGACTTATGATACCCGAACCATTATTTGATTTTAGCGATGGATAATGCTAATTATACTTATGCGTTATGCAAGCTGTTCTTTAATTTGTTTATACAACAGGTTATTTTCAATAGCTACGCCAATGTGATTGCCTATCGAAGATAGGAACATCAAATGATCACTGGAGAAATAGTTTTTCTCCTTATGTTGAATTATTATAAAACCTAATATTTGATTATCTACTTTAATAGGAACACCCAAGCAAGAATATACATTATCTTCTTCTTTTTGATTTCCATAGATGGGGGTATCACTATTGATTATAAACTCTGCTTCCTGATGATCAATTATTAATTTCTTTTCTTCTTCTAGGTAAGAATAGAAAGCTGACCTTGCAACGATTTCCCAACTATCACTAATTTTTTCATATATAATTGAATACTTGGCGCCAAAGACTCCAATAATCATATCATTAATCAGTCCAAAGAGATTGGGATCTTTAATATATTGATTAATAAATTTGCTGATTTCAAGAAGATTTGTAATAATGTTCAATTTATTTTCCAGTACAATAACCTTTTGGGATAGATCATAAATCGTTTTTTCAGTAAAATGCTGATAGTTATCAAATTGCTCTTGATCCATAGGGTTTCTCCTTCAGTATTATAAATTATTTATATAAATAATCTCTAGGTTTAATGTACTATTTGTACATCTA
>JAQUYQ010000118.1 GCA_028691795.1 Herbinix sp.
ATTGCTGTGAACTGTTCGTATGAAATGACATAAAAGTACCACCTTTCTGATAACTCTATTATACCAGAAATTCAAAAAATGTGTGTAGTTTTCAAGGTGCTAAAGAGGGCTATTCGACCCCAACATCTTAATATGCAGATTTTTATATAAAAATCTATTAACTAAGAAGAAATCTTATTTGTGTTCCGGTGATTTCATGAATAACTTAATTATTTCATTTACGATAAACGGTATTAATGAAAATCCGATTACAATAGACCAATCCATTAAGCTTAAATTGTGTACTCCAAAGGCTGTTGCTAGTACAGGAATCGATATAACAACTAACTGAAGAAGTATACCAATAACAATGGATCCGATTAAAAACTTATTTGAGAACAGACCAATTTTAAATATGGATTTTGTTGCACTTCTCATTGATAAGGAATAGAAGAGCTGAGAAGCAGCTAATACAACAAATGCCATCGTTCTTGCATAAGTAAGAGCGCCTTCAGGGAATGTGCCTGAGCCTAGTTGATAACCTTTTTCCCATAAGCCATAGTAAAATGCAACAAGAGTAAACAAACCGATCAAAATTCCACCAACAATTGCTTTCATTCCGGAACCCTGAGCAAAGAAGCTTTCCTTCGGATTCCTTGGTTTTAGTTTCATTACGTCATGGTCACCAGGGTCAATACCAAGGGCAATGGCTGGCAATGAATCGGTAATCAGATTGACCCATAAAATTTGAGTTGCAAGTAATGGGACAGGCCAATTAAATAATATTGATAGGAATATGGCAATTACTTCACCTAGGTTACAGGATAAGAGAAAAATAACTGACTTTTTGATATTATTGTAAATGTTACGTCCTTCTTCAATTGCATGAACAATAGTTGTAAAATTATCATCGGTAAGTATCATATCACTGGCACCTTTGGCAACATCAGTACCGGTAATTCCCATAGCAACACCGATATCGGCATATTTTAAAGAAGGTGCATCATTAACACCATCGCCTGTCATAGATACAATATTCCCTTTTGCCTTGAAGGCTCTAACGATTTTTACCTTATGCTCTGGAGATACGCGGGCAAATACTCTGTAATCATTGATACGAGCTGCAAATTCTTCGTCGGAAATCTCATCGATTTCGGCACCCGTAATACTTTGCACGATCGACTCTGCGATTCCTAATTCCTTTGCTATTGCTACAGCAGTATTTTTGTGGTCACCGGTTATCATAATCGGGCGGATTCCTGCCATTTTAGCTTCATAAATTGAATCCTTAACCTCAAGTCTTGGAGGATCAATCATACCAACAAGACCGATGACTGTGAGATCACTTTCCATAATTTCAGGAGAAATAATATGATCGGTATCTTTATACGCCACTCCTAAGACACGAAGAGCTGAATCAGACATTTCCTCTGCTGTTTTAAGATAATCAGCCTTCATTTCGTCTGTTAACGGTATCGTCTGACCATTCACAAGAGCAGTAGTAGATAACTTTAATATATTATCAATAGCTCCTTTTGTATGAACACGATATCCGTTTCCTTCTATGTTTAGCGTGGACATTAACTTTCGATCAGAATCAAATGGATTTTCAGACATTCTTTTGTGTCTGTTATTTAAGTCATTCTTAGAAAGGTTAAACTTATCTCCAAGTATTATTAAAGCTATCTCGGTAGGATCTCCAGTTCCCTGGCCATTTTCATAGGTGGCGTCAGAACAGAGAACCAGTGATTTTATTAATTCTGTTTCATCCACAGTAGCTGTCAGATCCGTATTCATTACCGGAACATCGGTAGTATTCTTATGGGTATATTGCTTTACTACCGTCATTTTATTCTGAGTTAAGGTACCGGTCTTATCAGAACAGATAATATTAACAGAACCTAAAGTTTCAACAGCAGGAAGCTTTTTTACGATGGCATTGATTTTTGACATTTTAGTAACACCAAGAGCAAGAACGATTGCTACAATGGCAGCAAGACCCTCCGGGATCGCTGCAACAGCAAGGCTTATGGCGGTTAAGAACATTTCAAATAAATCACGTTTTTGAATTAAAGCAATTACAAAGATTAATACACAGATACCGATGGCAAGGAAGCCGAGTATGCGTCCCAGTTCATCCAGTCTTTTTTGAAGAGGGGTCATTTCATTGTTATCCTCATCTAAAATCTTTGCTATTTTTCCTATCTCGGTATCCATGGCGGTTGCGACAACAATTCCTTCTGCACGTCCATAAGTAACTAAGGTTGAAAGAAATGCCATATTCGCTTTATCACCAATCGGTGTTTTAGGATCTTCAAATATCTTTGTCGCATCCTTAGAGGAGGGCACAGATTCACCGGTCAGTGCGGATTCTTCAATTTGTAGATTGGCACTTTCAATTAGTCTTATATCAGCGGGGACATATCTTCCGGCATCCAATATTATGATATCACCTGGTACAACCTCCTCTGAATTGATTTCAAATACTTTACTATCACGTCTTACCAAAGATTTCGGGGTGGTCATTTTCTGAAGAGCTTCAACGGCTTTCTCAGCTTTAAATTCCTGAATTACACCAATTACTGCATTTAGTACAATAACGAGTAATATGATGATGGAATCGGTAACTTCATTAATGATCATTGTGATAACTGCAGCAGCCAATAATACGTAGATTAACATATCCTGCAATTGGGATAGAAATAGAACAATAATACTCTTTTTTGGTTTTCCTTTTAATTTGTTTAGACCATATTGCTCCAGACGCTTCTTTGCTTCAGCTTCTGATAGGCCGGAAACGGGATCAACACTCAATTCTTTTAAAACATCTTTTTGTGATTTTGCAAACCACATAGTTTAGCACCTCTTTTCTTCCAATTATCTAACATTATAGTTCCTAATAAAAATATTCTTTATGCTTTATAACATGAAACAATTTTAGTTACCATTTATATAAAGTGATACAAAGTGGTGAGTGTGTTATAAAAAGTATCATAAATACATATAAAATAAGTATATCATTAAATTAACATTTATAACATTAGAATTTGATGAGAGAGTCTATTAATAAGAAACAGAGTGTTAAGAAGTAGTTATCTGTTTGACATAAAAGAAATAGAATAGTAAAATTGATTTGGATGCATCCAGGTTACAGTAGAAGATAATAATAAGGTATTTAGAAAGTAATTAAGAACGTAGTTAAGAAAGGTCGGTAGATAGATGAATTATATCGGTGATATACTCATTTCTTATAATGTTAATAAGGATTTAGCAGGATATTTATCCTATGTTATATTAGTTACAATCATTATTTTAACTTGCGTTATCGTAAATCTAATCACAAAAAAAGTTATTTTAAAGCTATTCACTCGGGTAATACTGAAGAATAAATATCAATGGGATGATATATTATTGAAGCATAAAGTTTTTATTAAACTTTCCAACATAATTCCCGGAATTATTGTTTACCTTTTTGCACAGGCATTTAATAATGTGTTAGTAATCGTATTAGTTGTGCGTATTGCGACGATATATTTATTAATTATGACTTTGTTTGTTGTTAAATCTTTGTTGGATGCAATTAATGATATTTACCGGACTTATCCGATTTCAAAGGTCAGGCCGATAAAAGGTTTATTACAGGTGGTTGAAATAATTTTTTATATTATCATCGGGATAGTGATTATTGGAACCTTAATGAACCAGAATCCGATGCTTATGTTAGGTGGGATTGGTGCTGTTGCAGCCGTATTTTCCTTTGTTTTTAAGGATTCTATCTTGGGTTTTATCGCAGGCATACAGTTGACTTCTAATGATATGCTTCGAATCGGTGACTGGATTGAAATGACCAAATATGGTGCGGACGGTGATGTTATTGATATAACCTTGAATACGGTAAAAGTTCAGAATTTTGATAAAACGATAGTTTCTCTACCTGCTTATGCACTTGTATCTGATTCCTTTAAGAACTGGAGAGGTATGACCGAATTTGGTGGAAGAAGGATGAAGCGATCCATTTATATTGATGTGAATAGCATCAATTTTTGTACGCCTGAAATGATAGAAAAATTTAAGAAAATTAATTATTTAAAGGATTATATTACAGAAAAAGAGCAGGAATTAAGCAACTATAATAAACAAAAAAATGCAGACAATGAGCTTCGAATAAACGGAAGATATATGACAAATGTGGGAACCTTTCGAATATATATCCAATTCTATTTAAAAAATAATCCAAGACTTCTAAAAGAAATGCCTCAGATGGTTCGTCAGCTTCCGCCGACGGAGAACGGCCTGCCTCTAGAAATATATGCCTTTGCAGATGTAACTGAATGGCAAATATATGAAACAATTCAAGCCGATATCTTTGATCATATCTTCTCAATAGCAGAAGAGTTCGGCCTCCGACTTTTCCAAAATCCAACGGGTTATGATATGAGACAGATCAGTGTCGGTGATCCGACAAAAACGATGACTATGATTGTTCCTAGTGAAGATTGACTATGACACCTAAATCATTTTATAACATAATAAGAGCAGGAATAAATTAATATTCCTGCTCTTATCGTTTGTCTCATTTAATTTTTAATGCAAATATTCAATTCGATTAGAAATTATAACAACCTCTTTCATTCACCTTAGTTTCCTATCAAACTGAGGAAAAACCAAAGCTTTCAAATAAACTAATTAGACTGTCCAAAAGCTATCATCTCCCAATCATCCAAGAAGTTTGCGGTCTGTAATTTTGAGACGAAACTACAAACCATCTATTCTTTTTTTAACAGAATAAATTAGTTATTAATTCATTCTGCATTCAAGTGAATTCATTTATTGAATTCAACTTGTTCGATACAACAGTACTAAAATTGTTTTTAGTAATTTAAGTCTTACATTGTATCTGATAATATTATGTCTCATAAAAGAAATATTATACTAAAATCTTAAATTTTTTAATTCCTTTATCTGGTTTATCTTATTTCTAATTCTGCAGTATGATGTCCAAATCAGTAAATTTAACTACAATAACATGATAAGAGCAGGAATAAATTAGTATCCCTGCTCTTATCGTTGTCTCATTCAATTTTTAGTGCAAATATTCAATTCGATAGTGAGTAATTACAACAACCTCTTCCATTCACCTTAGTTTCCTATTCAAACTGAGGAAATACCAAAGCTTTCAATTAAACTAATTAGACTGTCCAAAAGCTATCATCTCCCAATCATCCAAGAAGCTTGCAGTCTGTAATTTTGAGACGCAACTACAAACCATCTATTCTTTTTTTTGCAGAATAAATTAATTAATAATTTATTCTGTATCCAAGTGAATTCAATTGAATTCAACTTGTTAGATACAACAGTACTTAACAATGAGTGTATATTATATTTTTGCAATTTAAGTCTTACGTTGTATCTGATATTATTATGTCTCACAGAAAAATTATTATACTTCTGATAAAAAAATAATAAAAAAAATGGTCTATTTATAAATACATAATATCTGACTTATTATTATAAATCGATATATTTATTTGTTCTTTTAATTTGATAAGGTATTTACTGAGCGGTTTGCCTTCGCTTAATAACTTTGAGTCGGGTAAATTCTTCTCTTTCTTTTTCTTCTAAGGCATTTTGAATTTCCGAAACCAGTTCAGTATAGGAAGGTATTGTGATGTTCTTAAGTGCGTTCGCTCGTTTTTGCGTTTTGTTAATACTGGTTGCTAAGCGATAAGCGGAATTTTCAATCATGGATAAACGGATCGTAAGCTCTTTTACCTTAATAAATCTCTTGGTAGCTTCATCCAGAGATAACTTTGTATGAAAGAAAGCATAAGTAGGTTTGCTTTCAGAGCTATCAAATTCAACCAAAGGAATTTCAGTTCCCATAATACTGCGTTGCTTAATTTGAATGGAATCCTCCTCAGGTATCGTATTACTGAGTTCTGATACGTTATTGATACCCATTTCAATGTTGGCTTGCTGAAGTGCAAGATATGCAGCCGAGTAGGTGGAGTCAATTTCAGATTGCACATCTTTTGCTTGATCAATTAATTCCAACAGTTCACGCATCAAAATATTACGTTTTTTATCCATCAATTCATAGCCTTGCTTAGCAAGCTTTAAAGAATTCTTGGCCAGTATTAGATTACCTTTAGTAGGAAAGGTATTCGGATTCATGGTATCACCTCTATTCGCCAGAAGCTTTGTTGTTCTTCATAAAATATTGATCCAAAATCTTTGTATCGATACGGTCTAATTCTTCTCTTGGAAGAATGGTAAGTAATTCCCAACCTTTGTCTAAGGTCTGTATGATCGAACGGTCCTCAAAATGTCCTTGTGCAAGGAATTCCTGCTCCATAGCATAACCGAATTTTAGGTATTTTTTATCAATTGGAGACAATTCATCTTCACCAATAACACTTGCTAAAGCTCTGGCATCACCAACACGTGCGTAGGAAGAGAAGAGCTGGTTAGCAAGATCCTGATGATCTTCACGGGTATAACCCTTACCAATACCATCCTTCATCAAACGGGAGAGTGATGGTAAAATACTAATTGGAGGATAAATCGCTTTTTGGTGAAGCGCTCGGTCTAGAACAATCTGACCTTCTGTTATATATCCGGTGAGATCAGGAATTGGGTGAGTAATATCATCATTTGGCATAGTTAAAATTGGAATTTGTGTAACGGAACCTGGACAGCCCTGAACAATACCTGCTCTTTCATAAAGCGTTGCAAGTTCACTGTACATGTAACCGGGATAACCTTTTCTACTTGGTATTTCACCCTTTGAAGAGGATACTTCTCGCATTGCTTCTGCAAAAGAGGTCATATCGGTAAGGATTACAAGAATATGCATTCCTTTTTCAAAAGCCAGATATTCTGCAGCAGTTAATGCTACCTTTGGTGTTATTAGACGTTCAACGACAGGGTCATTAGCCAGATTTAAATACATTACAACATGGGAACTGGCACCGCTTTCTTCAAAGGTACGTCGGAAGAAATCAGCAACATCATGCTTTACTCCCATCGCAGCAAAAACAATTGCAAATTCGCCTTCAGCACCTTCACCCAAGGATGCCTGTTTTACGATTTGAGCAGCTAATTGATCATGAGGTAAACCATTTCCAGAGAATATAGGAAGCTTTTGGCCGCGAATCAATGTAGTTAAACAATCGATTGCAGAGATACCGGTTTTAATATAGTTTCTAGGGTATTCTCTGGAACAGGGGTTAAGCGGCTGGCCGTTAATATCTCGTTTTTTTTCTGCGATTATATTGCCAAGACCGTCAATTGGCTGCCCTACACCATTAAAAACACGTCCAAGAATCTCCGGCGAGAGATTAACCTCCATCGGATGTCCGGTTAATTTTGTATGTGTATTAAATAAGGACATATCCTCAGTACCTTGAAATACCTGAATTACAGCCTTGTTCTCATATAATTCGATGATACGGCCTAACTTTTTCTTGTTGCCTTCTATAGTTAATTCAACAATTTCATCGAAGGAGGCATCACGGACACCTTCAAGAGCAATCAGGGGGCCGTTAATTTCACTTAGTCCTAAATATTCTATTGACATAGTTAAACCTATTCCTTTCAAGTTTTTGTCGGATGAAATATTATGCGCTCTTTGTCATGATGTTCTCATAAAATTCATCAATCATCACCTTATAATCATCGAATTTTTCTATTTCATTATTAGCAACATCATATTTTATAGAATTTATTT
>JAQUYQ010000119.1 GCA_028691795.1 Herbinix sp.
TTAAAACCTGAAGTATCTATGGTTAAATCTATACCAGGAACATTTATACCAAAAATGATGAAAAAATAGAGAAGTAGCTGTCTCATACTGTATCCCCTTTTAGTCTGATAAAATGTCATCCAATAAAGCGATTATAGCATTGGTTGTAATTATTTACCATTTAAATAAGATACAAATAATCGACGTTAAAGAACAGGATACACTGATTTTTATATTTAATTTGTCTTATTCACATGAATTTTCATACTAACATAACAAGCCTGTCTTTGGATTAGTTTGGGCTCGCATGCATAAACTCAACGTGTGAATTATTTTTTTATAATTCACACTACTTATCCTTCTTTTGTTGAACCAAGCTTGCCCTCAAAATAGCTGAGGTTCCGTAACGGTTGCGGATGCTGTCAATTGCTTGATCCAGCTTCTCCTTCTTCTCATCTGTTTCAAAGCTAAACAAGTTCATCTGCCTTTCTGTTTCGTCTGACACGACCTTACTAGTCTGAATTCCCAGATTACGAATAGGCGAACCGTCCCACAAATCATCAAACAATGCACATGCAACTTTATGAATTTCATCCGTATTATGTGTTGGACTAAGCAAGGTCATCTGGTGAGAACAGTGCCTAAATTCCGAATCAACGATACTAACGGATACTACATTTGCCATCATATCATCACGGCGAAGTCTTGCTGCTACCGATTCAGCAAGAGAAAGAAGTATTATCTTTGCAGCACCTTCCTCCTCAACATCAAAGGAAATCGTGGTAGAATTGCCATACCCCTTATTTTTAACCTCCTCATTAGAAATTAAAGAGGTACCAATTCCGTTAGCAAAACTATGAATTACCTCTCCATGCTTTTTTAGGTGGGACTTAAGAATTCCCACATCAGTATTTGCTAATTCACCAATTGAATAGATTCCAAGGTCGTTCAGCTTCTTAACAGTGGATTTACCCACAAAAAACAGCTCACCTACCGGAAGTATCCACATTTTTTCTTTAATTTCTTCGGGAAATAAGGTATGAACCTTATCTGGTTTTTGAAAATCTGACGCCATCTTCGCCAAAAGTTTATTATTAGAAATACCGATATTTACCGTAAAGCCTAATTCCCTACGAACTCTGTCCTTAATCTTATTCGCTGCATTGATAGGATGTCCAAACAAGGTAGACATTCCTGTCATATCACAGTAAGCCTCGTCAATAGAGCATTGCTCTACACATGGGGAAAAGTCACAAAGAATATCGATGAATTTCTTAGAATATTCCACATAAAGAGAATGTCTTGGCGGTACTAAGGTGAGATTCGGACATTTTTTAAGTGCATCCCCAATTGGTTCTCCCGTTTTTACACCACATTGTTTTGCAAGAGTTGATTTTGCCAGAATAATACCATGCCGTTTATTCTTATCCCCTGCAACCGCAGAAGCAATTTCACGAAGATCCTTCGTTTCTCCTGCCTGTAGGCGATTTACTGCTTCCCAGCTTAGAAAAGCTGAGTTTACGTCAATATGAAATATGACCTTATCCATAAAACCTCTCCTTCTCCCCAAAACTACTACAAATAAGTTGTTTTTTATAAACAATATAGGCTCAGATGTTATAAGTCAATGAATTAACATAACCTGATTTATAACCCACATATCAAGTTTGTTTTTATATTGCTGATCGTCAAAGCATCTCTTTTCCTATATCATAACAAAGCTATAATTGAGTGTAAAGAAAAAGCAATTAAATACTCATATCATAAAGGGTTATAAAAACTGTATCCCTTAGGAGGAACATTGTTTTCATAACCCTTTACTTAGTCAATTGTAAATATTAAAATTTCATACTATGTTATTTGATCATATGTCTCTTTTTTAAATATCTGCGAACAATAATTACCACGATAAATATAATTAATCCCCATATTAGCAAATATGGAAGATTAACAATAAACCATACAACGAAATTTTTAAACCCTTCACTAATATTGTAAATCGTATCGCTAAAACCAGTCTTAATTCTGCTTGTAAATGTTGGCTTAACCTCAGTTACAGGTGTTATTCTAGTAACTTCCTGAATATTAAGGGTTATTGTGCTATATTCTACCTTATTATCATAGGATCTTAGCTGGCTCTCGTAATTTTGAAGTTCATATCTAATTTCGCTTAAACGACTTTCGAGAGTTATAATATTTTCTAAATTATCGGCTTTTTCTAATATAGCAAATAATCTTTCTTGCTCAATTTTTAGTGTATCTATTCTACTCTGTGCATCTATGTATTCTAGCGATACATTATCAGAAGTCTTCTCATTATTTACTACATTAGCTTCTTCGTTAACCGTACTTAAAAATTCACCCGCTTTTTCACTAGGAACTCTGGCTACAATATTACCTCTACGGGTAACATTACTATCATAAATGCTTTTGCCGTTGATTTGAGAGCTTTCTACATACCCTCCCAAATTACTGATCCTGGTGTCAAGCTCTGTAATTAAATTGTCAAAATCCTGAGTTTCTACATCAAGATAATAGCATGTTATAATTTTATCCTGGGACTGTGCCTGTAAACTACTTGAAGTAAGTGTAGCGGTATTATCTAATCCGACCTCTTCACCGTCTTTTGGCGCCTTGGCACCAGTTGCCGAATCATCTTTTTCCATGTTTATCTGTGCACTTCCTGAAGTTCCGTTTGAACTCTCTGCAATCGCTGCAGTATCCATTGTACTTTCCGAATACGAATATTTCTTACCACATGCTGTTACTATAAAAACCATGATTAACAACAACCCAACAATTTGCCATACTTTACTTCTTTTCATATTAACCCCCCTCTGCATTTGAATGAACGCTAACATATGCACTATTAACTTCTCGCCTCTTTTATTAATCATAATTTGTCACCAAGTTCTGAGAATGAGTGCTTGCATTCATTCTAAGAACGCAAACCTCAGAGTGAAAGTGATTTTATTTCACTCTTTTCTATTTTACTAATTAGACGTTATATCTTACAAAATAGTTTCAAATTTTAAAGAAAAATCTTTAATACTTAAATTCATATAATAATATTGACTAAATGATGAAAAGGGATGCTGCAAATCATTTTGCCGCATCCCTTTTCGTCTCTATGGTTTTTTATTAAGAAATACTTTCTATTTTTTCTATCTGAGGCTTAATTAATTCTACCAACCGATCCATCTTATCCGTTAAATACAAATATCCCATCAGTGCTTCGAGTCCTGTTGCAGTACGGTACTCCACCACACCTGCATTCTTGGCTGTGGTAAATGATTTTGCATTCCGTCCTCTTTTATAGATTGCAGTTTCTTCCTCGGTTAGCTGATCTTTAATGATATGATATAACTCTGCCTGTGACGTAGCCTGCACCAATTTAGAAGCTCTTTTGTGAAGTTTGTTAACAGGAGCATTCCCACTCTCAACTATCGCAGTACGTATAATCATATCAAATATGGAATCCCCAATAAATGCAAGCGTCAGGGGGGAGTAGGTCTTAATATCCGTCTCCGGCAGGTTTAGAGTATTTTTGATAAATCTAGCGAAACCCATGCCTTCGTCTTTCTTTATTAACTCCGTTTCCATCTTACTCCCTCTCTGGTATCTTCTAAAACGATACCCTTTTCAAGTAAAAGATTTCTGATTTGATCTGATTTCGCAAAGTCTTTAATCTTTCTTGCCGTCTGTCTATCCTCAATCAGTTGTTCTATATCAGAATCCAAAAGCTCTTCTTCCTTTGTAGTCTTAATACCAAGAATATCACAAAGGTTTATTAATCTTTGATGGATTATCTTAATAAATTCAATGCTGCTGTCACCATTACAGTTTGTATTCGAAAGCTTAACCAGTTCAAATATTGCGGCGATCGCATCTGCCGTATTAAAATCGTCGTCCATAGCATCCATGAACTTGCTATTCAGGGCTTCTGACTCCGTAACAATCAATTGTTCATCGGAAGAAATGAATTCCCTGCTTAAAGCACCACTGTCAAGCAAATGCTGCAATTGTCCAATTGCTGTAAGAATTCTAGTTAATGAGTTCTTTGCAGCTTCCATCAATTCCTTACTGAAATTCAATGGACTGCGATAGTGGGAATTCAACATAAAGAAACGTACTATCTGAGGATCATACTGTTCGCAAATTTCACGAACTGTGAAAAAATTACCCTCTGATTTTGACATCTTCTTATTATCAATATTGATGAATGCATTGTGCATCCAGTACCTTGCAAATTCT
The DNA here is from genome assembly GCA_028691795.1 of Herbinix sp. Taxonomy (GTDB): domain Bacteria; phylum Bacillota; class Clostridia; order Lachnospirales; family Lachnospiraceae; genus Mobilitalea. The sequence goes on from JAQUYQ010000119.1 coordinate 4,234, forward strand.
TTTCCGTTTGCAGCTTCACTCTGGGCAATCTCATTTTCATGATGAGGGAAGATAAGATCTTCACCGCCTGCATGAATATCAATTTGCTCTCCAAGATATTTTCTGCTCATGACCGAACACTCAATATGCCAACCGGGACGTCCTTCACTCCAAGGAGAGGTCCAGTAGGGCTCTCCCTCTTTCTTCGGCTTCCAAAGAACAAAATCCATTGGATCTTCCTTATCTTCACTTACTGCAATTCGAATTCCAGCTTCCAAATCATCTATCTTTTTCTTAGATAGTTTACCGTACCCCTTAAAGCTTCTTGTTTTAAAATAAACCGTACCATTTTTCTCATATGCATAGCCTTTATCAATCAGGTTACTTATCATCTCTATCATTCCGTCAATTTCTTCGGTAGCTTTCGGATGATGGGTGGCTTCCTCTATATTCAAGGCTAATGCATCTACTTTAAACTCTTTGATGTAACGTTCCGAGATATCAGCCGAACTGACTCCTTCTTCATTCGCTTTCTTAATGATTTTATCATCAACATCGGTAAAGTTTGAGACGTAATTTACGTCATAACCGCGATATTCCAAATATCTTCGAAAGGTATCAAAGAGAATTGCCGGTCTGGCATTTCCAATATGGATATAATTATAGACCGTAGGCCCGCAGACATACATTCGGACTTTACCTTCCTCTATCGGTATGAATTCTTCTTTTTTTTGCGTTAACGTATTATAAATCTTCATCTCATTTCCTCCGGATAAGTTTTTAAATTTATTCTATTGTTTTATTTAATCTTTTTTAATGACTATTGTAATATAAATTGTAACTTTTATTGTTGTTGTAACTAATTCATATTGTTGTTTCTGAAATTGTTGCTTTTATTTTGTTATATATAGTTGTTTCATATACTTGTTGCATTTATTTATTATATTTGTTTCATATACTCGTTACATTTATTGTTTCATATTATAGCTATTTATTAATGTCCTTCTTTTCCATCTCATCAAATTTCTCATATAATCTTTTTAATTCATTTCTCAAGCAGATATTTTCATTACGTAAGCAGAATAATTCTTTTTGAATCGGATCGGGAAAATGTATCTGATCCATATCTTCTGCCGGAACTCTTACATTGTCCCTTTTCACAACTCTTCCTGGAACACCTACAACCGTGGAATTTGGCGGAACCTCTGATAGAACTACCGATCCGGCACCTATCTTCGAATTCTCACCGATGGTAAATGAACCTAATATCTTAGCTCCCGCACTAATCATAACATTATTACCAACGGTCGGATGGCGTTTACCCTGCTCTTTACCGGTACCTCCTAAAGTTACTCCCTGATACAGAGTAACATTGTCTCCAACGATTGCTGTCTCGCCAATTACTACTCCATGACCATGGTCAATAAATAACCCTTTTCCGATTGTAGCTCCCGGATGTATCTCTATTCCAGTTTTTCTTACGGTTCGCTGAGAGTACCATCTTGCAAGAAAATAATGATGTTTTTTATAAAGATAGTGAGCAACTCGGTATCTGATAATCGCTTTAAAACTTGGATAAAGGAACACCTCTATTGGTGTTTTAATCGCAGGATCGCGATCTTTTATTATTTGAATTTCTTCTTTTATATATTTAATTATACCCATATTCACGTCCCCTTTATATTAGATAACTAAAGTTAAATATTTTTAAAAAACTCTTAAAGATTGTTATATTTATATATTTTTATTATTAAGAAGATCATCATCATATGTAATTGACTTGTTTTATTTATACTTCACTTTGTTAGTAGTGAGTAGTTAGTACATTGTTTTATTTATGTTTCACTTTGTAGAAGTGAGTAGTTAGTACATTGTTTTATTTATGTTTCACTTTGTAGAAGTGAAGGATAAACAAAACAAAAGTTCTATTTTTTCTTTACTTAGCGAGAGGAAATCTCTTATTAATATAAATGTATTATTTATTCCTTAATTCACAAGAAGGAAATTTCTTATGAATTCAAATGTTTTATCTATTCCTTATTTAACGAGAGGAAAATTGCATGTGAATTCATTTTTATATTTTTCTCACTCGTAAAAGAGATCTCATTTTATAAACAATTACACAAAAAAACCGCCTCAGCTATAGAGGCGGTGAAATACGCGGTTCCACTCTATTATATGTCGCTGTTAAAAACTACAGCATACATCTCATACAGATAACGGCTGTTACCGAGCCCGGCTAGACAATTGCTTCACCGAACCAGCTCCCGGATGCACTTCCCTCATATCCTTGCAAAGAATGCTTTCAGCCGATGACATTCTATCTCTGATACCTATTAATGAGTTACTTTTCCGTTCCTAGCATTTTATATTGTTATATTCGTTGTATTTATCCGTTGCATTTATCCGTAATATTTCCGTTGTATTTGTCTGTTATATTTATTTCATATAGTTATTTTATGCACGTATGATTATTTTGTCAACATAATTTCTACTCATGCTAACGACCGTACCTTTTTAATAGCTATTGAAGCTATTTCTTCGAACATCCACTGCATCCGCTACATTTACTGCTTGCTCCGCTTTCCGCCGAAACATCTAATTGATAATTCATCATTGATTCAAGTAAACAGACTGCATTTGCTGCAATACCCTGTCCGGCTCCGGTAAATCCAAGCCCTTCCTCCGTAGTTGCCTTCACATTAACTCTATCTTCCTCAATTCCAAGTGCTTCAGCGATATTTCTTACCATATCAGTTATAAATGGTGACAGCTTTGGTCTTTGCGCAATAATTGTTGCATCGATATTTTCAATCATATAAAGTTTATTCTCAATTAAGGTTTTTACCCTTTTCAATAATTCAATACTGGATATTCCCTTATAGGAAGCGTCCGTATCCGGATAATGATTTCCTATATCACCAAGTGCTGCCGCACCTAACAGTGCATCCATGATCGCATGTATTAAGACATCTGCGTCGGAATGCCCCAATAATCCCTTTTCATATGGTATCTTAACACCTCCAAGTATTAATTCCCTGTCTTCTACTAATTTATGAACATCATATCCTGAACCAATTCTCATAGAAATAACCATACCTTTCATCAAAGCCTGCAAACTTTGGGTCGCAGACACAATATTAGATAAGTGAATTATAAACAATTCATTTTGTGAAAAATTTTTAATTTTTAAATCTATCCTCCTGTTACAAACAGAAAGTCAAATTACTGTTATATTACTTATTTATGTTAATATTTCATCTTCGAGCTAATATTACTCTTTTTGTTCTGATTAAACTTTAGCAGTTAACATTAGATATAATTTTTATTATTCAAATCATCTTAACTATTGTTACATTTCTTTGCCATTACAAAAATCTTCGCATC
>JAQUYQ010000013.1 GCA_028691795.1 Herbinix sp.
TAGAAAGAAGGATTTACCTCAAGCTAAGAAAGAAGAGCTTAGGGAATTCTATAATCATTTTAAAGAATGATGAGACTATATAATAGCAGCCGACTAAAAGGAAGGCGGAACCCTGTTATTTTGATATGAAGATGGTAATATACATAGCTTTTGGCTCTTCCGATCAATCTGTTTTGTGAGCCGTTTTCTAAAGGAAAAATATCGAAGCATGTCATTGATATAGTAAAAACAATAAATTTGGTTCGGGTATCATAAGTAGGATTAGATTAGTGTAATGAATATTTGTGCAGATATATTCATTGTTTTACTTAATGTACGACTTATGAAACCCGAACCAAATATTTAATATAAATAATAATTTATAGTTGCATTTTTATGATTACTAGCATATAATACAATCAAACAGTTGAACAATTACTCAATTGTTCAACTGATACGGGCAATATATTATTAAAGAAAAATGATAAATAGAATAGAAATTCATAACATGATGAGAACGTAGTGAGCATATGCAAGCTTGCTTGCGATATGCGATCGGAGTGAAGAGATTATGGACGAAGTCCATAATCTGGAAGGAGGAAGATCTTTGATGAATCAAGATAATAAATTTGCAGTATGCGATTGTGATGTAATTCATGCTGATATTGTAGAAAATGTAAAGGGTAATATGCCTGAGGATGAGTTGTTATATGATTTGGCAGATTTTTTTAAAATGTTTAGTGATAGTACCAGAATAAAAATCCTATGGGCGTTAGACTATGAAGAGATGTGTGTCTGCGATCTTGCAGTACTTTTGAATATGACGAAATCAGCAATCTCACATCAATTAAAGACTTTGCGTCAGGAAAAGCTAGTGAAAAACCGCAGAGACGGAAAGGTAACATTTTACTCCCTTCAGGATGAGCATGTAAAGAACCTTTTAGAAATTGGAATGGAACATATCGAGGAAAAGTAACACCCTATTATTTATATAAAAATCACATAAGAAGAAGTCACTTACAGTTTTTTATAATTAATCAGTCAGAATTGAGGTAAATTGTATGGATAATAAAAAAGAATATATTTTAGAAGGACTTAACTGCGCAAATTGTGCAGCTAAGATTGAAAAAGAAGTTGGTGATTTGTCGGAAGTTAATGATGCTAGTCTAAACCTTATGAATTGTAAATTAAGCATTTCCTTAAATGGAACAGCAGATATAACGAAACAAGTGAAACAAATAGTGGCCTACCATGAACCATCGGTAAAAGTTAAGTATTTATCAGATAAAGATAAAATGGCTTCAAACGAGCATGGACATGAGCACAAACATAAACATGGCGAAATGGATACGGAAATTAAATTATATTTTTTTCGATTAATGGCAGCAGTAGCACTTACAGTTGTTTTCACATTAATAAGTGTACCGGATAATATAAAACTAGGTGCATTTATCATTGCTTATTTCATGGTAGGGTTTGAAGTATTGAGCAATGCAGGAAAAAATATTCTGAAAGGAAAGTTGTTTGACGAGAATTTCCTCATGGGAATCGCTTCCCTAGGAGCTTTTCTCATTGGTGAACGTGTCGAAGCAATTGCAGTTTTAGTGTTTTACGGGATTGGTGAACTGTTGCAGGATATGGCGGTTAGCAGGTCCAGGAAAAATATCGCGGGGTTAATGGATATCCGTCCGGATTATGCAAATAAGCTTAGTGAGGGTAATGTGACGGTTGTAATTCCTGAGCAAATTGAAATCGGAGATAGGATTTTGGTGAAACCGGGTGAAAAAATTCCGTTGGATGGTATCATTGTAAAAGGAGCCAGCTATATTGATACAAGAGCATTGACCGGAGAAAGTGTTCCAAGAGAAGTATCACTTGATGATATGGTATTATCGGGAGCCATTAATACGAGTGGTGTTTTGGAGTTAGAAGTAACAAAAACTTATGGAGAATCTACCGTTTCAAAAATTCTTGAACTTGTACAGAATGCAGGTAGTAAGAAAGCAGAAAGCGAGAAATTTATCACCAAATTTGCTAGATTTTATACTCCTATTGTCGTATTTTTAGCAGTAGCAGTTGCTGTTTTTCCTCCTTTATTGGGTTTTGGAAGTTTTACTGATTGGTTGTACCGTGCTCTTAGCTTCTTGATTATATCCTGTCCCTGTGCGCTGGTTATTTCCATACCGCTTAGCTTTTTTGGAGGCATTGGTGGTGGAGCGAATCAGGGAATCCTAATTAAAGGCGGAAATTATCTGGATGCTTTAAAACAGGTAGATACGATTGTATTTGATAAAACAGGTACGTTAACCAAGGGTGTATTTGAAGTGTCTAAAATATGTCCGGTTGAGGGAGTAGAATCTTTCGAATTAATTAAATTGGCAGCAATAGCGGAAAGTCAATCTACCCATCCGATTGCAAAGTCAATCTTATCCTATATCGAAAAAAATAGTGCTGCTATAGACTCACGTGCTGAACAGATAACAGAAGCAGCAGGTCGCGGAGTGATAGCCGAATATGGGAAAGACACTATTTATGCGGGTAACGAAAAGCTGATGAGGGAATATAATATCCAGATAAATCATCCGCAAGTATCCGGCAGTATTATTTATGTAGCTTTAAATAAGAAATATATGGGATACATATTAATTGCAGATGAGATAAAACCGGGTGTTACTCAAGCTATGACGATGCTGAAACAGTTGGGTATAAAAAAGACGATTATGCTGACTGGGGATCATAAAAATGCCGCGAAGGAAATCGCAGAGCTTTGTAGGGTAGATGATTATGAAGCAGAATTATTACCGCAGGATAAAGTGGAATGGTTTGAAAAATATAAAAAGAATATAACAGGTAAGGGTAAAATAGTATTTGTTGGTGACGGAATTAATGATGCACCTGTTCTAGCAGGTGCAGATATCGGCATAGCAATGGGTGGTATAGGTTCGGATGCGGCAATAGAGGCTGCAGATGTTGTTATCATGAATGATGATATTAGTAAGATTGCCACTGCTATAAAGATTGCGCATAAAACAAAGCAAATTGTTTATCAGAATATTATTTTTGCTCTGGGCATTAAGATTTTAATCATGGTATTAGCCTTTTTTGGCATAACTTCCATATGGTTTGCTATCTTTGCTGATGTGGGTGTTGCATTACTGGCAATGCTTAATGCAATGAGAGCGATGCGTGTAAGGTAATATAAGGGGATTGCTGCAAAATTTATTTACAGAATTTGTAGCAATCCCCTTATTGCGTAACAAGGCTCCGATGCATCATCTGTCATGAATTGACACATAAGTGTCAAAATTTACAATTAGAATATATAGTAGAAGAACTAATATTAATTGTTTAATTGCCGATATATTCTATATGATAAGGTTTTGGGAGGTTATGCGATGATTAAAACAAATAAATTAATTTATACATTCCTTTTTAGCATATTCTTTACAATTGCTGCATTGGGAATTTCAGATAATGTTGCTAAGGCATCGGCGGTTTCTTTTCCGGATTATGTTTTTAAAATCAATGCCCAAGACAAGGCGGATGGGTCTGAATACGAGATGGTGTCTTCAGAAATGACGGTGGGTGTTGAGGCAGATGGTTGGGCAGCACCTTCTTCGGTTGAATGGATTTCTACTGAAAAAGGAGTAGTAACTCTGGAAGCTACACAATATACCAATTATGTAAAAATGGTACGAAAAGGACCTGGTTATTCAACGATTATAGCAAAGATCACACAAGGAGGATTTACCTATTCTATCAGTATTTTAATTAAGGTTGGCCTCGAAATTGATTATCAGAATACCGGTACAATTTATGCGACTACAACAGGAACCCGTATTTTGAAATTGGATACAATTGACCAGTCTAAGCAAATATACTTAAAATATGCAGATACCGGAGCTGTATCGGGAGCAGCAATTTCTGCAACGGCGGTATCCTTTCAAAGTGATAATGAAGGAGTAGTGCAGGTCACTGCAAATGGTCAGGTGACAGCAAAAAGTGCAGGCAGTGCTACAATTACTATAACGAGTACCACCATGTCTTCCACCGATAAACCAATGAAAGTGCAGTTGTTAGTGGTGGTAAAACCAACCTTCAGCTTTACCTATGATGATGACTTGGGGGTACAGCATATATGTAATTCCAAATCCAGCAATACGGATGCGAGTGCTATCTATAGCGGAGTCCCATCCAATTTTGTAATTCAGTCGAATGCTACTGTAGATACTAATTTGACTTGGGTAGTTTATAATCTGGTTGGCGGAAAAAGAACTTTGGTTTCAGCGGGTACCTCGGATAAGATGACATATACGATTAGCGATAGCGGTACCGTATCCTTTAGCAAGGTGGAAGCCGGAACTTATGAGATTTATGCCTTTACCAATAAAAATTTCGACGAGAAAGCAAATGCACCGTACGCATATATCAAAATATATGTTCCAATTGATATAAGTGATCTTAATATCATAATGAATGTAGGAGATACCTATAATATATTGGAAAATTCTAATCTTCCTGATACCGATGTGTTTGTAGATCCCTCGAATTATGATTTCAATATAGCAAAAATGGATTCCTCAAATTATATCATTACTGCCAAAAAGCAGGGGAAGGTAACAATAACTCTTGTTTATGATACGGGTCAGGGATTGTTTGAAGGTACCACGGTTTCTGATATTAAGATTAATATAACTGTTATTGATGGAATTTCACTTAGTACAGCCAAAGCTACTTTATATACGAAGGGAACCTTGCAGTTGGAGGCCCTGGTTACTGATAATACAAATACGATAACCTGGAGCTCTAGTAATACCGGTATCGCAACTGTGACCGATGGATTGGTAACCGGTGTGAAGGCTGGAACCGCAGTAATCACAGCAAAGCAAACGATAAATGGTGTCGTCAAAAAAGCTACCTGCGAGATAACCGTACAGCAAACCGTTACAACAATTGTATTAGATCCCAGTGTGACTACGTTGGCCATTAAAGGTTATACGACTTTACATGCAACAATCTCACCTAATAATTTAAGCGGAGTGACTTTGCAATGGAAGTCCTCCAATGATAATATTGTAAAAATTGTTGAAACCAGTGCCCTGACAGCTACAATTCAGGGTGTTGCCGGAGGCCATGCAGTTATATCAGCAATAAACCAGGATAATGTTGTAGTTGGTTACTGTGATGTTACTGTTCAACAGCCTGTTACCAGTATTGTTTTATCTGAAACAGCAGCAACCTTGGACTTATCTTTAAAGTATATACAGTTGAGAGCTACCGTTTATCCAGAAAATGCAGTGAATAAAAATATTATTTGGAGTACGACAGACTCATCAAAAGCAACGATTAATGCAAATGGCTTAGTAACTTTACTTAAGCCAGGTACGGTAACAATTATCGCAACCTCAGAGGATAATAAAGCATCCGTTGCATATTGTAATCTGACAATTACGATTCCGGTTGTATCCATTGCATTGGATGAAACATTAAAGACAATGTATGTTGGTCAATCTGCAAGACTTTCCTATGTAATACTGCCAACAAATGCCAACAATAATGCTGTAACATGGATATCAACGAATACTTCGGTTGTTACTGTGGATGCTACAGGAAAGGTAGCAGCAAAAGGAGTAGGAACTTCAGTAATTATTTTGAAAACTTCGGATGGAGGTTATTCCGCTTATTGTACGATTACGGTAAAGCTTGTTGCTACAACCGTAAAACTTGATGTTACAGACTTAAGTTTAAAAACTGGTGAATCATATAACATCAAAGCAACATTAGCACCGGTAGGAAGTACAGATAATAGCTTAGTATGGGAATCAAGTGATACCAAGGTAGCTACTGTGGATGCGAATGGAAAAGTTGTTGCAAAGAATGCAGGCACAGCTATTATTACGGTAAGGACAGAAGCAGGAGGTGTGGCCTACTGTAAAGTTAGCATAACACAGGCAGTAAAAGGTGTCATACTTAATTTTACTGATAAAACGATATACAAAGGTGAAAAATTTGATTTAATCGCTTCCGTTTCTCCAAGTACAGCTACCAAGCTTGATGTAACCTGGAAGAGTTCCAATACCAAAGTTGCTACAGTTACAAACAAAGGAGAAGTTGCCGGATTAATTGGTGGAGTTGCGATAATTACTTGTACTACCGTAGATGGTGGTTATATTACAACCTGTGTAGTAACTGTAAAAGAAACTGTTACAACGGTTAAGCTGGATAAGGATACTTACAGCCTTGGTATTAAAAAAACAGTAAAACTTACGGCAACCGCATCTACCGAAACTGCAACAAACCAAAAGGTAACCTGGTCTTCCAGTAATAAAAAAGTAGCTACAGTTAATCAAAATGGAAAAGTTACCGGTATATCAGTAGGGTATGCTACGATTACTGCAGCAGCTAAGGATGGCAGTGATGTTGAAGCCACGTGTGAAATAAGGGTTGTTACCCTTGTCAGCAGTATTGTACTAAATAAATCCACGATGTCTATGTTTGTTGGAGATTCAAAGTCGCTAAAAACAACGATTAAGCCGAGTAAGGCTACTTATAAAAAAGCAAGATGGTCATCAAGTGATGAAAGTGTTGCAATTGTTGATGAAGATGGTACAGTGATTGCGGTAAAAGCCGGAACGGTAATGATTACTGCAGGGGCTCAGGACAGCAGTGGTAAGAAAGCCATTTGTTATGTTACGGTTCATGATCGTCTTGCTTCAACTGGTATAACCTTACAGGATAAAAAGCTGACTATGGTATCAGGTGAGTATAAGATAGTGGAATTAGTACTTATACCTTCGGCGTCTACCGATGGTGTAACCTGGAGTACGGATAATCCTGCAGTTGCTACTGTAAATAAAAAGACTGGAAAAATTGTAGCAAAATCAACCGGAATAGCTTATATATCTGTCATGACCGATTCGGGTAAAACAGCAACGATTGAGGTTACGGTAATAGGACTTAATACGACAAGATTAATTACGGAAGAATATACGACATATAAACAGGCTCTATCGGTAGAAGGGGCAAGAGGTAATGTGACGTGGCGCATTGATAATCCATTGATAGCAGTAGTATCCAGTGATGGTACTGTCAGTACAAGAGCAGTAGGCACAACAACGATAACGGCAACAGTGAATGGAAGAAAGCTTACCTGCAAATTAACCGTTAAAAAAATGACGTAAATGAAATGTTGAAACTTCACAGATAAATGTTATGGTTATGCTTAATAAAATCAGAATTTATAGTATGTGAATAAACCATCAGTTATGATATTTTCATTCTGGCTCCGATTTTAAGTTGGAATTCACTAATGTATTTTTCATATGGTAAAGCAGAGCTGAAAAACGCAAACTCCTCGCGTTGCTCGTCAAACATGCTTTTTTTCAGCTCTAAACCATATTCAAAATCCATAAGTGAATGTACCAACTAAAAATAAGGCGCCATCCTAAAAATATCATAACTAATGGTTTCATATAGGCGTTTCAAGCTGATTTTATAAGCATTGATAAAGTCTTTGAACTGTGAAGTTTCTGTAATTGATTATACTGTCGGATAAAATGTATTCCGTTGTACTTATTGTCATTGCGGAATTCTATTATCCGGCAGTATTTTTATGCCACGAGATGGGCACTTCTGATCCTATGTTACTATAAGTTTTAAAATATTTACTATTATTCAGTTCAGTTAGGCATTTTGATGAAGGCGTATAGAATTCTTTGTAGATTCCTACAAGGATTAAATTATGGATTGATTATACATTTTCATTATGATACAATACGTATAGAACATATGTTTACATACGCTGCTATTGACTTATTAATTCAACAAGTGAATTGACTTGTTAAGTCATCATGTTTACTTCATTAAAGATTGAATTAATAAGCTAATCGTTTACTGTATTCCTGTTGGATTATCATACAGAAAAGAGGGATATTATTGTTAGTAAGCCTACACGTGAAAAATTTTGCAATTATTAACGAAGTGGAAGTTTATTTTAAGGATCATTTGAACATAATGACCGGCGAAACCGGAGCAGGTAAATCTATCATCATAGGTTCTGTAAATGCTGCGCTTGGTGCAAAGATTAGTAAGGATATCGTTAGAAACGGTGCAGAATACGCACTGGTAGAGTTGGTTTTTGATACAAAGGATGAAGCAGTATTTGAAGCGATGAGAGAACTGGATATCCCGATTGAAGGAGAACAGATCATAATTTCAAGAAAGATAATGCCGGGCAGAAGTGTTTGTAAAATTAACGGAGAGAATGTAACCGCATCAGCCCTGTCTTCAATTGCAGGACTTTTAATCGATATTCATGGGCAGCATGAACATCAATCCCTTTTGCATAAACATAAACATATGGAAATTGTAGATCGTTTTGCTAAAGATGAAATAGGAACGATAAAGCAGAAACTGGATCAGTCGTATAAGGAATATACCAAATTAAAACTTGAATTTGAACAGTCAGGCATAGACGAGGAAAAACGCTTAAGAGAGATTTCTTTTTTAGAATATGAAGTAAATGAGATTTTAAGTGCAGCATTGATTACAGGAGAAGATGAAGAACTTGCTGTCAGGTATAAGAAATTATCCAATGCCAATACTATCTCGGAAGGTTTACAGAATGTTTACCGTTTAACTAGTTATGATGCTTCTTCAGCAGGCGATTTAATTGGACGTGCATTAAGGCAATTATTAAAAATCGTCGAATATGATGAGGTGATTAGCGGTTTCTTAGGTCAGATCACAGATCTTGACGGACTTTTGAATGATTTCAACAGAGATCTATCCCAATATATTTCAGATATGGATAAACCTGAAGAAGAGCTTTTGGAGGTTACAAAACGCCTCGATCTGATAAATCATCTAAAATCAAAATACGGTAATTCCATTGATCAGATTATAAAGTATTGCCATGATTGTGAAGCAAAGTTAGCAAAGTATCAAGACTATGATGAATATATGACTAAACTTGCAATGTCTCTTTCAGAAGCTGAAATTAAACTTCGGACTTTATCCGAGCAGTTGTCAGAAATAAGAAAAAGGAAAGCAAAAGAGCTTACAGGAAAGATCAGTGAATCACTGGTAGCTTTAAATTTTCTTGATGTCAGTTTTGATATGACCTTTGAGCATACACAGAATTATTCAGCGAACGGGTTTGATGATGGTGAATTTATTATTTCAACCAATCCAGGCGAAGCTATGAAACCTTTATCAAGAATAGCTTCTGGAGGCGAACTTTCTAGAATTATGTTAGGAATAAAATCTGTTTTAGCAGATAAAGATGAGATTGAAACTCTCATATTTGATGAAATTGATGTTGGAATTAGTGGAAGAACCGCACAAAAGGTGTCTGAACAGCTTTCTAATATTGCAAGGCATCATCAGATTATATGTATAACACATTTAGCACAAATTGCTGCTATGGCAGATTCTCATTATATCATAGAAAAGATGACAGATGGATCATCAACACATACAACGATTAATAAATTATCACAGGATGAAACAATTGACGAATTATCTCGCATACTCGGTGGTGCCGAAATTACGGAACGTGTGAAAGAGAATGCAAGAGAGATGAAAGAATTAGCACTAGCTACTAAAAAATACATGTTTTAAAAATGAAAAAAAACGAATACTTAATTTAAGGATATACAATACTATGTATATCCTTTTTTTATTACGCGAAGGCAAAGTGAGTTGACACCAAGCATGCTTGAGTGGATACGAGCGCGCCCGTGAACCATAAGAAACTAGTGTAGCATGTTTCTTATAGTTCAAGTGAATTGGTTTTGTCAATTCGCTTGTATACGCAATCATTAAAAGAGATACGCATAGAAAAAATGTTATGAGGTGGATGAATGAGGAGCAAGAGAATATACAGAAGGGTTTTAATTTGCCTTTTTATTGCTAATATATTTTTTCTAGGATTTTATTTTTACTACTATTTAGAGAACCATATTCCTGATGAGATAAAGATGAGGGTGGGTCAGCAAGAAAACTTTAATTTTAATATGCCCTTGCAAGCAAAAATAGAAACGGAAGATGTGGGTGTAATTAGCGTTAATGATTTAAGTGTACCATCGAGTCAAATTAATATTGATATGGCACAGCCGTTTACCTTGGAATCCTCCCAAACAGGTAAGTATGATGTAAGTTTAAAGTTATTTGGGATTTTCAAATTTAAGAATATTTCGTTGGATGTTATTGAATCTACTAAATTAATTCCATGTGGGAATCCAATTGGAATTTATGTGGAAACGGATGGTATCTTAGTTTTAGGAAGTGGAAGAATTACAGGTGAAGACGGTTTAAATTATGAACCAATCAGTAACAAATTGAAATCGGGAGATTATATTCTTAAGATAAATGATAAAGAAGTGACCAAAAAAAAGGAATTAATTAGTGAAATACAAAATTGTAATGGTAAGGATGTAAATTTATTAGTACGAAGGAACGAAGAAGAATTTACGGTTCGTATTACTCCGGTCAAAACAGTAAGTGGAAGTTATAAAATTGGTGCTTGGATTAGAGATAATACTCAAGGTATTGGAACATTAACCTTTGTATCAGTAGATGGGCAATTTGGAGCATTAGGTCACGGTATCACAGATATTGACACCGGTTTGCTTATGGATGTTAAGGATGGATCTATTTATAAAGCTGAAATTATGTCCATTGTCAAAGGGAAGGAAGGAGAACCCGGAGAATTAATTGGTATGATTCGTCAAAGCAGCAAATATAAGATGGGTAGTGTTACAGAAAACACATATCAGGGTATTTTCGGTAATGTAGGAAGCAACTTCAATGATAGTTTTGATTCAGAACCATTACAAATTGGATTAAAACAAGAAGTTCAAAAAGGTAAAGCAAAGATTCGATGTACGATTGAAGATAAAATTGAGGATTTTGATATCGAAATTGTAAGTATTGATATCACTAACAGCAATCATAGCAAAGGAATTGTACTTCGTATAACGGATGAAAGACTACTAAATATGACAGGCGGTATCGTTCAGGGTATGAGCGGTAGCCCTATTATACAAAATAATAAGATAATTGGTGCGGTTACGCATGTATTTATACAGGATTCAACGAAAGGTTACGGTACTTTTATAGAAAACATGGTAAATAATTTAGAATAAGGATATCTTTTGTTATAAAAAATAGTCGACGAAATACCTTAAAAATTAGTACAAATATTTTTAATCTTACAGCATATTAACTGTTTAAAATTTCCAATTATACAAAATGTTGTGGTTACACTTTTTTCGTCTAAAAATCTCCTAATATCGCTGTCGAATGGTGCGCAAAGAAACAATTGATAGTTTTAAATGATATAGATATAATTCATGTATGGCAAAAATTTACAAATAAAATGGAGTGCTAAAGAAGGGAGCATATGGTGGTTCATGTTGTTTATTGGCTGTTAATGTAAATTATTAATAATAAAAGTCATATTATGTTATCTACTATTTGTACATTATGCTAAATTGATAATTATTGACGCAAAATTATTGCAGATGTATAATATTTATATGAAAATAACATGAAACCCAAAAGGATATGCAAAAATTCACAAAATGGGAAGTGCGAATTCAGACATACCGAAAAAAGTGTAAAAGTTTACAAAAGGGAATGATATTGGAATTAAGCGGGGAATAATTGATTAATTAGCAATGGAGGTTAAAGTAAATGAGTAAAATTAATGTAGCGATTGTCGATGACAATGAGAGGATGGTGAATCTACTCGAAGATATTTTAAAAGAGGATTCAGATATCGAAGTAGTGGGTAAGTCAGAAAATGGGATCGATGCCTTAGATATGATTAAGGAAAAAAAGCCGGATGTAGTATTATTAGATCTAATAATGCCAAAGCTCGATGGGCTTGGGGTTATGGAGAAAGTAAGAAGAGATTCCGAATTCAAGAAAAATCCTTCTTTTATTGTTATTACAGCTATAGGGCAAGAAGGGGTAACAGAGAATGCTTTTGAGCTGGGAGCAAATTATTACATTATGAAACCATTTGATAATAATGTGATATTATCAAGAATTAAACAGATTAAGGGTGATTATCACAATAAGTTAATTGATAATCATAGTAGTAAAGTTAGTACATACGAGAATAAAAGTGCATATATCGAAAGAAATTTAGAGTCTGATGTTACCAATATAATTCATGAAATAGGTGTTCCAGCACATATTAAAGGTTATCAGTACTTACGAGATGCAATTATGATGTCAGTAAATGATGCTGAGATGCTTAATTCAATAACTAAATTGTTATATCCCTCAATTGCAAAGCGTCATAAGACAACGCCAAGCAGAGTCGAAAGAGCAATACGCCATGCGATTGAAGTTGCATGGAGCAGAGGTAAAATGGATACGATAGATGAATTATTCGGATATACGGTCAGCAATGGGAAAGGAAAGCCTACAAACTCTGAATTTGTAGCGTTAATCGCTGATAAAATCCGTTTAGAATATAAATTAAGGTCATAATAGATATTGTAAATATAGATAAGGACATCCTGTTAAGTTAAAACTCAGTATGTCCTTATTTTATCTTTAGAAAACAAAGATACGAATTTGTATTAAAATTATACTAATATTAAATGTATATCTTTTGATGTTAATAGATACAATAATTCCGTATGAAAAAAGAAAGGAGAACAGTATCATGACTAATTTAAGTGAAGTAGAATTACAACATGTAAGACACTTATTACAATTTGGGGAAGCTGATATCGAAAAGTTTAATAATTATGCTCAGAATTCTCAGGATGAAAATGTTAAACATTTTTTTGAAAAATCAGCACAATCCTGTGAAAAGAACAGACAGACTATTTTACAATTCTTACAATAGGAGGCATATTATGATGAAGGAAAAAGCAATGGTTTCAGATGCATTGAATACAATAAATTCAGGCATGAAAACCTATACAGATATGATATCTCAGACAGAAAACCAGTTATTAAGAAGCACATTGCAACAAATGAGAAATGAAGCGGAACAATCACAATATGAACTTTATACAATTGCAAAAAATAAGAATTATTATCAACCGGCAGGACAAGCTTCACAAAATGAAATCAATAATTTGAAATCAACATTCTCAAGCGAAACTGGCGGGGCAGGAAGTACTGGAATGTCAGGTATGGCAGGAGGCAATAGCGGATCTTCAATGTCAGCAAGTATAGGAAGCAACCAGATGTAAGGTAGCAGTCTACAATGACAGGAAGTACTGGCAGTATTGGTTCATCCGATGGTATACTGGGCAGTTCCATTAGTGCAGATGATTTTGTTGTCTAAATAAGATATTCATATAATCCAAGGTATTTCCATCCCTTGGATTACATATGAAAATAATATTTCAAAAATGCACAAAAAAATAATATTTTTAAAATAAATTATAAACATATTCATAATATTATAGAAATAAAAAATAAAGCTCTTGATATTTTAACTTAAATTAGGTA
Source organism: Herbinix sp. (assembly GCA_028691795.1). Lineage (GTDB taxonomy): Bacteria > Bacillota > Clostridia > Lachnospirales > Lachnospiraceae > Mobilitalea. The sequence goes on from JAQUYQ010000013.1 coordinate 13,462, forward strand.
AAATAAATCTGCATTGAGAATTTTTTGTCAATGTTACCAAGTTATATACAAGTGAATTGAAAAATAAGTAAATGAGTATGCTGTTTCACTATTAGAATTCACTTGTTATGAATTTAATTAATTGCTGCCAATTGGCAGTAAATTATAAATTTAAACAATTAGGAGGAATATTATCATGGCAGTAAAAGTAGCAATTAATGGTTTTGGACGTATCGGCCGTCTTGCATTCAGACAGATGTTCGGCGCAGAAGGTTATGAAGTAGTAGCAATTAATGATTTGACAGATGCTAAGATGTTAGCGCACTTATTAAAATACGATTCCGCACAGGGAAGATATGCTAAGGCTGATACAGTAGTAGCAAAAGAGAGTTCTATCGTAGTTGATGGAAAAGAGATCCAGATCTATGCACAGAGAAATCCTGCTGACTTACCTTGGGGTGAGTTAGGCGTAGACGTAGTTCTTGAGTGTACCGGTTTCTTTGTATCAAAAGCTAAATCTCAGGCTCATATCGATGCAGGTGCTAAAAAAGTTGTTATTTCCGCTCCAGCTGGCGATGATCTTCCTACAGTAGTATTCAGCGTTAATGAAAATACATTAAAGTCAACTGATACTATCATCTCAGCAGCATCTTGTACAACAAACTGTTTAGCTCCTATGGCTGACACATTAAATAAATTAGCTCCTGTAGAAAAAGGATTTATGACTACAATTCATGCTTACACAGGTGATCAGATGACATTAGATGGCCCTCATGCTAAAGGTGATTTAAGAAGAGCACGTGCAGCTGCACAGAACATCGTTCCAAACTCCACAGGTGCTGCTAAGGCTATTGGTCTTGTTGTTCCTGAATTAGCTGGTAAGTTAGATGGTGCTGCACAGAGAGTACCTGTTCCGACAGGTTCTATCACTGAGTTAGTTGCAGTTGTTAACGGTAAAGTATCTAAGGCAGATATTAATGCAGCTATGAAAGCAGCATCAAGCGCTTCCTTTGGATATACAGAAGATGAGATCGTATCTTCTGACGTTATCGGTATCACTTATGGTTCATTATTCGATGGAACACAGACTAAGGTTACAGACCTTGGAAATGGCCAAACTTTAGTTAAAGTTGTTTCCTGGTATGACAATGAGAATTCATACACAAGCCAGATGGTTAGAACAATTAAATACTTTGCTGAATTAGCATAATCAGATATTTTAATATGCTTAATTGATCCATCATGGGTCCGGGCTTTTTGGGCCGGGCCCTTTTATTCATTGCGATGTTTATAAATGCATGAAATATGATAGAAGATAAGAATGTAACATAGCATAAATTTCCTAAAATAAAATATGATGAGAACGTAGTGAGCATATGCAAGCTTGCTTGCAATAGGCGATCGGAGTGAATAGATTAAGGACGAAGTCCATAATATGATGAGAACGTAGTGAGCAAATGCAAGCTTGCTTGCAATAGGCGATCGGAGTGAAGAGATTATGGACGAAGTCCATAATATAAAAAGGAGAAATATATGTTAAATAAAAAATCAGTTGATGATATCAATGTAAAAGGTAAAAAAGTTTTAGTAAGATGTGATTTTAATGTTCCGTTGCAGGAAGGCAAAATAACAGACGAAAATCGTCTGGTACAGGCACTTCCTACAATTCAGAAATTAATTAAAGATGGCGGCAAGGTTATTCTCTGTTCTCATTTAGGTAAACCGAAGGGTGAACCGAAGCCGGAATTATCTTTGGCACCGGTTGCAGTAAGATTAGCTGAACTGTTAGGACAAGAAGTAAAGTTTGCAAAGGATGATAACGTTGTTGGCGAGAACGCTAAAGCAGCGGTTGCAGCTATGAAAGACGGTGAGGTAGTTCTTCTTGAGAATACTCGTTACAGAGCAGAAGAGACAAAGAATGGTGAAGCATTCAGTAAAGAATTAGCTTCCTTAGCGGATGTCTTTGTAAATGATGCATTTGGTACTGCACACAGAGCACATTGTTCCAACGTAGGTGTTACCCAGTTTGTTGATACAGCAGTAGTTGGTTACTTAATGCAGAAGGAAATTGATTTCCTTGGAAATGCAGTAAATAACCCGAAGAGACCTTTCGTTGCTATCCTAGGCGGATCCAAAGTATCCAGTAAAATTTCTGTTATCGAGAATCTTCTTGATAAAGTTGATACTTTAATCATCGGTGGTGGTATGGCTTATACCTTTCTTAAGGCGATTGGCAAAGAAACAGGTAAGTCTTTATTAGAGCCTGATTACCTTGATTACGCTAAGAAAATGCTTGATAAGGCACAAGAAAAAGGCGTTAAGATGTTAATTCCTGTTGATAACGTAGTTGCACAGGAATTCAGCAACGATGCACCTTTCAAGACGGTTGGACAGGATATCGAAGAAGGATACCTTGGACTTGATATCGGCGAAGAAACCTGCAAGATATATACAGAGGCTATCAAAGATGCAAAGACTGTTGTTTGGAATGGACCGATGGGTGTATTCGAAATGTCTAACTTTGCAAAAGGTACTATTGCTATTGCTAAAGCACTTTCCGAAATCGATGCTACAACAATTATCGGTGGTGGTGACTCTGCAGCAGCTGTTAATATCCTTGGCTTCGGCGATAAGATGTCACATATTTCTACAGGTGGTGGAGCATCCCTTGAATTCTTAGAGGGCAAAGAACTCCCTGGTGTAGCAGCAGCTAACGATAAATAATTTGTGACTATTTAAATAATAATTATTAGATATAGCAAGCTTTTTCAAATACATGTCATGGCTGATATAAGCAACAAAATAACATTTTTACAGCCTCAATGTTAAAAAGGCTTGCTATAATCCCGTAAATATGAATTAGGAGGACTATCATGCGTAAAAAAATAATCGCTGGTAACTGGAAGATGAATAAGACTCCCGCGGAGACAGTTACCTTAATTAATGAATTAAAACCTTTGGTTGTTACAGAAGAAGCTGACGTAATTTTTTGTGTACCTGCAATATCATTAACAACAGCACTTGAAGCAGCAAAAGGAACTAATATCGAAATTGGCGCACAGAATATGTATTTTGAAGAAAGTGGTGCTTATACCGGAGAAATAGCTCCTAACATGCTGACGAGCATCGGTGTTAAATATGTTATCATTGGACATTCTGAGAGAAGAGAATACTTCGCAGAAACCAATGAAACAGTAAATAAAAAAGTATTAAAGGCATTTGAGCATGGTATTACACCAATTATCTGCTGTGGAGAATCGTTAACACAAAGAGAACAGGGCGTAACGATTGATTTCATTCGTCAGCAGATTAAAGTTGCATTCTTAAATGTTACTCCTGATCAGGCAAAGACAGCAGTAGTTGCTTATGAGCCAATATGGGCAATCGGAACTGGTAAGGTTGCTACAACAGAGCAGGCAGAAGAAGTATGTAAAGCAATTCGTGAATGTATCGCAGAAATCTATGATATAGCAACAGCAGATGCTACCCGTATTCAATACGGCGGCAGCGTTACAGCAGCAAGTGCAGCTGAATTATTCTCCCAGGCTAACATCGATGGCGGTTTAGTTGGTGGTGCAAGCTTGAAGGCAGATTTCGGAAAGATTGTTAACTATAAATAAGTAATATAGGACTCAGACTTCGCAATGATTGAATTGATAAAGCTGTTTTTTTAGCTAATCAAGTTAGTGACTGTGAAGTTTGAGTATTTACTTTACCTTAAGTATGGTGCATAATCTTATTTAAGGATTAGTGAATACCTTATGGATAGATTATGATATTTGTGCATAATTAATATCTTATAATAATTCACGACCAAGACGTTAAGAAGAAGCATTGATATTTCGAAGCTTCTTAGAAAAGGAGTAAAAATATGAGCGTGAGCAAAAAACCTACAGTTTTAATGATATTAGATGGATATGGCTTGAATGATAAGAAAGAAGCAAATGCGATTGCAGAAGCGAATACACCGGAGTTGAACAAAGTTATGGCAGAATATCCTTTTGTTAAGGGATACGCCAGTGGTATGGCAGTTGGACTACCTGAGGGTCAAATGGGTAATTCCGAAGTTGGCCATATCAACATGGGTGCGGGACGTATCGTATACCAGGAGTTAACTAGAATAACGAAAGAGATTAAGGACGGAATATTCTTTGAAAATGCAGCGTTATTATCAGCAATTGATAACTGCAAGAGACATGGTTCAGATCTTCATTTATTCGGATTGCTCTCTGATGGTGGCGTTCACAGCCATAATACCCACTTATATGCATTACTTCAGCTTGCGAAAAAGCATGATCTTAAAAATGTATATGTACATGCATTCCTTGATGGAAGAGATACTCCTCCAGCTTCAGGAAAAGGTTTTGTTGAAGAACTTTGTGAGCAGATGCAGATTATCGGTGTTGGTAAAATTGCCAGCGTCATGGGTCGTTATTATGTCATGGATCGTGATAACCGCTGGGATCGTGTAGAAAAGGCATATAATGCAATGGCATTTGGTAAAGGCGAGACAGCTGAAAGTGGTATACTTGCCGTTCAGAATTCCTATGATTTAGAAAAATATGACGAATTTGTATTGCCTACCGTAGTACTTGAAAATGGTAAGCCAGTAGCAACAATTAAGGATAAGGACTCTGTTATTTTCTTTAATTTTAGACCTGATAGAGCAAGAGAAATTACAAGAGTATTCTGTGATGATGAATTTACTGGTTTTCATCGTGAAGAGAGATTAGAACTAACCTATGTCTGCTTCTCTGAGTACGATATTACCATTCCAAATAAAATAGTTGCATTCCATAAGGTTTCCATTAATCATACCTTTGGACAATTTCTGGCAGAACATCATAAGACTCAGCTTCGTCTTGCCGAAACTGAAAAATATGCACATGTAACCTTCTTCTTTAACGCGGGTGTTGAAGTACCGAACGAAGGTGAGGAACGTATCCTTGTTAATTCTCCGAAGGTAGCAACTTATGACCTCCAACCGGAAATGAGTGCCTTCCAGGTCGCAGATAAATTGGTAGAAGCAATAAAGTCACAAAAATATGACGTTATTATCGTAAATTTTGCTAATCCTGACATGGTAGGACACACCGGAATTGAGGGCGCAGCAATTAAGGCAATCGAAGCAGTAGACAAATGTGTTGGAATGGCTGTAGATGCATTACTTTCTGTTGATGGACAAATGTTTATCTGTGCGGATCATGGAAATGCAGAGCAATTAGTGGACTATACAACCAATGAACCTTTTACAGCACATACTACTAATCCGGTACCATTTATCCTTGTTAATTACGATAAAGATTATACTTTAGCGGAAGGCGGCTGCCTGGCTGATATTATACCGACCATGATTGAAATGATGCACATGGTGAAACCGGATGAGATGACTGGAAAATCCCTACTCATTAAAAAATAAGTTGAAATTATTTTTGTTGTATGGTAATATTAAGTTTAGTTTTTAGGAGGTGTGGATATGGATATTTTAAAGTTAGTCATTCAAATTGTATATATTTTAGTTTGTATAGCATTAACCATTATCGTATTAAGACAGGAAGGCAAAGTTGGAGGTTTATCGGGTGCACTTACCGGTTCTAGCGAAACTTATTGGGCGAAGAATAAAGGCCGTTCTGTAGAAGGAACTTTGGCGAAGGCAACAAAGTATTTAGCAGCAGCTTTCATCATTCTTTCCGTTGTATTAAACTTAAAATGGTGGTAAATTATTATTAATTTTAAAGAGGCTGTTACAAAACGTTTTCATCCCTAGATACCTTAGGTGATTGAGATGTTTTGTAACAGCCTCTTTTTAAACCTCTTGTTTTAAAAACTTGAAATATATGGTATACTAATAATAGAAAAATCTTATTAGTAGGTATCAACTGCCTCAGCGCGATAAACTTTATATTTATCGTAATAATATTCCGTAGTTAAATGAAAACTAGTAATATGAAAACTAGTAATATAAAAACAATAATAGGAGCTATGTATGAAGGAAAATGATATATTAGATGAAAAGAAAGCTATGCTGGAGGAGTTGTTTGCCAGCAAGGAATATAAACCCATGCGTTTTAAGGAATTGGTAGGACTGTTACAAGTCCCGAGAAGTTCAAAACATGAATTAAAAACTGCTTTGGACCAGCTAATATCAAAAGGTACCATCATAGTAGATGCTCAGGGACGATATAAATCCCCGGGTGATGACGTAAAGGTGGGCACTTTTTCGGGAACGCAAAGAGGTTTTGGGTTTGTAATGATCGAGGGAGAGGATCAAGATATCTTTATCCCTGGAGATGCAACAATGGGTGCATTGCATGGCGATAAAGTTATGATCACAATAAAAGAGGAACAGACAGGCAAGAGAAAAGAAGGCGCCATTTTAAGCATTGTGGAACGTGGAAAAAATGAAATTGTAGGAACTTTTGAAAAGAGTAAGAATTTTGGTTTTGTACTACCGGATAATCAGAAATTTGGTAAGGATATTTTTATTCCAAAGGAATTTACCAAGGGTGCTGTAAGCGGCCATAAAGTTGTGGTTAAGATTACAAATTACGGTGATGCGACCCAGAGCCCCGAGGGTAAGGTCGTTGAAATACTTGGACATGTCAATGATCCTGGAGTTGATATTATGTCCGTAATAAGAGCTTATGATCTTCCGATGGAATTTCCGGTGGAGGTTATGAGATCACTAGATAACGTACCGGAAGAAATTGATCCAAACGAAATTGAGAATCGTTTGGATATTAGAAATGTACAGACCGTAACCATAGACGGTGAGGATGCCAAGGATTTAGATGATGCAATCAGTATCGTAAAGGAAGGCGACATTTATCATCTGGGTGTTCATATTGCTGATGTTACACATTATGTAAAGGAAGGAACACCACTTGATAAAGAGGCTTTAAAGAGAGGAACCAGCGTTTATCTGGTCGATCGTGTTATTCCTATGCTACCACACAAACTATCGAATGGAATATGTTCGTTAAATCCCGGTGTTGACCGACTTGCATTAAGCTGTTTTATGGATATTGATACAAAAGGAAGCGTTATCGGTCATAAGATTGCTGAGACAGTGATAAAATCCGATCGGCGCATGACCTATACCAATGTGGCAAAAATTGTAGATGAAAGTGATGAAGAAGTCACGAAAGAATATGAAGAACTTTTACCGATGTTTCATTTGATGCAAGAATTGGCGGAGGTATTAAAAGAAAGAAGACATAAGAGAGGTTCCATTAATTTTGATTTTCCGGAAAGTAAGATAATCGTAGACAAAAAAGGAAAGCCGACTGAGATTAAACCTTATGAGAGAAATAAAGCTACCAAGATTATTGAAGAGTTTATGCTCATTGCCAATGAGACGATTGCTGAAGATTACTTCTGGCAGGAAATCCCATTTGTATATCGAACACATGATAATCCGGATGAAGAGAAAATTAAAAAGCTTGCTATTTTCATTAATAATTTTGGATATAGCATAAAAGTTGGTCAAGAGGAGATACATCCGAAGGAATTACAGAAGCTTTTGATAAAGGTTGAGGATACACCGGAGGAAGCGTTAATCAGCAGACTGACCTTACGATCCATGAAACAGGCAAAATATACGGTTGCAAATACCGGACATTTCGGATTATCAGCAAAATATTATTGCCATTTCACTTCACCAATTCGTCGTTATCCCGACCTGCAAATCCACCGTATCATCAAAGAGAATTTAAATGGTAAAATGGGAGACAAAAGACGTGAGCATTTTGATAAGATACTTTATGAGGTGGCAAATCACTCCAGCAAGACAGAGCGTAGAGCAGATGAATCAGAGCGTGAGGTAGAAAAACTCAAAAAGGTAGAATACATGATGGATCACATCGGTGAAACCTTTGAGGGCGTAATATCGGGTGTAACCTCCTGGGGAATGTATGTAGAACTTCCCAATACAGTAGAGGGTATGATCCGAGTAAGTGAAATGCAGGATGATTATTATATCTATGATGAAGAACGTTATCAAATGGTGGGCGAACACACTAAAAAAATATATAAATTAGGGCAAAAGGTTACGGTAGAGGTTGTAAATGCAGATAAAATTATGCGAACCATCGATTTTGCTCTTGTGGAGGCAAAGCCTCCTAAAAAAGAGGAGGCTTGAGGATTAAGTGGGGGAAAATATTAAATTAGTAGCTAATAATAAAAAGGCGTACTTTGACTATTTTATAGAAGATAAGTATGAGGCGGGCATCGCATTGCACGGAACGGAAGTTAAATCCTTACGCATGGGAAAATGCAGCGTAAAGGAATCATTTCTTCGAATTGAAAATGGAGAAGTATTTATATATGGTATGCATATCAGTCCTTATGAGAAAGGAAATATTTTCAATAAAGATCCCTTAAGGGTTCGTAAGCTTCTAATGCACAAATATGAAATTAATAAAATTGCAGGACAGTTAGCTTTGAAAGGGTTTACTCTGGTACCATTGTCAGTCTACTTCAAGGACAGTATCGTGAAGGTGGAAATTGGTCTGGCAAGGGGTAAGAAGCTCTATGATAAACGCGAAGACATTGCTAAGAAGGATATACGCAGGGAAGCTGAGAAGGATTTTAAGGTGAAGAATTTGTATTAACTATATTAAGGTCTGATTCTATTCACATGAATCAGACCTTATAGATTTTGGATATATTGGCATTAAAATATTTTTAAATTTACTTGGTCTCACTTGACGTAATAACTTTAATATATTATGATATATATGCGTCTGTTAGCCGGATATTACGGATGGTCACTGCAGGAGGTTTTCCGTAGGAATGAAATTTCATGCATACTATCAAGTAATCACAATCTTACCTAACGGGGTTGTACTGGTTTCGACGGGGGTTTTGAAGTTGCGGTAGCCATTCGCAGACTAGGACTGCGTCATCAACTTAGAATTAAAATTAAACGCAGACGAAAATTTAGCGTACGCTGCCTAGTGGCAGCTGTCGACCTTAAGCAACTCACGACTTAAGAACTCGGCATCAAATTAGTGGGGACCTTTATCTTCAAAGCTTTGAGAGGATAAAAGATTTATGAAGCTACTGAAATCGAAAGCCTGTCTACTGGCGTTCGACGGAGGGAACAGTATGTAAAGTGCTATGTGAATAGCTCTTAGGCACACATAAAAAATAGACTGTAATGGGAGAAGCTACAATGAATGGGCTTTCGGACAGGGGTTCAACTCCCCTCAGCTCCATACTTGAAATCAATGGGAGAACCTTAGAAAATAAGGCTTTCCCGTTTTTTTTGTTTGTCGTGTTTTAGGGTTACACTTGGTTAAACCTAACTTAAGGTATTGGTCATAAGTCCAAATAATCTAATATATAAGGAAGTTAATTATGAATATACAGGAACTGAAATATGTTGCTGAAATAGCTAGAACAGGTTCTATGACGCAGGCAGCAGCGAATTTATATATGAATCAACCTAATTTAAGTAAATCAATTATTGCATTGGAAAAGGAACTTGGTATTACGATATTTAGACGATCATCAAAGGGGGTTTCACTGACGAAAGAAGGGAATGATTTTCTTCTTGCAACAAAAGAGATCTTAGAAAAGTTTGAAGTAATAGAATCGAAATATAAGACAGATGAGATTAAACATTATTTTGGTATCTCTGTTCCTCGTGCCAGTTATATATCCTATGCATTTACTCAATTTGTGGGCGAAATTGCTAATGCAAAAAATCTACAGATTGATTTTTCCGAAACCAGTTCTATGCAGGTGATTCATGATGTTTCTTCTCAAAAACACAATTTTGGTATTATTCGATATGCAGTGGAGCATGAAAAGTATTTTCATAAGCTGATCGAGGGACTTGATCTTTGTGGAGATACCTTGTTAGAATTTGAATATGTAATTGTTATGTCAAGTTATGTACCACTTGCAGCTAAAAAAGTTCTTGAATTATCAGATTTAAATAACCTGATCGAAATTATACATGGGGATTCCTCAATTCCCTCCTTAGCAACAGGTGAAATACGTAAATCGGTACATAGTAGTACAAATCGGAAAAACATATATATTTATGAAAGAGGAAGCCAGTTTGACCTCCTTACAAATGTACCATCGACTTATATGTGGGTATCCCCGATTCCACCAGAAATGTTAACCCGATATCGGCTTGTTCAGAAAAATGTTTCGATATGTGATAATTGTTATCGGGATGTTATTATATATCCTAAAACCTATCAAATGACTGATACAGACCGCAAATTTCTTGGCCATTTATATCGGATGCGTGATATGATACAGGGATATAATACTTAGCTAAATTAGAGCGTTATTCTAAAAAGGCATACTGTTGTATATTCAGTATGCCTTGTTTATCTTTCCTGTCGATGCGATATAACAGTAGAATGATTAAATAGAAAAAGAACGTGAATGGAATTAACATTTACACAAAGCGAACTATGAGGATGATAATTGGCTTAATATAGTTCAGGAAGTAATCTTTTTACAAAGTTGAATTTGTGAGCTAATTCACTTAAGACTTTGACCAGCCTGTCGGCAGAATGGAGGATAATATGACATATTTTGATAATGATGTACAACAATTAAAATATGAGGTGCTCAGTGAAATTGCAAAGCTTGCATTTGAAAATTCATTGACTACAGAGAATTTGTTAGATGTGGCATCGATAATAGTACCAGAAGGTGAAGCCAGGATGCGCTGCTGCATATATAAGGAAAGGGCTATTGTAAATGAACGTGTAAAGCTTGCTTTAGGCGGTGATTCTAAAAATCCAAATTTAGTAGAAGTGTTAAAAATAGCCTGTGATGAATGTCCCGTTGATGGAATTGTAGTCACTCAATCTTGTCGTGGATGTATTGCCCATAAATGTGCGAATATCTGTCCCAAAAATGCCATTACCATAGTGAACAGACGTGCTGTAATTGAGAAAAGCAAATGTGTTGAATGCGGCCGTTGCGCGACCGTCTGTTCCTATAATGCAATTGTAAAGCTCATTCGTCCCTGCGTTAATGCATGTAAAGTAAATGCAATTTCTATTGATAAGGATACAAAAAAAGCGGTGATTAAGAATGATAAATGTATATCCTGTGGATCTTGCGTTTATCATTGTCCCTTCGGAGCAATCATGGATAAATCCTATATTACCCAAGCAGTGCGCATGATTCGAGAAGCAGATGATAATAAAGTCTATAAGATATATGCGATTGTAGCCCCATCTTTAGTAAGCCAGTATGCGAATATCCCGGAGATTACGACGGATAAAGTGGTAACAGCTATTAAGCAGATCGGATTTCATTCTGTTATTGAAGCTGCTCTTGGAGCAGATATGGTTGCAGCAATGGAAGCAGAAGAACTTGTAGAAAAAGGATTTTTGACCTCTTCCTGCTGTCCGGCCTTTGTACAATTTATTCGTAGGAATTATCCTACGATTGCAGGGAATATATCCCATAATCTTTCACCGATGGCACAGTTAGCCAAAGTCATAAAACAAATGGATCCCACCGGAAAGGTTGTCTTTATCGGACCCTGTATTGCAAAAAAGGCAGAACGACGCAACGAAAATGTTAAGGATTATGTAGATTGTGTCCTGACATTTGAGGAGATGCAGGCAATGTTCCAGGCAAAGAAAATTGATCTTGAAACACTGGAAGAGACTGCGTTAGATAACGCATCTTATTTTGGAAGGATATTCGCTCATTCCGGAGGTCTGACCACTGCGGTAGGGCAAGCATTGAAGGAGCAAAATATTACCACGGAACAATTTACCTGTAAGCCGCTGATCTGCAACGGTATATCAGAGTGTAAAACAGCTTTGTTGAAAGCCAGCAAGGGAGTACTTTCCGAAAATTTTATCGAAGGTATGATATGTGAAGGTGGATGTATTGGTGGTCCTGCCTGCCTCTCTCACAGTTCAAAGGATAAAAATCTGGTGGATACTTATGGTCATCAGGCAATTGAAAAAACAATAGCGAATGCTATTTCCATCTTTGATGAAAGTTTTATGTAACGACTGTCAATGTGTAATGTTTTGTTTGATAGAAAAATTAGCAGAGGAAAGGGATTAAGATGAATATCTATGTATGTATCGGCAGCTCCTGCCACCAAAAATCATCCTATTCTGTGATGAAAGAGATCAAATATCTAATCATTGAAAATGGTCTTGAAGAGAAGGTAAATCTGCAGTCCGCATTTTGCCTAGGTCATTGTGCAAACGGAATTACAATCAAGATTGATGATGAGATTGTTACCGGTGTCGGTATGGGAAATATCAGGGAGATATTCAAAACAAAAGTTTTGGATATCTGCAAATGATCGAGGATAATATTATGAGTGTTCTTCAATTTGAAAAAGTAAATTGCAAAAACTGTTATAAATGTGTACGTAATTGCCCGGTTAAAGCGATTGAAGTAAAAAATCAATATGCACAAATACGGGAGAGTGAATGCATTTTATGCGGAAAATGTACCATTGTGTGTCCTCAGAAAACGAAAGGTTCTATCAGCGAAATAGAGCAAGTGAAAGAAGCAATTCAAAAGGGTAAGCAGGTCATTGCCAGTGTTGCACCCTCTTTTTTTGCTTATTTTACCTTGTCATTTCCTGCTATGCAGAGGACGTTAAATCAATTACATTTTACAGATTCCTTCGAAACTGCAGAAGGAGCCTACCATGTAAAAACAGAATATGAGAGATTGACTTCAAAGTATCCGGAGCGTGTCTTGCTGTCTTCCTGTTGTTCTTCCGTGAATGAACTTATCTGTAAGTATTATCCGGAACTTATGAATTATCTGGCTCCGGTTCTTACTCCGATGCAGGTACATGCAAAAGGGTTGAAAGAACAGTTTCCGGAGGCAGTAATTGTATTTATATCTCCCTGTATTTCAAAAAAAGCAGAGCGTTATGATAGAAATTCTATGGTTGATTATGTGATTACCTATGAGGAATTGTCAGACTGGTTTGAAGAAGCTGGGGTTGAATTAGTGAAAGATGTTAATGTAGCGGAGAAACAATATCTATCAAGAAAATTTCCAATTAGCGGTGGAATTTTGGAATGCATGAAGAAGGTAGAGCAATGTAATTATATTTCCATCAGCGGGTTTGATGCCTGTGTTCAGGCGCTTTTAGACATAAAAAGGGGAGAACTGTCAAACTGTTTCATCGAAATGAGCCTCTGTGAAGGTGGCTGCATTGGAGGACCTTCTTTTCAGGAAAGAGAACATTCATTATTAAGAGCGATGCTAAAGATGAAGCAGTATATATCTGTTACAGAATATGAGAAAGATTACAATCTTACCTGTAAGGTATCAATAGAGCGAGATTTTCAAAAAGGCGATAAAGCATTTCTAGCAATGCCCTCAGAAAATCAGATAACGGCAGTAATGCGTAAGATGGGAAAACGAAACAAGGCGGATGAACTCAACTGTAGTATGTGTGGTTATGCCTCCTGTCGTGACAAGGCAGTGGCGGTCATCCTGGGAAAAGCTGAAATTAATATGTGCCTTCCCTTTATGAAGGAACGTGCTGAATCCTTTTCGAATCAGATTATTGGTATTACACCAAATGCTATTCTTGCAGTTGATATGGATTTGAAGGTACAGCAGATCAATCAGGCTGCCTGTGATATTTTTAAAGTTTCACAGGAGGATATAATAAACCAACCGGTATCCCGTATATTAGATGAATTTGACTTTGTACATGTTCTGACCAGTAATGATGAAAAGTATGAAAAGTATGAAAAGAATGCTTATCTGGCAGAGTATAATGCTTATCTGAATCAGATATTCCTCTATGATAAAGCCAGTAGCATGGTTGTCTGTATTATGAAGAATATTACGGCAGATCGCCAGAAAAAGAATCTCCTTCTGAAAAAGAAAATACAGGCAGCAGCAATGGCGGATGATATCGCAGACAGACAATTAAGAATCGTACATGAAATAGCCTCCATACTTGGAGAAACAGCTGCAGAAACCAAAATTGCCATTCATGATCTCAAAGAAACAATTCTGATGGATGACGAGGAGTAAGAGTATGATTGAACTTGAAAAGCAATTTTTTGAAACCGGTTGGTCAAGTGCGAATAAACATAACGAAACCTTATGTGGTGACTACTTCAAGCTATTTGAAAATGAAAATAGAAAAGTTTATGTATTATCGGATGGTCTTGGCAGTGGTGTAAAGGCGAATATTTTGTCCACCCTGACCGCGACTATTTTGGGAACCATGATTTCGCGTAATATGCCGTTGGATGAATGCGTAGATACCGTAGCTGCAGCACTTCCAGTCTGTCGTGTCCGACGATTAGCCTACTCTACTTTTACTGTCCTCCAGCTTGAAAGGAATATTGCTTATCTGGTGCAGTATGATAATCCAAGTGCAATCATTCTACGCAAAGGAAAGAGATTAAAATATTCTACTCAGGTTCATTTTGTAGGAGAAAAAGAAATCCATGAAAGCCGTATACCCTTGCAGGATGAGGATGTGATTATTCTGATGACAGACGGAGTCATCAATGCAGGAATCGGAAAGCTGGCTCCCAATGGCTGGAAATATGAGGAACTAGTTGCATTTTTGGAACGGCTGGATGTGCTTTCTATGTCTGCTTCCCGTATTGCAGCTTCCATCGTTAACGGGTGTCTGACACTGAGTGAGAATTCTATGGATGATGATACGACAGTTCTGACAATTAAAGTGAGAGAGCGTAATGTAGTGAATATTTTGGTCGGTCCTCCGGAAAATAAAGAAGAAGACAATAAGATTATGAAGATGTTTTTTGCTAAAAACGGAACACGAATTGTCTGTGGTGGTAGTACCGCTCATGCAGTCAGTAAATATCTGAATAAACCGTTACATGTCCTGCAGGACAGTGGGAATGAACAAATTCCTGATATGGCACAGATCGATGGTGTGGATTATGTTACGGAAGGCATTATCACCTTAAAAAGGGTTTTGGAAATCTGTAATCAGTATATAGATAATCCCATGACTTTACTAACCCTCTGTCAGCAAAAAGATGCAGCAGCTTTGATTGCTATCATACTAATCGAAAAAGCCACGGACATCAATATTTATTTTGGAATGGCAGCCAATTCTGCACATGAAGGGACAGATATAGACTTTCAGACAAAATTAGCTGTAATAAAGCAACTTGAGGAAACTTTACTTAGCATGCATAAAAACGCAAAGATCAGTTTTTGCTAAATACCTAGCCGCAAAGCTCCTTTTTAAGCCGATTCGAGAGTACGATAGGGGATCAACTCCCCTCAGCTTCATACTTTCAAGGATTTTAAACAGACATTTAAAAGTGCTACAAACCTAGTAAATTGGGGTTGTAGCACTTTTTGTTAAATTATATTAATTGTAAGGCTTCATGCCCTAAAATATTTTACAGGTCCTTAACGATATCCGGTCGGAATAAGGTTATTACTTTATGAGACGTCAAGATATTATTTACATAGAGCATTATTATCAATAGTTCAATATTATTATAATTTTTATCATCTAGAACCTAAATGCATTGACATTTTGTGTCAAATATAGGATTATTATAGTATGTTAGAAAATTCGTGGTATAAATATACTACGGGACCATAACCTACGATTTAGCACCAAAATAAGGAGCATATGAAAACATCATTTTTTAATTCAATACGAATACGTATTATTATAGCGATCATCGTTTTGATCAGTATACCGTTTGCGATTTTACAACTTTCCAATACGGTGCTTATTTATGGCAAATTAAAAAATAAAACGATATATACTACTGAAGCACTTTCACGGTCCATCGCTACCAATGTCACAGAATTTGTGAGTGGCGCTTACAATGCCTCTGAGCTTCTTGCTACGAATAATCAGGTTGCCCAGGGAAGCACGGAAGGGAAGCAGATTCTGGAGGAAGCCGTCCGGGATATGTCTTTCTTTAAATTGTTTTATGTTCAGAAGATTGATGGAATGCAGACGATCCGTTCCAGTGGGGAATTGGCTAATCGTTCAGATCGCTGGTGGTTTCGCAAAATGCTTAATCAACCGGAGGGATTTGTCAGCGAAGCCTATGTCTCTGTGAATAATAATGAGCTGATTTCCTCTATTTTTCTTCCGATGTATACGGACGGTACCTTCAGCGGAGTCTTTGGAGCCGATCTGAGCCTGGAATCAATACAACAGGCGACTGGTCAATACTGGAATGATGACATCTACTATATGGTGCTCGATAGCAAGGGAAGCGTTCTGACCAGTACGGATTATCAACCGGGAGAGTACATTAATTACATTGAATGCACCAAAAGAACGATTATTCTGGATGAGAATAATAACTACATACTGGACGATGAAGGGCAGATATCGACAACGGTGGAAAAGCTGGATTTATCCCAAGTCATGAAGAAGATTATCGCAAATGCTCTTGATGAGAAGACTCAGTCGTTTCAATTCAGTGATGACAATAAAACAATCGTATGCGCCTATCAGCCTATCGAATTGCCTGGAGTATCTGAACCATGGTCCGTCATTGTTTTTCAGACACAGACAGACAATATGACAATAGTACTGCTTACGCTGACCTTTATTCTCTTGATTTCGCTTTGTATTGTAATTACGTTAAGACTGATTCATCGAAATGTATTGGATCCGGTCATTAAAATTCAGAAGGACATGAATAAAATCGTGGACGGATCGCTAGATGTTCGAATTGATATACCGATGCAGAATGAAATTGGTGAACTGGCCTCCGGGATTAATCAAATGGTGACTTCGCTGAAAAACCATCAGCAACGATTGGATGAAGATGAAAAAATGGCAGCTCTAGGAAACCTTGTAGCCGGAGTGGCTCATGAAATCAATACACCGTTGGGAATCGGAGTAACTACCTCCAGCTATATGCAAAAAATTAACATGGAATGCAGAAAAGCGCTTGTTGAAGGCGGATTTTCCAAAAAGGAATTGCTGGAATATATGGAAACGATGAATGATAGCTTAGAATTATTACAATTTAATCTTGAACGTGGAAGCAGGATCATTCAGGGCTTTAAAAAGATCGCAGTGGATCAGACCACGGAAACGTTGGAAGAGTTTGATGTCAAAGATTATATCAACAGCATTATCATAAGTCTTGTACATGAATATAAGAATACCGGTCATACGATTGATGTGATCTGTGAAGAAAGTATTGTGATTTACAGTTATCCAGGAGTATTTGCACAAATACTGACAAACTTAATTATTAATTCGTTGACACATGCCTTTAAAGAGAAAGAAAAAGGTAAAATGGTGATTAATGCCTACACGAAAGCAAAACAATTTGTGCTGAGCTATTCTGATGATGGGTGTGGGATTCAAGAAGATGTAATGAAAAAGCTTTTTACTCCGTTTTTTACGACAAATAAGCAGGCTGGCGGCAGTGGATTAGGACTTAGTATTGTATATAATCTGGTTACGAAGAAACTGAATGGAACTATAGACGTAAAAAGCGAGTATGGCAAGGGTATTACATTTACAATCACAATCCCACTATAGGAGGACATCCAGATGCAGGAAAAAGATGTGATCGAACTAAATGAACAGAACTTAAATATTGATTTTGGTGAAAGTGATGTTATTGAAGAGAAGAAAAAGAGCTATAGGAATCCATCTTATAAAATACTTATCTCTGATGATGACGAAGAAATCCATAAAATGACCAAGCTTGTACTTAAGGGTTTTCAAATGGAAGGAGCATCACTGGAATTTCTGGATGCGTATTCAGCAAAGGAAACGATAAAAGTACTGCAAAATCATAGAGATGTCGCTATCATTTTACTTGATGTCGTTATGGAAGAAGATGATTCTGGTTTGAAGGTCGTGAAATATATGCGTGAGGTTATGAAAAATAACATTACGCGGATTATCCTGCGTACTGGGCAACCGGGAGTAGCTCCGGAGGAACGCATCATTGTTGATTATGAGATCGATGATTATAAGTGCAAAGCAGACTTGACGATTCAAAAACTAATCAGCACGATGTATGTGTGCTTGAGAGCCCATAAGAACATTCGAGCCTTAAATCGTCATAAAGAAGGTCTGCACCGGGTAATCAACGCATCCCATGATTTATTCACATATCACTCATTCTCAGAATTTCTGAACGGAATGCTGCAGCAGGTCATTGCACTTTATGATGTAAATGTAGATTCCTTTTATGTCAGAGATGAGAAATATACGGTTGACGGAATGGCATTTATCAAAATCATGGATTCGGGCAAGGTATTAGCCGGTACCGGTAAATATGAGGACATGATAGGCGAACCCTTGAATCTAGAGAAATGCCCTCCAGATCTGTGCAAATTGATAACATATTTTGAAACAATTGATGAATCAGAACTGGTAATCCGTGAAGGTGATTTTCTCGGTATCTATAAGCAGAATTCGGATCGAATGGTCAAAAATTATATTATTCTTGAAACGGAAGCGAATAACGACAATATTGATCTGATCAAATTATTTCTGTCAAATTTCTCTCTCGCAATCGATAACTTTACGTTAAATATGAATGTTAATGAAACACAGAATGAGATCATATACCGAATCAGTGAAGTTGTTGAGAACCGATGTGATTCAACTGCGAATCATTTAAGAAGAGTATCAAATATTACTAAACTGCTATCGGAGAAGATTGGCTTTGATAAAGAGCTTGCTGATTTAATTTCGAGGGCAAGTGTCATGCATGATGTTGGAAAAATCGGAATTTCCGATGCAATATTATTAAAACCCGGCAAACTCAATGCTGATGAATTTGAATACATTAAGACTCATACCGTGATTGGATATAATATCTTTAAGGATTCACAACTTCCTTTATTACATATGGCTGCTAAGATTGCTCTCTATCACCATGAGAGATATGACGGCAAAGGCTATCCGGAAGGTCTACGGGGCGGTGAGATTCCGAAAGAGTGTGAAATAGTTGCAGTAGCGGATGTATTTGATGCATTGCTTTCCAAGAGACCTTATAAGGATAAATGGCCACTTGAGGAAGTTACCAGGTACATAATGGAAGAACGGGGGAAACAGTTTGCCCCTGATGTGGTCGACATATTATTTGAGAATATCAAAGAAATACAGGACATTATTCAAGAATTTCTTGATTGATGTCATTACAGACTGATGGAGTGGTGAATTATGCAGCAAATGAAAAGGATACTGTTATTACTTACTGCTTCTCTACTTGTGGGCTTAACCGGCTGCAGTAAGTCTTCCACGGTGGAAATCCGGTACGCAGCATGGAACCTGGGGACGGTGGAGCAGAACGGTCTTGAGCGGCAAATGATCGCTGAATTCATGAAAGAGAACCCTAAGATTAAAATTGTGATTGATGAAAATTTTGTAACTGACTATAATCAGGCTATGTCTGCTTCGGCTGAGAATAATATTTTACCCGATGTATTTATGTACAGTAATATTTCAACAACGGATGAAAATAACTGGAGCCTGGATATATCAGACATTGTCGAATATGATAGTGATTGGTCCAATATCCCGGAGATAATTAAGGCTTCTACTTATGTCAAGGGGAAAATCGTTGCCATTCCTTCGGGAATCTACTTCTATGGTTACTTTTGCAATAATGATGTTTTGAAAGCCAGTGGATTAGCAGACGCTACTTCAGGGATAACTTTGGATTCCTTTATCCGGGATGTTAAGGAAGCAACTGCTATTGAGGAAGGACGGATCGGACTTGGTGACAGCAGTTATATTTGTGACTGGTATCCGGCAGCAACCAATGACAATTACGGGTGGTTTACCTGGGACGGAGGTAAATTTAATCTGCATTCGCAGGAATTCCGGGACGGAATCAGATTAACCCAGGAGTTGGATCAGGGTAAGTATACTTATGCATTACTTAATGATAGTGAAAAGGAGCTTCTGGGCGGAGGCTCGGATTGGGAAGGCTGGAATGCAGGATCGATTGCCTTCAAATTTGACGGAACCTGGGCGCAGAACGACTATTCCAAACTTTCCTACGATATCAGCTTTATTGGCATGCCCGGAGGACGCACCTGCGTAGTTCCCGATTATTTATTTCTGTCAAAGACCACAGAACACCCAGAGGAAGCTTATCAGTTTGCCAAATTCATGTCTACATATTCGGAAGAAGGCTTCTCCAAGAGACTTGAGCTGGCTAAAGCCCAGGACCTTCTGGTGACGACCATACCAATGGTAAATAACATTGATTTGATCGAACAATACTTTGATTTGATAAAGATGAAAGGAATCAAAGAGGTATATGATAATTTCTATTGCAATGCTTATATTGAAACAGCCAAAGTTTTGCCCGGTTATGCCATGGCAAGATGGAATTATGAAACTAATATAACAATCGGATTAACTAAAAATGCAAAGATCGGAGATGTCATAGCAGCGGCTTGTAAGGGTCAAGTAAATATTGATGATATTGCTGAACAGATAAATTATCTAGCAAATACCAGCATTCAAATATATCCACAGCAGCTGAACAACTAAATTAGGATTATTGCGATATATTGATAGAAGCGAAATGTGAGCAACTGTATAGTAGAATTAAAGGAAAAAACCAGATATGTTCGGATTAAGGCATCCTAAGGTAGGCTACCGTATTGCACAGGCTACACCAGAGCTTGCAATGATTGCTGAATATATACTGTGTCATCATGAACGTTAGAAAAAGCAATTCAAGAAGTTGAAGGCAACGCTGGCTCGCAGTTTGATCCTGTTTTTGCAAATCTTTTTGTAAAAATATGCTTGCGCGAGGATGAAGGTAATTAGAATGCCTAGGGGAAAGGTAAATTTGGTACATAAGATAGCTTAATTCGAAATATTTCAACGAAAATTTTCTTGTTTAGAAAATAATACTGACATTTTAAAATTTTATATGATACAATATAATTAAAACTTATTGAAACAGTTGAATTGGTATTTCAGAATAATAGGAGGATATCGAAATGTTTCAAGTAAATGATTATTTAGCATATGGCAATAGTGGCGTTTGTAAAGTAATTGAGATAGGTACTCCTGATATGAATGGAATAGATAAATCAATACTGTATTATACTTTACAGCCGGTATATTCAAAAGGCAGCATAATATATACACCCACAGGAAATGAGAATAAAGCAATTAGAAAAATTCTTTCAGAAGAGGAAGCATTAGATCTGATTAATGATATTCCTAATATTGAAACGATACAAGAATCAAATGATAAACTGCGTGAGATTATATACAAGGAAGCTATGAAAAAACATGAATGCAGAGAATGGGTTAAAATTATTAAAACACTTTATTTAAAAAATAAGCAACGCTTATTAGACGGAAAGAAAATCGCTAGTACCGATTTAAGATATTTACATGAAGCAGAAGAGTGTCTGTATGGTGAATTATCCATTCCATTGGGAATACCGAAAGACAATATGGAAGACCTTATTAATAATAAAATAGATCTTTTAATATAATATTGGTAATTGTAAAAGAAAGTGTTTTGCAGCTATTGACGAATTGCCAATACGAAGAAAATCACGATGAAATAGAAATATGGTAAAGTGGGCAGACCACAACTTAAATATCATACAATTTAATGATTCGTTCTCATAAAAAATCTGAAATTAATTTCAGGTTAAAATAAAAAATCTTCGCGGCAATGAGATACCGCGAAGATTTTTTGTGAATGGTTTCTATTCTCTAATTTTGTTCAAGGTAAGTCCCTTCAACTGCATGAATTAAGTCTACAACCAGCGAATTATAGGGAGTTGCTACACCATAAAGTTTTGCCTGTTCTACAATCGCTCCGTTCATTTTATCAATTTCGGTTCGAACTTTTCGCTTTCTGTCTTGATACATGGATGAATAGCCTTCTCCGATTGTTTCGCATACATGGCGTACCATTTCCATAACTTCACGACGATCAAAATAAGTTCCATCTTCTTCGGCTACATTGATAGCTTCGTAAATAATACGTCTTGCAAAATCCCAGGCATATTTATTCTGACTCACATAGCCAATTTTTGTTTCAAGTAAAGCAGTTAATGTATTGATGGTAATATTGACAAATAATTTACTCCAGATAATTCGTTGAATGTCATCGGATACTTCTGTTTCCAGCCCTGAATTTCTGAGCGTAGTTATGATAAGTTCATCCACATTGGAACCTGGTTCCATGGCTCCGAGAGTAGTGATGCCACTTCCTGAATGATGAATTTTTCCTAACCCGGTTCCGACACTGTTATGTTTTGAAGTACCGATTATGATATTCTCTTTTTTTACAAAATGCATAATATCACGATCATTACCTGCTCCATTTTGCAATGTCATAACGATGGTATCATCGCCAATTAAAGATTGGTTTGCTTCAACCGCTTCAAAGGTATATATGGATTTGACAAATACAATAACCAATTCAACTATTCCAATGTCAGTGCCACTAAGAACAGCTCTCATTGGATAAGTAGTTTCTGTTTGGTTTACCAACATAGTTAATCCGTTCGTGTTAATCGCCTCAACCTGCGGCTCATAAGAATCGATTAATATAACCTCATTTTTAGCCGATAGGTATGCTCCGTATAGACATCCCATCGCGCCAGCTCCAATAATTGCTATTTTCATTAACTACCTCCCGAGAACTTGACTTTATAGATTCAGTATATTACAATAATTTAAATAAGTATAGTTCATTATTTTAAGCATGAAGATGAATTAAATTCATCTATGGAGAACCTATGTCTATTAATTCTTATCAGATTTTTATTACGGTTACGGAACAAGGAAGTTTTATAAAAGCATCCCATGTATTGAATATTACATCTTCAGCTGTTAGCCATTCAATTGCAGGACTGGAGCGGGTCTTTGACACTTTACTTATCAATAATACATCACCACTGTTTTGCAGTTACATATAGCTTAGTTTAGCCTGAACCTATTGAGTTTACTGGGATTCGGGCTTAAATTTTTTTATTTTATTGTCATATTTGTATGGTGTTCTATGATGTTGTGTGTTATAAT